>CAZLEU010000020.1:0-32830 GCA_964558625.1 uncultured Flavobacterium sp.
AAAAGTTCAAGATCAAGTAGCAGAAAGTCAGGTAATTGTAGAAGAAACTTTGCAAGGAATTACCAATGTAAAAGCCTTTGCCAATGAATGGTATGAAATTGCGAGATACAAAAGTAAAATTCAAGAAATCGTAAAAATTGCCATCAAAGGCGGTCAATACCGTGGTTATTTTGCATCATTTATTATTTTCTGTTTGTTTGGTGCTATTGTTGCCGTTGTATGGTATGGAGTAAATCTTTGCATTAATGGTGAAATTAAGGGTGTTGGTGAATTGATTTCGTTCGTCTTGTATTCTACCTTCATTGGTGCTTCGTTTGGAGGAATTGCCGAACTATATGCTCAAATTCAAAAAGCCGTTGGTGCAACCGAAAGGGTTTTCGAACTTTTGGATGAAACTCCAGAAAAAATAATTTCAAATCAAGATCAGTCAATAGAAAAAATTAAAGGAAATGTTACATTCAAAAATGTAGCATTTCATTATCCTTCTAGACCTGAAGTTCAGGTCTTGAAAGAGGTTAGTTTTAATGCAACCTTTGGTCAGAAAATCGCGCTTGTTGGTCCGAGTGGTGCTGGAAAATCAACTATATCTTCACTCCTACTTCGTTTTTATGATATTGAAAGTGGACAAATTTTAATTGATGATAAAAACATTTACGATTATGATTTGGAAAACCTTCGTGGCAATATGAGTATCGTTCCGCAAGATGTAATTTTATTTGGTGGAAGTATCCGCGAGAACATTGCTTACGGAAAACCAAATGCAACTATGGAAGAGATTATAATTGCGGCTAAACAAGCCAATGCTTTTGACTTTGTGAACGGCTTTCCTGAAAAATTTGATACATTAGTTGGCGAACGAGGCATTAAACTTTCAGGCGGACAACGCCAACGTATTGCTATTGCTCGTGCTTTATTAAAAAATCCAAGTATATTAATTTTAGATGAAGCAACTTCATCGTTAGATAGCGAAAGTGAAAAATTGGTACAAGAAGCATTAGAAAATTTAATGAAAGGGAGAACAAGTATCATAATTGCTCACAGACTTTCTACAATTAGAAGTGCTGATACAATTTTAGTTCTAAACGAAGGCAAAATTGCCGAAAAAGGGACGCATAAAGAATTATTAGAAATCAAAAATGGAATTTATAAAAACTTAAGCAATTTACAGTTTAGTGAGTATTAGATATTCTATAACTATTTCCTTCTCATAAAATAATCCTGCAAAAAATAAGGTAACTATATACCTGTTTACACTTGATTAATTTTTCTTTCAACTTATTTCAAAATATTTTTTATTTTTGGTTTTCACTTTAAACAGTTTTACTATGAATGAAGACCAAGCACAAACTATGATTGATTTATTAATTGAAATAAGTGAAAAACTCACTAAATTGTCTGATAAGGTTGCTCATGATAGAGATTACAACACAGTTAATGATAAATTAGGGGAAGTTGTTTCTGAGTTAAGTTCAATTAAATTTAATACAAAAAATTAAATTTTAAAATTTGTGTGAACTTCGTTATCAATAAAACGTAGTACCTCTCTATATTCTTTAAGTGTTAAGCCTTTCATAAGCTTCAAAATTTCTGTTGCTTTTTGTTCGATTTTTAATTCTTGTTCTGTCATTTTTTAATGTTTTATTTATTTTTTATTATCTTTCCACAAAAATTATTTAATATGACAACTTTTGCAGAATTGGGACTTTCGTTTGATTTTAATACGGATTGTATTACTTGTTATGATGGTTCTTGTCAATTTCAAGTGTTTTTAAGATAGAGCATTTAAAAGTCTATTAAGGTCACTTGTTGGTAATACAGTATTTTCCCCAATAACTAAAAAAGGTACTGTTCTTACTCCATATTTGTTTACAGTTTCTAATGCTTCTTCGTTTGTCTGTAGTGTTATTTTCATGTAATCAGTTTCTTTAAACTTTTTACGAAATCTTTCAAACCATATTTCACAGGGTTTGCAATCTTTTTTTGAATAAAATGTTATCATTTTTTAATGTTTTATTTATTATCTTTATAAAATCATTCTTGCTGTTTACCTATTGAATTTTGGTAAGGCTGTTGTCAAAGGAGAAGGACTTTAGTCAAACCGATATGTTAAACGAAATTTACAAACTAAATGACGACACTTGCTACAAGTGGATTTTTCGTCAGTCACGTTTTAGAAACGGTAATAAAGAGATTGCTCCACAAGGACATCCTTTTATTATACCTGTCGAAGAAGTCGAGTGTCATCTGTGTAATTCTTGTGAACAATAGTAGCAAGAATGATTTTAAGAGTAGTGTTCCACCATTACTCTTTTTATTTTGGATTAAAGTTTAATGCTTTATTTATCTTATTATCAAAATCTGTTGTTGGGTGTATATCTTTAGCTTGTACGTAATAAACTTCATCTACTTGAATAACTTTCTCAACATCAACTTTTACTTCTTTAAATACCTCTAAAATACTTTCTAAATTAAAGTATTGTTTTTTGCTTATTTCTATGCTTGGTATATTATTGTCTTTTAATTTTTGTTTATCCATTTATTAAGTCTTTATATTTTGTTCTTACGCCCGAATTAAATACTAACCAATTAAATTTATCTGATTCTGTATGTTTTCTCATATTAAATCTATAAACGTGTTCATCAACATAAATTTGTAAGTGCTTTTTTGAAATATGATTATACATATCTCTCAAAGAGTTCTTCATTATTTTCCAAGTTCCCTCGATAGAATTTGAATGTATTGTATTATCAAGCAAATTTACATATTCTTTTTTAGCGTGATTTACAATACTTCTATTTTCTAATCCGTTGTATCCGTGCCACTCGTCAGTTATTAGTTTACTTTCCTTATTAACGTATCTTTTAATCAGTGGTTGTATAGAATGTTTTTGAGTATTAGAAACTACAAAACAATTTAATCTTCCATTTCTTTGTAGCATTCCTAATATTGGTGTTTTATCTTTAAAACTTCTACCTTGGCATTTTTCTACTTTTTTGTCTTTATGTCGGTTTATATTTTTACCACCATAAAAACTCTCATCACATTCAACAACTCCATTCAAATCATTATAGTTTTCAATTCCGAAACATTTTCTAATACGTTGTAGCATAAACCAAGCCGATTTTTGAGTAATGTCTAAATCTTTACTAAGTTGTAATGAGCTTATTCCTTTCTTATGAGAGGTAACAAGCCAAATAGCTAAAAACCATTTTTGCAATTCCATTTTAGTATTGTCAAACATAGTGTTTGTCTTTACATTGAAATATTTTCCCGTGTTTTTACATCGGTACTTATTGTCTTTACATTTATAGACCTTTGAAGTTTCATCAAACGGACTAACTACAATTCCATTCCACCTAATTTGCTCTAAGTAGTCTATACAGTTTTGTTCTGTTTTAAATGTCTTAACTAAGTCTAAAACCGATTTAATATTAGTGTTAAACATAATAAATTGAATTAAAGATTACCCAGTAAATATAATACTTTTTATTCAATTTAGTGTAAAAAACGACTAATTTTTTGATTTAATTTACAAATTTAATATAGGAGTTTACTTTCATATCTCGAAAATTTAACATATATTTGTCGTCAAAATAAGAAAAATTTGAGAAAAAGTAATTGAATATATAAGTTTTAGCGGAACACGATTTTTATCTAACACATAGAAATCGTGTTTTTTGTTGCCATTTTATCAACTATTTCAAGTAGTTGAAGCATCTTTGTTGTCTTTTTTGGACACTCTTTTTGCCAAGTTAGATGTGAGTTTCTAACACTTTAACCAACCTTAAACGCCATTCAGATGAGTGATGTGATTTGTGCTCTTTTATATTCAGGAGCTTTTTCGGAAGGTTGTAAGTACCTTTATAAAACTTACAAATTAAATAAGTGCGGATGTGACAATTAACACTTAATAATTTTTAACTGATTGTTTAACTTGAGAAGTTGTTTGTTGTCAACGCATTCGACTTCTCATAATCTTTACAACGATGCAAATATAAATACAACAATTTAATTTATAATACTTTTTCTCAAAAATTTCAAAGAACTGATTTTAACTTTAATATTTATATATCTCCAAATCTTTCAACATAATGATTTAGTTTTTGTTCTGTCATTTTTAATAGTTTGTTTAATAATTCAATTTTATCCTCATATAATTTCTTAACATCTCCATCTTCAATTTGTATAGTAACACTACCATTATTATTGCCTTTTACATTATTGAAACTGTTAAAATACTTTTGACTATCAAACGCCAAAAGTTCTTCTACTTCAACCCCTAAGATTTTTGAAATATCAATTATCTTACTGTAACTTATTTTAGTAGCTCCACTTTCAATCTTACTATAACCTGCTTGAGTTATACCTAATTTTTCAGCCATATATTCTTGAGTAAAGTTTTTTATCTCTCGAATATTTTTGATTTTTTCTTCAATTGTAGTCATAAATTATAACTTTTAGTTGTTTAATATAACTACAAAAATAACTAAAATTATGTGTTTAATACTAATATTCGTAAAAATTTTAAATCTTAATATTATGAAAAAATTATTTTTACTTTTAGTTTTTATACTATCTTTAAACTTCTGCTTTTCACAAATCACCACTGAAAAGTGGAATGAATATAAAAAGCAATATGAATATTTTGATTCTAATGGTAATATGACAGCATACAAAGTTTATAACGCTTATAAAAAACAATGGGAAACTTATTCTGTTCAGTCAAATACCTATCAGCCGCAACCTGTTATTAATACTGAATTAGTTCAAAAAACTTTAACTACTCTACAAGCTAAGTATGATGCTAATTTTGCAAGATTACAAGAGCAAGTAAAAACTTGTTACATTATCATTCAAGGAGCAGCAAAAATTAAAGGTTATAGTTATGATGACGGATTAAAGGCAGTTAACTTTTTTAAACTTAATTACATTGATAAAGTTAGTTATGGTGGTTATGATTTATCATCTAACGCTACAACCGAAAAGTTAATTGACTTTTTATCAGATGGTTCTTTTAAAATAGCATGTGATTACTTTAAATATTGTGAATAATAAACTTAAAACTAAATAATTATGAATACTAAAGATATAAACAAGTATATTTTAGAAATAAAATACAACAATGAAACTCAAAAATATTTTTGGGAAATTTGGGTTAATGGTAATATAACTTTAAAATCTGATAAAGAATATGAAAGAGAGTACGATTGTAAAATTCATTTAATATCTCTTTGTAATGCATTTAGATATATAGATGTTAATAAGCAAATTACTCTTTAGAACTGTCTCTTAGAAAATCTTTGTAATCGTTTAAAGATTCTTCTTCAATTTCATTTGGATTTAAGCAATATTTTGCAATAACTTGTCCATTTAATTTTTCAGTTTCTCTTTTTACTTTTATCATTTCTTCGGCTTCTTCTATTGTCTTTGCAAATATTTGACTGCCGTATGTTTTGCCTTTGTATTCCCATTGAGTACCATAGCAATTTAAGTTTTGTTTGAATTTAATTTCTCTCATTTTGTGTAAATTTATATATATATATATATAGTTATCATTATAATCATTGATTTGGTTGCTTTATTTTTTCTATATTTGACTAAAATACTTTTAACACTTTTATTATGACACTACAAGATTGGTTTACTTTAGTTAATTTCATTACTACAATAATAGTTGGAATTTTACTATCAACTCAAATTAAATCACAAAAATCTATACTAGGTAATTACAAAGACTACTTTTCAGTTACAAACCCAAATATAGCTTTGCAATTAAAAGATGCCGAAATAAAACAAATTAAGAAAAATATGAGTAATGATATTCAAACACTACAAAAACAAGTTTCCGAATTATCTGCTTATGTAAACTACATTATAGAATATGGTGAAACAACAAGTAAAGAAATAGACTTTAATTTTGATAGAGATTCTTTCATTACAAATAACTTACCAAGTTGTAGAACTATTTTAGATTCTTACATTGAACCGAAATAACCCAAGCAATAAATATGTTTGTTATCATTATAAATATCCAATGGTAATCCTCCTTTTTTCACTAATATATAAAATTTATCATCAAACTCTTTAGCTCTCTCTTTATATAATGGGTCTGCATTAGATTCTAATATTTTAAATTCATTTTGTGTACCTTTAATACATTTTTTAATTTCTTTTCTTATTTCGTCTTTATTAAGTTTATATATATTCATTTATATTGTATTTTTGTTAAAATTTGATTTTTATGAAAATTACTGATAAAGAGTTAGAAGATTTAAAGCGTTATGCAGAATGTCCAATTAGTGAATTTGAATTAAATAATGCAACTGCTCGTTCTTCGGCTTACTTAGCCATAGAAACTATTCATCAATTAAGAAATAGTTTACGTAATAGCATCATTATGATAGTTTTAGGAGTTATTTTAGGTTTTTTACCAAATTATATCATAGAATATAATAAACAAAAAGATGAAGATAAAGCGATACAAGACCTCCAACAACAAGTCCAAAAATTACAAGATTTAATACTTCATTCTGATAAGTATCGTTCCAAAAAACGCTCCGAATAAATTTTTTCCAAAAAGAATTAGTTGTTTTCCAATCATAAACTAATTCTGCAATATTTTCCAATAATAAAAAAATTACTAGCAATGGAATTAGTGTAAACAGGTATATAGTTACCAAAAATAATTTATAGATTAGAACGTTTTCAATTGTAGTTGATTTTAAAGAACACTTTTGTCCTTTTGTCGGTTCATTTGTTGGGATAATTTTATATATATTATTGTTCCTCTTGCGGTTTCTTTAGCAATTGTTTTGATGCAAATTACAAAAACACTCCATCCACCAAAAGGAGCAATAGCTCTAATAGCAATTACTGGTTCAGAAAAAATTAAGAATCTGGGCTAATGGTATGTAATTTTTCTGTTTTTGTTGGGACAATAATTTTGCTTCTGGTTGTATTCTTTTTCAATAATATTACTTCAAACAGAATCTATCCAACCGCAAAAAAGTTTGAAAAAATTAGAGGAAAAATTCCATTTTTTTCAAAATATTTAAATTAAGAAAATACCTGATTTTAAAATCGGGATTTCAATATTATTTTAATTTTCTTCTTTCGCGCTCAGCTTTTAAAAGATTCAATTCTCTACTAGTTTGTCCAGCTACAGAAGTGTTTTCTTCAGCTCTTCTAATTAAATAAGGCATAACGTCACGTACAGGTCCAAACGGTAAATATTTGGCAACATTATATCCGTGTGATGCCAAATTATAACTAATGTTATCGCTCATACCGTACAATTGTCCAAACCAAATACGTTGATCGTTTATTTTGATATCATTATTACTTAGCATTTTCATTAACTTATAAGAACTTTCTTCATTATGTGTTCCTGCGAAAATGGCCATTTTATCAATATGTTGCATCATATAATCTACAGCAGCATTATAATTATCATCTGTAGCTTGTTTGGATGCACAAATTGGCGTTGGATATCCATTTTCTTCTGCACGTTTGTGCTCTTTTTCCATATAAGCACCACGAACAAGTTTCATACCAATAAAAAAATCATCTTTTTTAGCTCTTTCATGTAACGCTTTAAGATAATCCATTCTATCCCAACGATACATTTGCAAGGTGTTAAACACGATTACTTTTTCTTTATTATATTTTCGCATCATGTCTTCTACCAAATCATCGGCCGCATCTTGCATCCAACTTTCTTCTGCATCTATTAACAATGCTACATCTTTGCTGTGAGCTGTTTTACATATCGTTTCGAAACGTTGTTTTACTTTATCCCATTCAGCTTGTTCAACTTGGGAAAGTGGTTGCTTCTCGCCTACTTTTGTATATAAATCCAATCTTCCTAAACCTGTTGGTTTGAATACAGCAAATGGAATTGCTTGACGTTCTTTGGCAAATTCAACCGTTTTCAATGTCATTTCTAGGGCAGCATCAAATTGCGCTTCTTCTTCTTTTCCTTCGACAGAATAATCTAGAACTGATGAAACACCTTTTGTGTACATTTTATCAACAACCGAAAGACAATCCATTTCATTCACTCCTCCGCAAAAATGATCAAAAACGGTAGCTCGAATCAATCCATCAACTGGCAAATGTGCTTTTAAGGCAAAGTTCGTCACGGCTGTGCCTATTCGAACTAATGGTTCACTTGCAATCATTTTGAAAAGGAAATATGCTCTATCAAGTTCGGTATCGCTCTTTAAGGCAAAGGCAACTTCAGTATTGTTGAATATTTTGTCCATCTAAATTTTATTAATTATGCAAATATAAATAGAGTTTTAGAATTAATTTTATGATTTTAACCACAAATTCCTATAAATTTTATTTTTATCATAATCGGTAGCTTGTTTATCGATATTGAAATAGCGATTTCCTCTTGGATCGTTTCCTACTCCTGCTAAATAGGCCCAATTTCCCCAATTACTACATACATCATAATCAATAAGTTGTTGTTCAAAATAGGCTGCCCCGTAACGCCAATCCAATTTTAAATCGTTGCACAAATAACTTGCTACATTTTGACGACCGCGATTGCTCATAAAACCAGTTAGCTTGAGTTCAATCATATTAGCATCTATAAAATCAACTCCAGTTTCACCATTGATCCATTTTTGCAATTGATGTATATCATGATTAATAATTGGAACTACTTTATGTTGAATTCCTGCCAAATGGAAAAATTTTACAGTATGCTTTTTCATCATAAATCGAAAATAATCACGCCATAATAACTCAAAGACCAACCAATAAGTCGACTCATTGGCTCCAAATTCTTGTTCATATTTCTTCAATTTGTTATGAATAAATCTAGGTGAAATGCAACCCAAAGCCAGCCAAGCAGAAAACTTTGAAGAATAATCTGAACCAACCAAACCATTTCTTGTATCTTTATATTTTGATATGCATTTGGTCTCAAAAAAATAATAATTTAATCTTGCAATGGCTTCAGATTCTCCACCTTTAAATGGCAAAACGGTGCGTTGGTCAATTGGTTCATAAATTAATCCTAACTCTTCAAGTGTTGGCAATTTAAAAATTTCAATCTCTGGAGATTTTATTTCTTTTGGTTCTTCAAAAACTGTTCTGACTATGGCATCTTTCTCCGTTTTCTTTCTAAAACTAGTAAATACATCCGGGATATCTTTTATAGAAAAAGGCAAGTCTTCGGCATGATATAATGTACTTGTGCTAAACGTTTGAAGTTCGCATTTGATTTTAAATAATTCGGACAAAACCAAAGCTTCTGTTTGTTTTTCTTCGTATGAGACTTCTCGTTTAGCAAATACTTTTGTAGCTTTATATTGCAGTGCTATTTTAGGTATTTCAACTTCGGGTTTACCTCTAAGTATTGTTAATCCAGAGCCAATTGCTCTTAAACTTTTATCTAAATCAATCAATGATTCCATTAAAAATTGTGCTCTAAAAGGTCCTATTTTCTTAAATCCAAAATTTGTAGTTTTAAAGAAAGATTCATCAATACAATACACGGGGATAATTATGTCACTTTGAATGATCGCCTTTACCAAAGTTTCATTGTCGTGCAATCTCAAATCGGTTTTAAACCAAACTATTGAAGTTTTCATATTTTTTGCTTTACGTTTTAAATTTCAGGTTTTGTATCTTGAATCCTAAAACTTAAAAACAACTGATTTTATAATTCATTAATTTTTTTTAAATAATAATCTGCTTGTTCCAATAGGGCTGCTTTATCATCAGGTTTCATCTTTCTCCAAACATTATACATCATTCCAATTCGAGGATTTTTAGCTAACTTATCTTCATTTTTATCATAAAAATTCCAATATAAACTGTTAAACGGACATGACTTTGCTCCTGTCTTCAAATTTTTGCTATAAAAACAAGTGCCACAATAATGACTCATTTTATCAATATATGCAGCAGAACTCACATAAGGTTTGGTTGCAACGATTCCTCCATCGGCAAACTGACTCATTCCTCGTGTATTGGTTATTTCAACCCATTCAAAAGCGTCCATATAAATACCCAAATACCATGCATCAACCTGATCTGGATCTATTCCAGCTAAAAGCATAAAATTTCCAGTAATCATCAATCGTTGAATGTGGTGTGCATAAGCATAATTTAATGATTGTTTGATAGCATCTTTGAGACAATTCATTTTGGTATTTCCTGTCCAAAACCAATCCGGTAATTTTTTCTGATTGTCAAAAAAATTTAAATTTGCGAATTCTGGCATCTTGTTCCAATAAATACCACGCATGTATTCACGCCAACCAATGATTTGACGTACAAAACCTTCTAATTGATGGAATTCTATTTCACTTGGACGCTTTTGCCATTCTTTTATTGCACTATGAATAACTTCTTGAGGTGAAATCATTTTGATATTCATTGAAAATGAAAGTCTTGAATGATAGATTGACCATTCACTAGACATCATCGCATCTTGATAGCTTCCAAAAAAAGGCAAACATTCTTTAACAAAAAAATTTAATAATTGAAGTGATTGTTCTCTATTTACTGGCCAAATAAAGTTTTTTGGGTCAATTGTTCCAATAGTTCTAATACCTGCTTTTAAAAGTTCATCGTGTATTGCGGAAACATCATTGCTAAAAACGAATGGTGGAATTGGTTTATGATTTTTAGGCAATTTTAGGCGATTTTGAGTATCATAATTCCATTGACCCGTTAGGGGTTTATCGATTTCCATCAAAATGTTATGTTTTTTTCTCATAGCACGGTAAAAGAACTCCATTAGAATGGTTTTCTTCCCTTGAAAAAAATCGCCTAATTCATTTCTAGTGGAAAAAAAATGTTCGGTATCGACAAAAGAGCTGGTTATTGAAATAGAGGTACACAACTTTTTTAAAAGTAAATCTACGCGATATTCATCGGGCAATTGGTATTCAAAATGAGTGAAATTATAATTTGAAATTAATTGCCTGATATTTTTACCAAATGATTGGTAGTTATTTTTATCATTTAAATAAAAATATATAACAGTATGATTATTAGATATTAACTCTTTTTTAAAATTTTGCATAGCAGCAAAAATACCAACAACTTTTTGCGCATGATGGTTTACATAATCTGTTTCAGAACGAGTCTCCATCATCACATAGGTGACCGAATCATCTACAGTTTGAAACCATGAATGATTTGAATTTAATTGATCACCTAAAATTAACCTTAACGTTTTTGACATTTTAATCCTTCAATAATTTAGATAATTGATATTAAATGAGTTAATCACTAATTAATATTACCAATTATTTTTTTTACCTCTACATCTATCACTGCAAAACTTAATTTCGTCCCAAACTTTCTCCCATTTTTTGCGCCATGAAAATGGTCTCTTACAGACAAGACAAATTTTATTGGGAAGATTTTCTTTTTTTACTCCTCGCATTTTTAGTATTATTTGGATGACTAACATGCTTTTTCAAGATACGCTTTCCTTCCTCTTTAACAGCATCAATTTTTCTAAAACCCCATACAATGTTGCTAGCTTTTTTACGTGTTTCGTCAATATCTACAATTGGAAAAGGATAATCTACACCCATTTTACATTGATACAACTCTTGTTCAAATACATTCATTTTCCACGGTTCATGAATAAATTCTTGGGGAACTTCGGCTAATTCTGGAATCCATTTTTTTATAAAAATGCCTTCGTTATCATGTTCTTCTGAATTCTTTATTGGGTTATAGATTCTAATGGTATTGATACCTGTTGTACCCGATTGCATTTGCAGCTGCGGATAGTGAATACCTGGTTCGTAATCTAAAAATTGCCTAGCTAAAAAATGTAACTCTCTCCAATCTTGCCATAAGTTGAATGTAAAAAAAGAAACTACCATGGCTCGCATTCTAAAATTGAGATATCCTGTTGCTACAACACAACGCATACAAGCATCAACTATTGGAACACCTGTTTTTCCCTCTTGCCAAGCTTTTATGTAGATTTCGTTTTTTGGTTTTACTAAGGCATCATAAGCTTTATTAATATTTTCAAATTCCATTCGACATTCATCTTCAAATTTTTGAATAAAGTGACAATGCCAATGTAATCTGGATACAAAATTTAGAATAGCTTTTTTATTTTTAGAGGTTTCATAATGCTGGTTTGTGTACTGATAAACCATTCGCATACTGATGTTCCCGTAAGTTAAGTAAGGCGACAATCTACTACAACCGGTTCGACTTAAATACGGTTTTGAAATGTGTCTACTATAGTTTACATAGCGTTCTTTTAAAAAACTATCCAAATAACGCCAAGCCCAGTATTCACCTCCTTTTTGAAAAATTTTATTACGGGTTTTAATTTCTTTTGGAAGCTCTAAATTATTCAGTTTTTGGTAAAAATCAGCATCTAAACTTTCTATCTGAAGTGAATTCAAATCGATAAGCTTCGGTTCAGATTGCATAACTTGTTCCCAACGTTTATCCCAATCACTTCTTGATTTCAACTTCCTAATTACACCATGCATTTGAGATTGTTTCCATTGAATTTTATTGATATCAAAAAAAGACTGCATTGCAATATCTCTATCAAAAGTTATTTTATTACCTATTTCTTGATGTGAAAAAACAGTATTTATATTGTATATTTTATTTAATTCTTGAAAAACATCTTGTACCTCATTATGAAAGAAATAGATGTTGGCAGAAATTGATTTTAATTTGGTTTGCATTTCTTGCAACGATTCATAAACAAATCGCCAATGACGTATATCAGAATCATCATAAGACATCACCGATGGCTCAAAAAAATAAACCAATAAGATAGGTAATGGTTCTTTGCTTGATAAATAAAGTGGTTCGTGATCTATAAAACGTAAATCTCGTTTGAACCAAATAATGTTTATTTCTTTTTTTGTCAATTTTAAAGCAATGATGTTAATTCTTTATCAGGTTTTGCATAACTTAATCGGTCTAATTGAATGGTTTTGTGATAACTATCCAAACCACAACAAGTAATTGTGTTTGCTTTTTCTAAATCGACAAAACCATCTTCAAGTAAGCATTTTTCTGGAACATAAACACCTGTAATCTCTCCTACAATTATTGTAGTATTGTTTATTGCTACATCTATTCTTTCTCGAAATGCTATTTCTAATTGAATAGCACTTTTGGCGACAAATGGCGCAAAAAAGTCATTCTTGTATTCCGTTTGCAAACCCGTAGCGTCAAATTCTGAAATGTTTTTATCATATCTAGCTGATGTTTGATGTGCTTGTCTATATATCGTTTCATTGATATGATTAATAGTGTAAAAACCTGTTTCAATAATATTATTCATTGTGTTGCGTTCTGGGGGGCATGGTCTAAAAACCATTCCTATAAGTGGCGGATTGGCTCCAATATGAAAAAATGAACTAAAAATGGCCAAATTGGTTTTTTTATCCTTGTCTATAGTACCAACTAAAGCTACACTTTTGAATCCGCCTAAACTATTGATTAAATGAACTCTTTTTTGTTTTTCGAGAAATTCAATTTGCTGTCTATTAATATATATTTTTTGCATTGTTAGAATTTTAAGCAATATGAATCCACTTTTTCTCACTATTTAATTTAAATGTACCAATATGTTCTTTATTCCATTCATTTGGTGCAATTAATGAAAGAGAATGTGTTCCATCATTATTTCTATACAAATGATATATTTCACCAACTACTGGTTCAAATGAAAATTTAGCACTATAAACCAATTCATTCCATTCATACTCACGAATCAAACTTTCATATTGTTCCTTAAGTTCATTAAATCTGTTTTCAAATTCTTTATTTACATTGTTAATGCTTCTGTTTTTCCAAGAAACTACATCATCAATCTTAATCACTGGTGCACCAACGCTTGTTGAGTATGTTAACAAACTTGCATTATATCCCTTTTCATTTGAAAAGACAACGCTATCAGGCTTTTTATTTTCCATTTTATTTTTTTGAAATTTTATTATTTGAGATGGTACGTTGCCGTTTACATTTAAATCTGTCAATACCTTCAACTCTTTTGGCAACATGTTTGGTTTTACAATTTTCAACGCGTTCACGCCATAATTTATAACTGCTAAACCTTAGTTCCTTTTTCATTAATGCTTTCACTTCTGCTTCGGATAAACCAAATTGAAACTTTATCGCATCGAAAGGCGTTCTATCTTCCCAAGCCATTTCTATTATTCTATCAATTTGAATTTCAGATAGATTCTTTTTTTCTGTAGCAGCTATAATGGATTTCAAATTATGTTTGTTTAATTTATTTTAAAATAAGTTAAACAAAAGTAATTAAATTTTATTTAGCTAATAAAAAAAATAAGTTAAAATTCATTTAATAGTAATTATATAATATCGTTATTTTTGTTGAAAATAAAGATGACTATATGCAATCAATCAAAGCAAATGAATATTCAATTCATTTTAATGAAAAAGGATATGAGGTTTTAAATCAAACTATCATTAAAACAAAGTATTCTTCCATATTCATAATTGTAGATGAGCATACTAATGAATATTGTTTACCAATTTTTTTACCAAATATTGCTACAGAAACCACGATTGAGATTATTGAAATTGAAACTGGCGAAGAAATCAAAAACATAACTACTTGTGTCGAAATCTGGTCAATCCTTTCAGATTTGGGTGCAGATAGAAAGAGTCTGATTATTAATCTTGGAGGCGGTGTTATTACAGACATTGGCGGATTTATTGCATCGACTTTCAAAAGAGGAATTGATTTTATCAATGTTCCAACAACTTTATTAGGTATGGTTGATGCTTCAATAGGTGGAAAAAATGGTGTTGATTTAGGCAATTTAAAAAATCAAATAGGTGTAATTAATGTACCTGAAATGCTATTAATTGACACCTGCTATTTGGAAACTTTACCTCAAAGAGAACTACGATCTGGATTAGCCGAAATGCTTAAACACGGTTTGATTTATGATAAAAATTATTGGGAAGCGTTTTTAGAATTAAAAGATTTAAATTTTGATGATTTAAACTCTCTTTTATACCGTTCAATAGAAATAAAAAACGAAATCGTAAAACAAGATCCAACCGAAAATGGTATTAGAAAAGCACTGAACTTTGGTCACACCTTAGGTCATGGGATTGAAAGCCATTTATTGACATCAGAAACTCCTCTTCTACACGGAGAAGCCATTGCTATAGGAATGATTTTGGAAAGTTATATTTCAAAAGAAAAAGGATTCCTTTCAAATAAGGAATATGAACAAATTAAAAATACTATAACAGGCATATATGACAAACTACACTTTTCTAAAAATGATATTCAAGCTATTCAAAATTTGCTAATTCATGACAAGAAAAACGAGTATGGAAAAGTACAATTTTCATTGCTAAATGGCATTGGTAAAATCATCATTAACCAATCTGTTGAGAATGAATTGATTGTTCAAAGTTTTAAAGATTATCTATCCTAATATTTTTTTATAAAATTATTGCATTTCGGTTATTTTATTTTTTACATTTGCCGTGATGATAAAAAACAACAATACTACTATCAATAGCACTTTCACGCTAAAAACCAATACTGGATTCCAAGTATTGTGTGTTGCTTTTTTGACTTCAATTAGGACTATTTTAGGGTTGTTTTTGGATATTACAAAATCTGAAACTAAAAAACTTCCTATTATTTATGCAAATATTAGAGTTTGAGAATTAGATTAATTCCGTTTTATTTCGTAATCTAAACAATCTATAACAAACGCTAATGAACACTAAATATTTCGACTTAATAAATCAAACTTTCTATTTTCCACAAGAAGAGTTTACTCTTAATAAAGATACACTTCAATTTCATAATATCGACTTAATGAAATTGGTCGAACAATATGGAACACCATTAAAATTTACCTATCTGCCACAGATTTCCAATAATATCAACAAAGCAAAAGGTTGGTTTAGAAAAGGAATGGATAAAATAGGATATGAAGGGAAATATTATTATTGCTATTGTACAAAGAGTTCTCATTTTAGCTTTGTAATGAATGAAGCTTTTAAAAACAATATTCATATCGAAACTTCTTCGGCGTATGACATCAACATTGTTGAAAAATTAATGGAAGAAGGCAAAATAAACAAGAATACATATGTTGTTTGTAATGGTTTTAAAAGAGATGAATATGTCAACAATATAGCAAGATTGATAAATGATGGACATTCAAAAACGATTCCCGTTATTGACAATTATGAAGAATTAGATTTATTGCAAGAGCAAATAAAAGGAAAATTCAAAATCGGAATACGAATAGCGGCAGAAGAAGAACCTAAGTTTGAGTTTTATACATCACGTTTAGGCATTGGATATAAAGATATTGTCCCTTTTTATAGAAAACAAATTCAGGAAAATAAGAAAGTAGAATTAAAAATGCTTCACTTTTTTATTAATACTGGTATTCGTGATACAGCATATTACTGGAACGAACTATTAAAATGTTTAAAAGTTTATATTGCCTTAAAGAAAGAGTGTCCTACACTAGATAGTTTGAATATTGGAGGAGGCTTTCCTATCAAAAACTCATTAGCATTTGAATATGATTACCAATACATGATTGAAGAAATCTTAAATCAAATTAAGATTGCATGCGATGATGCAGAAGTTGAGGTACCTCATATATTTACCGAATTCGGCTCATTTACTGTAGGAGAATCTGGTGGAGCAATATACCAAGTTTTATATCAAAAAAAGCAAAATGATCGTGAAAATTGGAATATGATTGACTCATCATTTATTACTACATTGCCAGATACATGGGCAATTAACAAACGTTTTGTTATGCTTGCCGTAAATCGATGGAATGACACTTATGAAAGAGTTCTTTTAGGCGGAATGACCTGTGATAGTGATGATTATTACAATTCCGAACAACATATGAATGCCGTTTATCTGCCTAAATACAATAAAGAGAAACCTTTATACATAGGATTTTTCAATACAGGAGCTTATCAAGAAACCATTGGTGGATTTGGAGGTTTACATCACTGTCTAATTCCGCAACCAAAGCATATTTTGATAGATAGAGATAAAAATGGAATTCTTGCAACAGAAATATTCTCTGAACAACAGACTTCAGAAGACGTTTTAAAAATTTTAGGATATAATAAATAATAAAAACTGTTTGTAGTTTTCAAAAAAAAGTTTTTCTTTGAAGACTAAACAACAATAACAAATACTAAACAAAAAAAATGAGCAAAGGACCAATAAGTCAGTTTATTGAGAAGAATTATCTTCACTTCAATTCAGCTGCTTTAGTAGATGCTGCAAAAGGTTATGAGCAACATCTACTTGAAAACGGGAAAATGATGATTACACTTGCTGGTGCAATGAGTACTGCAGAGTTAGGAAAATCATTAGCAGAAATGATTCGTCAAGACAAAGTGCATATTATATCATGTACAGGAGCTAATCTTGAAGAAGATATAATGAATTTAGTCGCTCATAATTCATATAAAAGAGTTCCAAACTACAGAGATTTATCTCCGCAAGAAGAATGGGATTTATTGGAAAATCATTACAATAGAGTTACTGATACATGTATTCCAGAAGAAGAAGCTTTTAGAAGACTACAATCTCACTTATATGCTATATGGAATAAAGCTGATAAGTCTAACGAAAGATATTTTCCACATGAATTCATGTACCAAATGATTAATTCTGGAGTGTTAAAACAGTATTACGAAATTGATCCTAAAGATTCATGGATGGTTGCAGCAGCAGAGAAAAACTTACCAATTGTGGTTCCTGGTTGGGAAGATAGTACAATGGGCAATATCTTTGCCTCCTATTGCATAAAAGGAGAGTTCAAACCTACCACTATGAAAAGTGGAATTGAATATATGATGTGGCTTGCCGATTGGTATCCTAAAAATTCTTCTGGTAAAGGTGTTGGATTTTTTCAAATTGGTGGCGGAATAGCTGGCGACTTTCCAATCTGTGTTGTTCCTATGCTATACCAAGATATGGAAATGCATGACATACCATTTTGGAGTTATTTCTGTCAGATTTCAGATTCAACAACTAGCTATGGTTCGTATTCTGGAGCTGTTCCAAATGAAAAAATTACTTGGGGAAAATTGGATATTCACACCCCAAAATTTATAATTGAATCGGATGCTACTATTGTTGCTCCTCTAATTTTTGCTTATTTATTAGACCAATAAAATACATTTATGAAAAGAATTATTGTTGATTATGCTAAGCTAACTGGCGATATTTTAAACTTACTGGTAGAGAAATTTCCTGATGGGTATGATGACACTGATATTATCCGCTTTAGAAATGCTCAAAATGAACTTGTTGAAGCTGTAGAAGTTAGAACTGAAGACACTATTTATCTAGTGAAAGTAAGTACAAAACTTGCAAGCAGAATGGAGAAATTTGACGAAGACGACGATTTGGATGCTGTAATTGAACCAATCATTCCAGTAGCTGGATTAGATGATGATGAAGATGTCGCAAGTGATGATGATGATATTGAAGAAGATTTGTTGAAAGACAAAGGAGGCTCAGACGATGATGACGACGATGATGATGATGACTTTGAAAACTCAGATGACTTTGATGATGATGACGATGAAGAATAAACCGAGACACAAGGTTTGATGTAAAATTACAAAATAAGAAGCCCCAAATTTAGAAACCTAAATTTGGGGTTTTTATATATCTTTTAACCTTCTCCCCTAGGCTTTCATACTTCGTACTTTACAAATATCTTTCTTCAAAAACTTTTTGATGATGATTTTGATGACCAACAATAACAAAGCCTATAGCTCTAACAGACATTGGATTATTGTTAGCATATCCAATGCGTAAAAGTTGTTCTTCATTGAACGATTTGAACAATAACAATGTAGCATGCCGAACAGCGGAAAACTCTGTTAGCAATTCCATGATGCTTCTTTTGTTTCCGTTTGCTTGGTTTGCATAATCGTCTTCTTCATAACCTGGCAATTCTGTTTTATCATTTCTTGCAAAGCGAAGCGCTCTGTATGCAAAAACTCTTTCGGCATCAATTGTATGTTGAATGATATCTTTAATAGTCCATTTTCCTTCAGCATAACTATAGTCAAATTTATCCATTGGAATATTTTGGACAAATTTGATGTAGCGATGCAAAGAGATTTCTAATTCTTCTATCAATGTATAGTCATCGGAAACTTGATGAATATAATTTTCATAATATGAAGCATATTCATTCGGTTGCAATTGTTGTGGTTTCATATAATTTCTAATTAATTAACAAAATAAAATATCGTAGTGGCTATACTAAGCCGAATTACGACTTGCATTAGTGTTTCCAAAAAGAGAACGCATCACTAATTTTTCATAAACTTCTAATAGTTTAGCATCACTTCTACCCTCTTTGATTTCGTTAATTTTCATCAAAGCGTATTGTTGAATAGTTAGTAATGGCAATACAATATCTTCTCGCATTTTGATAGATGCTTTTCCATCTGGATAGTTTTCCATTAGTTCTTTATGACCTGCAATCTTTAGCAATAATCGTTTGGTTTCTTGAAATTCATCAAAAATTATTTGCCAAAAATCTCCAAATTCAGGGTCATTTTTCATATACTGAGTTAATGGAAAAAATGATTTTGCTAACGACATCATACTATTTTCCAACAAAGTTCTAAAGAACAAAGAAGTATCGAATAACGTTTGTACTTTCTCCCATTGATTGGTAGTTTCAAAATGTTTTAGAGCTGTGCCAACACCAAAAAATCCAGGAACATTTTGTTTCATTTGACTCCATGAACCTACAAATGGAATAGCTCGCAAATCAGCAAAATTTAGATTTTTACTTACATTTCTTTTTGATGGACGGCTACCGATATTGGTTTTGGAATAATAATTTAATGTACTCATTTGCTCCAAATAAGGAATGAATTTTGGGTGATTTTTGAAATTCAAGTATTTTTGATATCCAATTTCCGAAAGCTCATCAATAATTTCCTTATCGGAATCGGACAAATTTAGGTTTTCCTTTTTATAAATTTGATTAGAAACTCCTGCACTTAAAAGATTTTCTAAGTTGTGACGACAAGAGTCTAATGTTCCAAAGTTAGAACTAATTGTCTGACCTTGAATAGTCAATTGGATTTCTTTATTTTCAATTTCAGATCCTAAGGATGCATAAAATTTATGTGTTTTTCCGCCACCACGTGCAGGAGGACCACCACGACCGTCAAAGAAAATTACTTTAATTCCGTATGCTCTTGAAATCGTTGTTATTGTCTGTTTGGCTTTGTATATTCCCCAATTAGCCATCAAATAGCCTCCATCTTTGGTTCCGTCTGAGAATCCTAACATTACGGTTTGTATGTTGTTCCGATTTTTTAAATGTGCTGCATACACTTTATTGGTGTATAATTGTTCCATAATTTTATCCGCATCTTTCAAATCTTCAATCGACTCAAATAATGGAACAATATCTACAGATGGATTTTCCCAATTACATAATTTGAATAATGCGAAGGTTTCCAATACATTTAGCGCACTTTCGTTATTGGAGATTATATAGCGATTTGCTCCTAATTCGCCGTTATTTTCCTGTATTTTCTTGATAGCAAAAATAGATTCTAATGTTTGTTTTGTCATTTCATCATTGACTAAATCTAATGAAATGTTTCCCGAAATTGTTGCTAACAATTGTATTCTTTTTTCGGACGGATATGTAAAATAATTCTTGAAATCTTTTCCAAAAGAATCAAAAATGTTTTTTATCACTTTATTATGAATCTTGCTATTCTGACGAATGTCTAAAGAAGCAAAATGAAATCCGAATAAATTGACTTTATTTATCAAATCATTAATTTCATCTAAATACAATGACTGATGCTTTTCAATACAAATTGATTTGATTTCACATAGCTTATTTTTTAATTCAGGTAGCGATATATAAATAGTTCCTGTTGAATAAAATACAGATCTATATAATTTATTCTCTAACTCCGAAACAATAATGTCAATACCAGAAAAAGTTAGTTTCCGTTTTAATTTTCTAATGTCATTATAATAGCATTTTAGAATGGCAGTTCGTAATCTATCTGCCACTTTCAAAGTAATTTCTGTAGTCACAAATGGATTTCCATCTCTATCTCCACCTGGCCAAAATCCTAAATTTATAATGGTGTTTGAGATCGATTTATCCTTAAAAATGTTCTTTTGAATGTACTGTATCATTTCACCCGACGCCTGGTAAAACACATTCTCTAAATACCAAATTAAACTCACAGCTTCGTCAAAAGGTGTTGGCTTTTCTTTTTTAATAAAAGGGGTTTTTCCCAGCTGCGCAAGTAATTGTTTTATTTTATTTAAATCATTTTCACGAATAGCATTAGTCAAATCGGTTATGATACCTAAAACCGAACCAGGATAAAACTGGGTTGGATGCGCTGTTAAAACTGTTCGTATATTAAAATCGTCTAAAAAAGTAATCAACTCTTCTTTCAATTCTTTGGTATCGGCACGCTCTTTAATATCTCGAAGTGAACCTTTTCCTTCCATGTTATTCACAACAGAAAAAGCAGCATCCTCAATTGCATCAAAAAGCACAACTTGTCGTTCTACATATTGAATAAAACGAAATAATAAACTGATTTTGTCTTTTTCAGAAATGGAATCCAAATATTTTTGTGCAAATGAATCAACAATTTCAATTGGAGATTGATCATTTTTAAATCCAATATCGCATGTGTCAGTAAAAAGCGGTAATAAAACACCTGTATTATCTATTGCATCAAATGGCAACGTGATAAACACACTATTGTAAATGTGATACTTAGACATCACATTCTGATTGAATCGTTCAATTTTGGGCAAAGTATACATAAGCTAATTCGTTTTTTTGGTAACAGCAATCATAACTCCAAAGTCTCCATCCGTTTGTATCCATTTAGCTTTTGGACAGTAAGCTCTTGAAACAAATCCATCTAAATACAATGCATTCTTACATCCTTTTTTTTTGAAGTACTCTGCAAACTCATAAAAATTTATTTCTTTTTTTGACATTACAAACAAAATCTCATTGTTAGGTAAGACACCAACTCCATTTCGTATATTTAAATTTGTTGATTCTTTATTAAATGCTTTGTGTATTTGCCCATCAATAACAAGCATAGGTCCAGACTGTGTTGCGTATTTTACCCTTTTATTATATTTAAAATCTTCTGTTTTACAAACATAAGCTTCATTTGTGACTGTTAGATAGAAAATTCCATTGGGTTTTAGATAAAAATTTCCTTTTGCAGAAGTTGTATCAATTGGTACTTTTTGCACTCCATTTTCTATATATAGTCCTTGTGGTGATTTGTCTTTTTTGTACATACCAGCATTCATTGCAAAAAGCAATTCGCTATTTTTTTTAGACAACCAATTTTTCAAGCTTCCAATATTACTAAAGATTACTGATTTATCGTTTTTCCAATACAAGGCAACATTCCTCTTTTTTGGATTAACCGAATAGGAGACAAAATCGCTGTCAAAATCTATAGAAAATTGACATAGTAGTACTCCTAAAAGGAGGTATAACAAAATATATTTGCTTCTATTTTTATTTATCATTATATCAAATTAATTTGCCATTAAGATACAAAAAAACCTCAAGTATCGACTTGAGGTTTATAATATTAATTATTCTTATATTAAATATCTTTAAATATTGTATGCATCAAACGTTTTTTGTCATTGATACTTTCCTCAAGAGAAATCATTGTCTCAGTTCTGTATACGCCATCAATATCATCAATCATAAAAATGACATCCTTAGCATGTTTTGTATCTTTAGCTCGTATTTTGCAAAAGATATTAAACTTACCTGTTGTAACATGAGCTACCGTTACAAAAGGGATTTCGTTGATTCTTTCTAAAACAAATTTAGTTTGTGAAGTATTGTTTAAGAAAACACCAACATAAGCAATAAATGAATATCCTAATTTTTCATAGTCCAAAGTTAATGATGAGCCCATTATGATTCCTGCATCTTCCATTTTTTTTACTCTAACGTGAACCGTTCCAGCAGAAATTAATAATTTTTTTGCAATATCTGTAAATGGTACTCTTGTGTTATCAATTAACATATCAAGGATTTGGTGATCTACTTCATCTAAACGAAACTTACTCATAACTATTAATTTATATTATTATTCATTTTGCAATACAAATTAATGAATTTTATTTAATAAAAAAGAATAAATATTGCTATATTTTTACACCATTAACAAATTTAATCTTTTTTTCTAAATAAAAGCTCGCTTTTTGATTTAATTTCGGAAAAGTATCTTCATCATCAGAATAAGCCATTTTATGAGCGTTATAATAATAGTGACCGTATTTTCCTTTCAATTCTCCAATTTCTACTATATAAGCATTAAATTGGATTTTTCCATCAACAAGTTCTTCTTTGTATTGTGCAGCAAAATTCGTGATAATTTCTTTACCATCATAATTTATTTTGATGTTTTTATAAAGAAAATCATAAAAAACAGTTTTATTTTGAGGAATTAACAAATAATCTGCTGTTTTGTTATTAACTACATCGTTTTCGTAAATATGCTTTAATCCTGAAATTAAGGAGATAAAAATCATTTTTCGAGTATACTCTCGATAATAATCATCTTGATAATGTCCTGCTTCAAATAAAATTGTAGGAACATTTAAAAAAGTAAACATATCACCAATACAATTTATATTAAACCCATCATCAAAACGACCTATTTGATTTGGAATATGTTTTTGCAATTCTGTATTCATCGCAACAATGACATTCATTGCTTTTGCTCGTACATCATTTATATCTCTATCTTGATTGAATGATGGCGCCAGAAAGGAAACAGTTGCTACATTTCCATCATTTCCTGCACCAAATATACTTCTTTGATCGTGAAGATTATAGCAAAAATGTGGTTGAAAATCTTGAAATGTTTTGCGCAATAATTGACTTTCTGGTTGCGATAAATTGACCGAATCTCTATTCAAATCAATTTGATTAGCATTTTCTCGAGTATAAAGCTCTGCTCCATCGGGGTTTAACATTGGTAAAAAACAAAAGGTAAATTCTTGAAGCAATTTGATTCCAATTTCATTATTTGAATGGATGACATTAAAAAAATCAAAAAGAGCCTTAGTTGTGGTACTTTCATTTCCATGCATTTGTGACCACATAAAAATTTTTGTTTTTCCTATTCCTATCGTATACTTATATATAGGCTTACCTAAAACAGATTTTCCGATAATCTCAGTAGGAAGCTTCGATAAAAGTGGCTCGATATTCTTTAAAGTAATATATCTACCAAATAATGAGTTGGCTTTAAACTCTTTGTGTAATTCTATATAATTCATCTTTGCTTTTTAAACTTGAAAACTTCTTTCTGGGATTTTACCAGTAACACCTTTGTAAAAAGGCAAGATTTGTTTCATATCCTCTTCATAATTTCCTGTAACCCAATAAGGATTTCCTATTTTCACTTCTTTTTTACCAAAGTCAAATGCTACTGGTACAATGGGAACATTGGCTTTAAGAGCAATATAATAAAATCCTGTTCGAAGTTCTGTAACTTTTTTACGAGTTCCTTCTGGTGATAATGCCAAACGAAAAATTTCATGCTTCTCAAAAATTTCTGCTGTAGCATCAACATTGTTTTTACCACCACTCCTATCCAATGGAGCACCACCAACCGCTCTAAAATAGTAGCCAAAAGGAAAAACAAATAATTCTTTTTTACCTACAAAATTTATTTGAATATCCATAATACCTCTTACTAACAATGCTATAAAAAAATCTACATTACTTGTATGTGGAATTACAATTACTATACATTTTTTTAAACTTGGTGGAATTGTGTTTAGTAATTTCCAACCAATCAGTTTATAAAAAATAAATGCATAGAGTCTCTTTTTCATGTGAAATATTTTCTGTAAATTTAGCATATATTATATAATTATTGACATTCAAATTTATGTTCGCCAAATTTTTTAGCTATTTAATTCCCATAAATGTTTACAAAAAAAACTCTTCTATAAGTAATTCTTTGGAGGTTACTTGGAATAATGGCGAGCTGGTTTTGGATTCAAAGAACACTAATTATTCATATGGAAGTTTGCAACGAATACTAAGAAAAGGGTTAAAATATATTGGTTTTGAACGTATTAAAAAATTTGAAACAGTATTAATTCTAGGTGTAGCAGGCGGAAGTGTCATTAAAACGATAGCAGAGGAAATAAAATGTAAAGGAAACATAACAGGCGTTGAAATTGACCCACAAGTTGTTGAAATTGCAAGAAAGTATTTTAAATTGGATGAAATAAAAAATTTAAACTTAGTAATTGATGACGCATTTGAATTTGTTTTAAAAACTAAGGAAAAATACGATTTAATTGTAATAGATATTTTTCAAGATACTAAAATGCCCAATTTTTTGTTTGAAGATTTTTTTATAAATCATGTCAATTCTCTATTAAAAGTAAACGGTTTTATTCTATTCAATACAATGGTAATCAATGAAAAAGATCGAATTAGAAATATTGATTATAAAAAGAAATTTGGCGGAGATTATTCATTACGAATGTATCCAAAAGTTGAAATTCACAACGAGCTGTTTACAATAAAAAAACTAAAATAATGAAATCCATTTTAAGGAAACTACTTGTTGGTAAAGTTTCTAGAGATTATAAACCCAAGTATAATCCAATTCAAAAAAGAATTTTGAATATAAAAGCAATTTGGAACAATGACCATCAAGATGATAATGGAATTGAAAAAATTGTTAGATTATTTCTTTCGTTCACACAACTACTTTTCCCTGGTATCTATATTAAATATTTTGCGTGTAAAATAAAGTACGAATATCAAGATTTGGCAATGGATATTTATATACTATTAAAAATGATACTGCCAATTCTTATTTTACGCAATAAATGGCAAGAAAATGAAATCCTTATTGGATTGATGCTATATGTTCTATTAGAAACTATTTTATATATACCAACTTTAATATTTGCGTCTGACTTGTTTTCAAAGCCACGTTCATATAAACGCTCGATGTTACTTTTATTTTTCAATTATTTAGAAATTGTAATTGCTTTTGGAGTTCTTTATACATTAGGTAACAATATGAACAAACCTTTTAAACATTGGTTTGATCCAATATATTTTAGCATTGTAAGCTCAAATTCAATTGGTTTTGGGGATTATTATCCTATTACAACGTACGGAAAAATATTAGTTAGTATTCAGGCTATGTTTTTCTTATCTTTTGTAGTTTTATTTTTGAATTTCTTTTCTACAAAAGTTAAAACTAAAGGTTATTTTGATAATGAAAGTGATACTTAAAAATAAAAAAAGCTCTACAATAGTAGAGCTTTTTGTTTATAAATAGAGAGAAATTATTTTTTCTCTTTCTTTTCTTTCTCCATTTTGGCTTTTAAACCAGCAAGGATTTCGTTATTATCTCCAAGTGTTTGAGCTGGAGCATTTGTTGTAGCCGTTTCGGCAGCTGCTTTAACAACTTTCTCTTCTTCTTCACGGAAAATAGCCGTATGAGAAGCAACTACTCTTTTGAACTCTTTATTGAATTCGATAACTTTGAAATCGGCAGTATCACCTTTTTTCAATTTTTTACCGTCTTCTTTCTCTAGGTGACGAGTTGGAATAAATGCAACTATATCATCACCAAATTCAACTGTTGCACCTTTATCTACAATTTCAGAGATTTCACCATTATGGATTGTACCAACAGCAAAAGAGTCTTCGTATTGATCCCATGGGTTGTCAGTAGTTTGCTTGTGACCTAAAGATAATTTACGACCTTCAACATCTAACTCTAATACAACAACTTCCAATTTTTCTCCTACATTTACGAATTCAGATGGGTGTTTGATTTTCTTAGTCCAAGAAAGATCTGAGATGTAAATTAATCCATCGATTCCTTCTTCAAGTTCTACAAAGATACCAAAGTTTGTAAAGTTTCTAACAGTTCCAGTATGTTTAGAACCTACAGGATATTTTGCAGTAATATCAGTCCATGGATCTTGTGTCATTTGTTTGATACCTAATGACATTTTACGATCTTCTCTATCTAAAGTTAAAATAACTGCTTCTACTTCATCACCTACTTTTACGAAATCTTGAGCACTTCTTAAGTGAGTTGACCAAGACATTTCTGAAACGTGAATTAAACCTTCTACACCTTCAGCAACTTCAATGAAAGCACCGTAATCAGCAATAACTACTACTTTTCCTTTCACTTTATCACCAACTTTTAAGTCAGCTCCAAGAGCATCCCATGGGTGAGCGTTTAATTGTTTTAAACCTAATTGAATTCTTGTTTTCTCATCATCGAAATCAAGGATTACAACATTTAATTTTTGATCTAATTCAAGAACTTCACTCGGGTGATTGATTCTAGACCAAGAAAGGTCTGTAATGTGGATTAATCCATCTACACCACCTAAATCAATGAACACTCCATAAGAAGTGATGTTTTTAACAACTCCTTCTAATACTTGTCCTTTTTCTAATTGACCAATGATTTCTTTTTTCTGAACTTCGATATCTGCTTCGATAAGTGCTTTGTGAGATACAACAACATTTTTGAATTCATGGTTGATTTTTACCACTTTGAATTCCATCATTTTGTTTACATATACGTCGTAATCACGGATTGGTTTCACATCTATTTGTGAACCTGGTAAGAATGCTTCAATTCCGAAAACATCTACAATCATACCACCTTTAGTTCTGCATTTAACAAAACCTTGAACAATTTCGCCAGTTTCGTTAGCAGCAATCACTCTATCCCATGATTTGATAGTTCTTGCTTTTCTGTGAGATAATACTAATTGACCTGTTTTATCCTCACGGATGTCGATTAATACTTCTACTTTGTCTCCAACTTTTAAGTTTGGATTGTAACGAAATTCGTTAAGTGAAATTACACCTTCCGATTTTGCGTTAATGTCAACAATCGCGTCTCTTTCAGTAATTCTAACTACTACACCTTCTACTACTTCTTCTTGGTCAGTAGAAATAAAAGTTTTAGATACTAAATCTTCAAACTCTTGTAAGTTTTTTTCGTCAACCGCATCAATTCCTTCTGCGTAGTTGTGCCAGTTAAAACCTGCTAAAAAATCCTGTTGTTCTTTGTTTAATTCAGACATGCTGATAAAAAATTTGTATTTTGTTTTTCATGAGTTTCTTTAAGCGATAGAAAAACAAAAGTGTTTTTACTTAAATAATTGATTTCCAAACGAAACTCTACTCTGCATTTTGGACTGCAAAAGTAATCATAATTTATTAATTACAAAATAAATTAGAAAGAAAATAAAGTGTAAAAACAGAACTAAACGTTATAGTTTTAAAATAAGAAAACCTGATAATTTGAACAACTATCAGGCTTAAACTATTTCAAAATTAATATTTTTAATGACTGACATTGGCCACTTGGTCAGGATTGTGTTTGTGTTTGAAGAAAATAGCAAATAAGACTGCAATTATTAAAGCATAAATAGCAAATGAAAACCATATACCATGCCAATCTTTTGTTCCTTCTTGTGTATAATAAGTATCAATTACATAACCACTAACTTTACTTCCAAGATAAGCACCTACCCCATTAGTCATCATCATAAACAATCCTTGAGCACTTGAACGAATTTTTGAATCTGTTGTTGTTTCGACAAATAATGAACCCGAGATATTAAAAAAGTCAAATGCCATTCCATAAACAATACAGGAAAGAATTATCATCCATAATCCTTCTGCAGGATTTCCAAATGAAAATAATCCAAAACGCAAAACCCAAGCAATCATAGAAAATAACATAACCTGTTTAATGCCAAATCGTTTCAAAAAGAATGGAATTGCTAAAATGAATAAAGTTTCTGAAATTTGAGAGATGGACATAATTATAGTTGAATATTTCACAACCAATGAGTCTGCATATTCAGGCACATTTTTAAAATCATCTAAAAACGAATCACCATACATATTAGTAAGTTGCAAAGCTGCACCTAAGAACATAGAGAAAATTAAAAACAACGCCATTTTGGAGTTTGAAAACAATTTAAAAGCATTTAAACCCAATTGTTCCATAAAAGAAGCATCTTCAGAAATTGTTTTTTGCGGAGGACATTTAGGCAGAGTAAATGAATAAATCCCTAAAACTATAGCAACAATAGCAGCAATATAAAACTGATTTGCATTTGCTTTACTATCTGTTAAATTGGTAATCCACATCGCAACAATGAAACCAATTGTTCCCCACACTCTAATTGGTGGAAAATCTTTAACTACATCGTATTTATTGTTTTTTAAAATATTATAAGCAATGGAATTTGATAATGAAATAGTTGGCATATAACAAATCATAGCTCCAAAAATCACGTAATATAAAGTATTCGGATCATTAACACTTGGAACATAAAAAAGAACACAACCGTACAAAATATGTAGAATTCCATACAATTTTTCCGCATTTAACCATTTATCTGCAATAATTCCAGTGATAGCAGGCATAAATAATGACGATAATCCTAATGTAGAAAAGATAGCACCAAATTCTGCTCCAGTCCATCCTTTTGCATTGAAACAATAGGTTCCAATAGTAATTAACCATGCTCCCCAAACAAAAAATTGGAGAAAACTCATAAGAGTTAATCTAAACTTTATACTCATAACGAAATCGTTTTTTTTAATGTAAATAGATTGTAAAACTAACATTAATATTGAAATTTCCAAATGATAAATTCCAAATTCCATTATTGTTCTTAAAATTAGTCGGCTGTAACTTCTTCAACCAATTCTAAAACAGCTTGAAACTGTTCTTCTCTTGATAGATAGGAATTGTCAATTTCGATAGCATTTTCTGCTATTACTAATGGCGAATCGTCTCTATGAGTATCAATATAATCGCGGTCTTGAACGTTTTTTAATACTTCTTCGTAAGTAACTGAATCGCCTTTGGCTTGTAGTTCGTCAAAGCGTCTTTGTGCTCGAGTTTCAGCACTAGCGGTCATGAAGATTTTGAGTTCGGCATCGGGAAAAACTACTGTTCCTATGTCACGACCATCCATAACGATTGCTTTGTCTTTTCCCATTTCTTGTTGTTGTTCGACTAGTTTGGAACGAACTTGGGAAACCTCGGCGACTTTGCTAACAAAATTGGATACTTCAATAGTACGGATTTCTTTTTCGACATTGACATCGTTTAGATACATTTCGGCGAAACCTAACTCGGGGTTAAATTGAAAATGTAGTTTTATTGACGGCAAACTATTTATTAATGTGTCTTTGTCAAAAAACGCATTAGATATATAACCGTTTTGCATGGCAAACAATGTTACGGCACGATACATAGCACCCGTATCAACATAGATATAACCTAAATGTTTGGCTAATTGTTTGGCTAATGTGCTTTTTCCTGTTGAGGAAAATCCGTCAATTGCGATTGTAATTTTTTTCAAAATTCTAAAGTTTAAGTACCTAAAGTTATTATTCTAAGCCTGGTTCCAAAAATATTGCAAATTAATGCTCGGCAAAATTTATTGATAATCCGAATAGACTTGTATTACCTGCTAAAGTATATCTTGAGTATGAATAATCGAACTTTAATCGCCCCATCTTGAGTCCAAAACCAAGTGAAATCCCTGAGAAATTTCGTTGTTCTTCTAATCGAAGTTCTTCACCTCTTCTAAAATTGTATCCTAAACGAAGATTGAATCCTTTTTTTGGGAATAATTCTGCTCCTAAAACGACATGACGCAAAGCATTATTGAAAAAGGAGACTCTTTCTTGAGTTGTTTGTCCATCTAAAGTACTTTGGGATCTATTTGGGTTTGAAAAAGCGATATTCCACTGTTGAAGATTTTCTAATGTAAGATGCCAACGAATAGGAACATTTTCAACTTCTTGAGAGATTCCTGCCATGATTTCAAATGGCAATTTTTCGTTTATTTCGTTATAGGCTTTAAATTGCGTTCCAATGTTTCGCATTACAAGTGCGTAATTAATATCGTTATCTTCGTCTATGTAAATTGCCCCAATATCTAATGCCCCACCATATGATTGATAACTTTCTAGCGTTGAAGATATTAATTTGGCACTTGCTCCAATATGAAGATCAGTGTATGGTACATTGTAGGCGTAACCAAATGATAAAGCTATTTCGCTTCCTGTAAAAGAGGCTGTTGGATTTCCCATTTCGTCATAACCATCAATTTTTCCATAATTTACATAATTTACTCCTGCCTGAAATGTTTGTACATGACGATCATATGTGTATGCATATGATGCTGTTCCGTAGGTTACTTCTCCAAAATAACTTCCATAATTGACCGCTAATCTGTTATCCATATCTGGATTTATTGTAGCTGGGTTGAAATTGGCTTGATTTACATCATAATCATAAATTGTGATAGTCTTTCCTCCCAAAGCAGCTTGTCTAGGAGAATTCACTAAATTTAGAAACTGATAGGTAGTCTTACCTCCTATTTGACTAAATGATATGAAATTACACAGTATTAAAAAGGAAAATAATATCTTTTTTGACATAAATTACAACACGTTATGCTAATGATAACGTAAATGCGAAGATATTATTTTTAAAACTAACAAGACAAATTGAAAAATCTTTTTTTTATAAAATTTGTTTAAAGAAAAAAGGATAGAACTTTTAAGCACTATCCTTTTCATTTTTTAAGTCTTGTTAAACTTTAAAAAAACAATTATTCGTTTATATAAATTGAAATGTAGGTAAGCATTCAAGTGACTTGGGGGAAACTTTTATAGCATTATATCAATTTATAGTATTAAATTATTGTTGAACAAACATATAATTAAATTCGATTAAATAAAAATTAAATCGATGAAATACATAAATTATTTAATTTTGAAATAAAAAACTTACTTTAAGGAGCAAGTCTTTCAATATTCCAATAGTACTCATTATGCAAAGTGTAGCGAATTCTATCATGTAGACGATTTGGTCTACCTTGCCAAAATTCAACTTGAATCGGTCTTATCAAAAATCCACCCCAATTGGAAGGTCTTTCAATTTGCTTTCCTTCGAATTCAAGCTCTAATTGTTTTAATTTATTTTCTAAAACCAATCTTGACTCAATGACTTCACTCTGATTAGAAACAATTGCCCCAAGCTTACTTCCTTCTGGTCTTGAAGCAAAATAGTTGTCGGAAATAATTGTAGAAGCTTTTTCTGCTATTCCTTTTATAATCACTTGACGCTCCATACTATGCCAAAAAAAAGACAAGCAAACATTTGGGTTTGATGTTATTGCTTTTCCTTTTTCGGAATCATAATTAGTATAAAAGATAAATCCTTCTTCATTGTATTTTTTTAACAAAACAACTCTCGATTTTGGAAAACCATCTAAGCCTATAGTTGCAATTGTCATCGCATTAACTTCTTCGATTCCACCAAAATCTTCAACTTCATGAAACCATTTATGAAAAAGGTTTATGGGATCTTCTGGAATATCTGTTTCAATTAATTGACTCTTTTCGTACGATTTTCTGTAGTTACTTAAATCTTCCATATATGTTAAAATTAGAGTTCAAAAGTTTTTCCATCGTCTGCCAACAAAACATTAGGAAAAATGCTTGATGCTTCTTCAGCAAATTTAGTAATTGAATCGTAACGTGTTGAGTAATGTCCTAAGATAAGTTGTTTCACATTGGCTTCTTTTGCAATAGATGCGGCTTGTTTAGCAGTTGCATGCATCGTTTTGTTGGCAAGTGCTTCTTCTGTATCTAGAAAAGTAGACTCATGGTATAATATATCTGCATTTTT
>CAZLEU010000021.1:0-32828 GCA_964558625.1 uncultured Flavobacterium sp.
AGTATGAAATATGCTTACCAAATTATATAAAAAATAAATTCAAATAGTTTACGCCGTTTACTTGACAAAATAGAAAATGATTTACAACTAATTTGCATGAATTTTAAATAAAAAAATATGCATTTAAATAGTATTTACTATCTTTGCCATATGAATAAGTTACAAGAACTAAAAAAACACCTAAAACGAGGTAAAGTGTATCGCAGGGCAGATTTGTCCAAGTGGTCAACTTCTGTTGACCGTCATTTAGATGAACTGGTTAAAGAAGGCACACTACAAAAACTTTCACAAGGGCTATACTTTTATCCAGAAGTAACAGTATTTGGAGAAGCACCACCCGAAGAAGAAGTTTTGGTGCGTTCATTTCTAAAAGATTCACGTTTTTTACTCACTTCATTCAATGCTTACAATTCACTTGGTGTAGGAACTACGCAACTATACAACCAAAAAACCGTGTACAATCATAAACGCCATGGCGATTTCAACCTCGGCGGAAAAACATTTTCGTTCAGAGTAAAACCACACTTTCCAAGCAAAGTAACCCAAGAATTCCTATTAGTTGACTTACTAAACAACCTAGACCAACTAGCAGAAGACCCAAAAGAAGTAGTTGCCAAAGTACGCTTTAAAGCAAAGTCAATGGATCCCAAAAAACTAAAAAAGTCCCTACAAGAATACGGAACTATAAAAGCAAAAAAACTGCTAGAACCAATAATCACAAGCTGATATGAATGATTATTTACATAACCACAAAGACTTCGCTGCACTACTTCGTATTGTTGGTAACGAATTGAATATTGAACCCATTCTAGTTGAAAAAGACTATTGGATAATGCATGTTTTGTATGGACTAAAGCAACTAAACTTTAATTTTGAACTCAAAGGCGGTACTTCACTTTCTAAAGGCTACAAAATAATAAATCGCTTCTCCGAAGATATTGACATACACATAAAACCACCAGCAGAATTTGATATTAATGAAAACCCAAAGAATACAAAAGCTAAAAATGTGGAAGCTCGAAAGAAATTCTATGATTGGCTTGCAGATACTATAAAAATAAACGGAATTGTTGAAGTAAAAAGAGATACCGAATTTGATGATGAAATATACTACCGCAGTGGTGGCATCAGATTGTATTACCAAACATTCACAGAAGCAAATGAAGGAATAAAAGAAGGAATACTACTAGAAGCGGGCTTTGACAAAGTAACACCAAATAATGCCATAACAATTTCCTCATGGGCTTATGACAAAGCAATAAAGCAGGGAGTTCCAGTAATTGACAATAGAGCTTTGGATATAGCATGTTACCATCCCGGTTATACTTTTGTCGAAAAATTGCAAACCGTAGCCACCAAGTTTAGACAAGAACAAGAAGCCAAGGAAGAACGTCAAAACTTAATGCGTCAGTATTATGACATTTTCAGCCTGTTGGGTAATGATGAAGTCAAAAAATTTATAGGAACAGAGGAATATTTTGAACACAAAACAGAACGTTTTCCAAAAGTAGATCTTGATATTCCCATTGCCGAAAACGAAGCGTTTTTACTGAACAATAAAGAACTTAGAGATCGTTTCATTCAACGATACAAAGCCACGGCAACACTATACTACAACGGTCAACCCAATTTTGAGGAAATGCTCACAGAAATTAGCAAGTGGGTTGAAAAACTATAAATAAAAATTTAAATGCGGCGATTATTCAATTGTATCACCGCATTTTTGCGGTAAATAGAAACTATAATTACCGCATAAAACAAAAATACCATACAAATTCATTCCTCTAAAGACACACCTTCAGTCTGTTTCATTTTCTCCAAAAACCGCTCAACTTCTCTAAGAATATGTTCATCAGCCAAGCGGTCAGCTTCAAGATACCTTTGATGATCCAGTTGCATTTCTCTAAAAAAAAGAAAAATAAACACCAAATACAATGCGATACAAAATAAAATGTGGCTCATAATAAAAATTTTAAATTCTAACCACACTCTTGTGGCAAATAGAACTTACAATTACTAAATAACAGCAATAACAAACTATGCAATTCGGGAATGATTCTATTCATTTAAAGAAAATCCACATAAAATCCGGGAAAATCTGTGTTTTCACGAAGTGAATCCGTACCATCCGCGTTCCAAATTAAGGAGCGAAGCGACTATCAAAAATCTGTGTAAATCTGTTAACCCGAGACCAAAGGTCGAACTGACGAAGTAATCTGTTAAATCTGTGTTCCAAAAAACCGAGCAAAGCAAATCATATATAATAACACAATTAAAATAAAATCCGCGACCATCAGCGTTTTCACGAAGTGAATCCATTTCATCCGCGTCCCAAAAAAAAACTATTCAATTCGGGAATCACAACTATTCAATTCGGGAATTACCCACATTACCACTTGCAACACAACCACTACTCCAATAGATTTGCCAACAATCAAATCAAAAGGAGCTATGAAATTGTTTTCCGAACATCTATTATCTGAACTTGACAAACAACTGCAAAGCATTCATTCCAAAACAGACAATCCCATTAACTATGCAGAATTAGCAATCAAAACACTTATTCCTACTTTTGAAAAACTAAAAACAGAATTCCTAAAACACAGCTTCGAAAACAAATTAGAAGAGATTAGTTTCTTTCGTGATACCAAACCGCAATTTGCGGCCAAACTCATTTACTACAATGAAATATATAACATCGAAACCAACAAACCATTCGGTTCAAAAAAGGCAATTCGAAAATTCTACAATCTTGAACTATTAAAACTACAAACGTTTTACATTGAAAATAAAGAATTTTACAAATACTACAGAACTGGAGATAAAAGCCTTGATAACAAATATTTCCTTCGAGGAAAACACGACTTGAGGCATACTTTAGACAGCTTTTACTTCCAGGCAGACAATCGGTTTTCAACTTCACACGATTACAAAGTAGCTAAAATTCTAGCAAACGAAAAGATAAAAAGCTACATCGAAAATGAGATTTCTAAACTGGAACAAAAAGAAAAGACGATTAGCAATAATACTAATACCAAAACTCAAAAATGGACCGGTTCAAAAGTGGGCTTAATTGAATTAATTTATGCGCTTCACACCGAAGGCGTTTTCAATAACGGCGCATCCGAACTAAAAGAAGTTGCCACTTTTTTTGAAACGGCATTCAACATCGAATTAGGACAATTCAACCGTGCCTTTCTAGAAATCCGGGCAAGAAAATCAGAAAGAACCAAATTCCTAAACACTCTAAAAGAAAAACTAATCTTGCGCATGGACGATGCCGACGAAAATTAATATGGGTTGCCAATAATTGACAACCCATATTCTGTCATTGCAATTCTGTCATTGCGAGCTCGCGAAGCAATCTAATCTATATTCTATTCTCTATTTTCTTCTCAATCATTCTGCGCAATCCCAGTCACAAGCGCCATAGTCGCAGCTTCAGCCGAGCCATATTCAGCACCTTCAGTTGATGCAATAATATTACCTATGAAGATATCCCAATCAGGATCAGTATTTTTCTTTGGTTTTTTTCTTGCTCTATAAGCTGAGTGTCTTATTACAGAAGTTGTGGTGAAAATAATTCGTTTATCCGTTTCAGTTAGCGCAGTGTTAAGCAATACTTCATTTTCATAAGCTACCACTTTTTGGTAAATGACATCACAATTGCTTTCTCCATCAAGAAAAGGAATAAATTGATTAATAAAATTCGTGAGAGTTGATTTTCCTCCTGTTGACATACTCGAAGCGGAGATAACATCACTTACACAAGTAGTCGGGTGCTCAAGTAAATACTGAACTCTAGTGCTTGAAACGTTATGGTAAGACGAACCTTTAATTGAGTTAAAACTCGTGTTGGCATCTGCTATGGTTTGTACTTGCGTCGATATTTGAGAAACGGTGCCACCCAAATTTCCATTTGTAAAATAGGTGTCGAACAATTCATTATACAGCCATCCTGCTTTGTCATAGGGGTTGGCATCATTTCCTGGCAAAGTAATAACACGATAAGCGGAAATAGTATTGACATTTTCAGAATTCGTAGTTTCATTATCAGAGCTACAAGATAAAAGTCCTGTACTCATCATTATAAAAAAGGCAATAATTAGTGTGCATGAGTGTATATTTTTCATGTGATTTAATGTGTTAGAATGTTACTGATTACTTTTTTTTCATCAGTTCATTTAGCCCGGGATATTTGAACTAGGATTTGGTTTTGCTCATAACAAAACCGTTTGAATTCAGAGCAAAACTAACTGCCCATTTCCCATCTCACAAGCCAACAAGTACATCATTCCCGAATGTAAAATGTGCCATTCGGGAATGAAACACTACTAATTAAATAGTAAAATACAACACTTCAACACATTACATTTTATAAAGTAGATTCTCAAATTGTCAATCCATTTACTACCATTTTTAATTATTTTTTTTACATTTATTCGCTAAAGAATACCACATTGCCTATATTTCTTTTTCATTTTTAATTGTTTAAGTTCCAAATCCTTATAATGATTACAAAAAAACTCTTACTAGTTCTAGTGCTACTAATTTCGCATTGTATAAATGCACAAGATAACTATGGTAAAATTTTAGATAGTCTATCTTCTAAAAGTTATGAGTATTTAAGTCAATCTACTGTTACTTATAAAGCTGATAGTATTAAATCAAGAATGTATGCTAGTGCATGGCTAGAAAAAGCTAAATCTGAGAATAATGATTTTCAGTTAACACATGCTTACAAGGCACAAATTAACATTGTTAGTAAACAATTTCGCCTTTTATATACGGACAGTATGCTTACAGCCGCCAAGAAATCAAAAGATATTGAATTAATTGGTTCAGCATACATGACTAAAGGCATTGTACATTTTGATCGTAAAGAACAAATGAAAGCTTTAGACAATTATCTAATTGCAGATAAATACATTGTTCAAACAGAAAACCAATATCTTATTTATAAATTAAAATACGGCATTGCACAAACCAAATCCTATCTTGGTTTCTATGATGAAGCCATCAGTTTATTCAGAGAATGTATTGATTATTTCAAGGAAGAAAATGACAGAGCATACCTCAATTCACTCCATTCATTAGGTTTGTGTTACAATCGAATTGGAAATTATGCGTGGTGTACAGTGACAAACCAAACCGGAATTGACGAAGGAATTAGATTAAACAACCTTGAAATGCAACCGTATTTCATCCATTCTGAAGGTGTAAATCTCTGTGGCTTAAAAAAATATAATGAAGCTATCGCTAAATTAACTTCAGTACTGCCAACAATACAAAGCAAAAAAGATTTTGCAAACGCATCAGTTGCCCATTTCTACATCGGAAAATCATTTTGGGCTTTAAATCAAAAAGATAAAGCGATAAACTATTTTAAAAAAGTAGATGATATATTCAAAAAAGAAAACTACATCCGTCCCGACTTGCGCGAAGGTTACGAAAAACTAATTGCTTATTACAAACAAAAAGGAAATACAAAATCGCAACTTTATTACATTGATCAACTCCTAAAAGTAGATAATATTCTAGGCCAAAACTATAAATACCTACTGCAAAAAGTAGTTAAAGAATATGACACTAAAGAATTATTAAAGTCCAAACATGACATTGAAAATACGATGACATTTAGAACAATAGTCGGGTTTGGTGTAATCAGTATATTGATTGCTATAATTGGATTTTTAATTTACAAGCACTTCAAAAACAAAAGACTTTTCGATGAAATAATGAAACGTGATACTTCTAAGCCAGCAATCACTGAAATCAGTATTGAACCATCGACTTTTGAGAAAATTGTAAATAAAGAAACCACCGAAATTAATAGTTCTGAAAATCCCGACAAACAAAATACTCAAGAAATAAGCCCAGATATTGAAACTGGTATTTTAAAAAAGTTGGAGAAATTCGAGCAGAGTAAAAAATATTTAGAAAAAGACATGACGCTATCAAAAATGGCTGTATTTCTAAATACCAATACAAAATATGTTACAAAGATTATTGCCAAACACAGAGGAAAAGGGACTATTGACTACATAACCGATTTGAAAATAAATTACATAATCGAAATTCTAAAAAAAGAAACTAAATACCGGAACTACACTCACAAAGCTTTGGGTGAAGAAGCAGGTTTCGGTTCCACTCAAAACTTCACTCGTGCATTCAAAGAACGAAACGGAATTTCACCAACCTATTTCATCTACAAACTAAAAAAATCAGCAATCGAAAAGTCTAACTAAAAAAACGTCTTAGAAAGACTTTTACAAAGCGCAGCGGTGTAAAAGTGCAATAAAAACTTCCTCTTTCCATGGCATTAGAATCTGGAAGCGAGTGTCAATCAATTGAAAAATCCGTAAAAAGAAAAGCTGTTTGAGGCTTTAGCCGAGTTCTTTTCTTTTAGGATTTGAAATTGAAATTGACCGCTGAAGATTCAGTGCCTTGATTTTTTGTTTCTTTTGTATCAAGACAAAAGAAAAAGATCATCATATTACAATTCACCTGTTTATAGAAGTCAATATATACAGGCAATTAGAAATTAATTACCTGTTTTTCTTTCACAACTTGTGATTGACTTGTGAAATAAATATTCTCAAAGCATACAATTTTGTGCCATAACAATGTAAAACATAAATTATGGCAATTGAAATTTTAACTAAACAAGACCTAAATGATTTCCGCACGTTACTACTAGACGACATTAGAGAAATCTTCCAAAACAAAACAGAGCAAACCAAACAATGGCTTAAATCCTCAGAAGTTAGAAAGCTACTCAATATTTCTCCAGGAACACTCCAAACCTTACGCATCAACAAAACCTTATCCTACACCAAGATTGGCGGAATAATCTATTATCCATACAAGGATATTGAAAAACTACTCGATCAAAACAAAGTAAGTTCCGAGCGCACATTATTCAACTCTAAGTAATTCTTGTTACTGTCATCCTGTGCTTCGCCTGCACTGAGTTTATCGAAGTATCGAAGGACTTTGCGCACTTTGCGCTGTCATCCTGAGCTTGTCGAAGGACCTTGCGCACTTTGCGGTTAAGCTAATCACTAATTACTATTCACTAATCACTAAAGCATGAACTACATAAAACACCTAACCGGATTTTTCGACAGAGTAGCAAAAGACAAATTACTTAATCCAACACATGTAAGTTTATATATGTCGCTATTTCAATTCTGGAATTGCAATCGGTTCAGAAATCCAATCAGTATTTCTCGTGATGAAATAATGCGAATAAGCAAAATCAGCTCAAAAGCAACCTATCACAAATGCCTAAAAGCATTGCATGCGCAAGGCTATATCAAATACGAACCATCATACAATCCATTCAAAGGCAGCCATGTTTTTTTGTTCAACTTTTCCGATGATTTAAAGCCTTTACCAAAAAGTGCCAGTTCAAATTTTAAACCAGTCAATGAACAAGTAGTGAACAAGTTGTCTACTAGTGATGAAACAAGTAGTGAACAGGTTAATGAACAAGTCCTAGTACCTTATATAAACAATACAAACTTTACAAACGATTTAAACAATTCAAACAGTGTAAACTTGGGCGAGCAATCAAAAAAAATTGAAGAAGAACAATTTATTTTAAAAAATGAAAAACCGAAAGAAGAAAAAAGTTCCGCGAAAAAAGAAGAAATGTTTATTGTCACTTCGAGCGCAGTCGAGAAGCCAACAATCGAAAATGTCAAATCCTATTTCCAAGAAAACAACTTCCCAGAACTCGAAGCTCAAAAATTCTTCAACTATTTCTCAAGCATCGGTTGGCTAGTAGGTGGTAAAACACCAATGGTCGATTGGCAAGCAGCAGCCCAAAACTGGATATTAAATGCCCCAAAATTCATCACAAATGCAGAAACAAACCGCCCAAAACAACTCAACACCACAACCGAAAAAGACTATTCAGAGCCATTGTAAACTTTTGTCATACTGAACTTGTTTCAGTATCTCATCCTTTGCGAACCTTGCGTTAGCCTTTGCGGACTTTGTGGTTAAACTTTTAGCTATGGAAAACGAAATAAAAACTCATTACAACTATCAAGAAATAATCACTTGGATTGAAAAAAAGGGCATCGAGATATACGGCAATCATTTCAAAATACTAGAAACCGATTACCCAATCCTCTACAAACTAATCGCCTATTTTCTTCATGATGAACAAACATGCTTTCAGTACAACATTAATCTCAATAAGGGAATTCTACTATCCGGTCCAATTGGCTGTGGCAAAACATCAATAATGAACATCATTAAATACTTAACACCAACCGAACACAAATTTTATGTCAAACCATGCCGAGACATAAGCTTCGAATTCATTCAAGACGGTTACCAAATCATACACAAATACAGTAAGGGAAAACTATACGAATACGAACCCAAAACAATCTGCTTCGACGATTTAGGAACAGAAAACAATCTAAAATACTACGGAAACGAATGCAACGTAATGGCAGAAATACTATTAAGCAGATACGATGTGTACATCGCAAAAAGAATACAAACCCACATCACAACAAACCTTTCAGCAAGCGAAATAGAAACCCAATACGGCAACCGTGTTCGAAGCCGAATGCGTGAACTCTTCAATCTAATTGCCTACGATAACAACTCAAAAGACAAAAGATAATACTCAATTCAAGAGTAAAAGTTCATTAAAATCTTTTAATCTAAAATTCTAACAATCTAAAATTCTAACAAATCATGAAAAACATCAAACTATTTTGGAACTGGATTCAATATAACGAGCGAACCCTAAGAAACCTACAAAATGAAAAACCTAAAATCCAAAAGCTTTTCCTCTTTTGGCTAGATAAAAACCTGTATTACTATTCCGAAGGATTAGATTGCATCATAATTTTTCCAAAAAGAGACAACAAATCAATTCAACTCATAATCTCTGCAAACGGTAATCCCGATTTTTTTGAAGCAGTCACAGCATTAGTGGACAATGCACCAAAACTAAAAAACTGGAACTTCATTGCTTTCATCCAACCATCTGAAGACATCGAAGAAATGGAAGCTGGTTTAGACAAACCGTATGTTTTCAAAGACATTAATCTAAAAGCAAGTGAAATCAAATTTGAGCCACTACAATACGAGAACTGCAAAAAAATTGACATGATTGTGTATCTAAAAAACTACACCATTCATTGCAATAATAAAAACCTTCTCGAAGTAGTGTATATAATCATTCAAGATATTATTGGTGAAAAAGCACTGGCAGAAAACATCAATTTTGTAGAACTAGATCAAATGCCAAATGAAGAAAACATAGAGCTAATTTATCTGTACGATTTGCAATACTACCTTGATGATATCAATTCAAAATAAGTAGATTACATCCAGCTAAACAAGCTGTTCAAGAATGAACGAATCTATTTTAACAACAATTTTAACATAAAGCAATAATTTTTAATTAATTTTGTACAGTTTTAATAGAGATATGAAAAAATACCACTTTATACTATTAGTTTTTTTAGGCATGTTTCTTTTGCCTAATGCTATTATGGCTTGTGGTAAAGGTTCAGACAAGAGTTCTTGCAAAAAAGAAATTTCCTCTACTAAATCAGAAAAAAAGAGTTGTTGTGACAATGATAATTCGAAAGATAAAGATCACAAAGGTTGTAAAGGCAATTGCGGCCACTCAAAATGTGGTTGTTCTTCAACCTGTCCAACCTCTTCAGTAAGTTTTTTATCTGAAAACATTTTTAAAAATTACATGTTTAGCTATTCTTCAATCGAGAAAGTTAAATTTTCATACACAATACCATCAATCTCAGATGGTTTTCATTCTATTTGGCTCATTCCTAAAATAAGCTAAATCCATTTTTGACAGCCATAAGTGTGTCAAATTCATAGCGTTGTGCTATCCAATTCAACAGTTTTAGTATTGTTTTTTATACCAATATTGGTATTGCAATAACATTCTTTCGCAACTGTTATTTATCCAAATTTATTTTTATCAACTAATCAAGGTAGTTTACTTTGATTACAATTTTATTTAAAATGAAAAATTCATTTATGAAAATAATGATAGCAATTGGTGTATTGTTATCAACTACAAGTAATGCACAAATAAAAAATGCCAAAACCGAGACGGTTAAGATTTATGGCAATTGCGGCATGTGCGAAACCAAAATCGAAAAAGCAGGAAACATCAAAAAAATAGCCAATGTAGATTGGAACCAGGAAACCCAAATGGCAACACTAACGTATGATGCAACCAAAACCAATCAAGATGAAATACTAAAAAGAATTGCATTAGTTGGTTATGATAGTGATAAATTCCTTGCTCCAGATGATGTATACAATAATCTTCACGGATGTTGCCAATATGAGCGTGTAGCAAAAGTTCCTGTAAAAGAAGCAACAACAACGATTGCTAGCAACGGAGACCATTCCAATCATAGTAATCATTCTGAAACAACTACTACACTAATTCAGAGTGAAAATCAATTAGAAGCAGTTTTTGATAATTACTTTTTAGTAAAAGATGCATTAATCACTTCTAATGGGAATAGCACGGCATCAGCTTCAAAAGAATTGGTAACGGCCATCAATAATGTCAAAATGGACAAGCTTGATATGGATGTTCACATGGTTTGGATGAAAGTTGTAAATACGATACAAAAAGATGCAGAAAACATCGGCAATACAAAAGATATAAAAATCCAACGCGATCACTTTACTACATTATCCAAAGACATGTATACATTAATCAAGGTTTCTAAATATGAAACTCCAGTGTACTATCAATTTTGTCCAATGTTCAATGACGGCAAAGGTGCTAATTGGTTAAGTAAAGAAAATGCAGTTAAAAATCCTTATTATGGTTCAATGATGTTGAGCTGTGGTAAAACAGTTGAAACAATTAAATAAACAAGATGAAAAAAATTGTAATACTGCTTTTTTTAATTGGTATTTTCTCAACTGCTAAAGCTCAAATAAAAATCGGAGATGCTATTCCATCAATTACACTAAAAAGTAATACCAATAATGAGGTTGATATCAAATCCTTTGAAGGTAAATATGTGCTTGTCGATTTTTGGGCATCTTGGTGCGCGCCATGCCGATTGGGAAATAAAAAGTTAGTAAAACTTCACAATGAAGCTAATACAAATAAAATTGAAATTATCGGAATATCAATTGATACTGATGCAACTAAATGGTTGAAAGCCATAGAAAAAGATAAAATCAAGTTTACACAATTAATAGACCCAAAAGGATTTGATGCAAACACAGCAATACAATTTGGGGTTGAAGAATTACCTTCCAAATACCTGTTTAATCCCGAAGGAATATTGATAGCTAAAAATCCGTCTGAGGAAGAAATATTGAAATTAATAAAATCATAAAAATGAAAAAAGTACATATAATTATAGCATCAATGGTTTTGATGTTCTCAATGAAAAGTAATGCACAAATCGTAAAAGCCGAAATTAGAGCAACAGGTTTAACATGTTCTATGTGTTCCAACGCCATTAACAAGCAGCTCAAAAGTATGCCTGAAGTAGCTAATGTAGAAACCGATTTGAATACCAATACATTTACAGTAACACTAAAAGAAGGTAATAGTTTAACTCCAAAAGTGTTTAAAGAAAAGGTAGAGAAAGCAGGTTTTTTCATCGGTTCATTGGTATTAACTACCAAACCTGAAACAATTAAGCAAGAAGGTTATATTGTAGTTAATAAAGTTTCAACTAATAATGCTGAAGTCCAAATCCAAATTTTAGACAAAGGCTATGTGACAGAAAAAGAATTTAAGAAATTATCAAAATCGCTCAAGAATGTGTTAACCTATAACTCAAACAACGAAGACGATTTTCATGTAAAATATCTAAACTAATGAGAAATTTTTTTATTGTATTTCTCGTGTTTGCATTTCAAAAAAATTATAGCCAAGAGCTATTTGTAGTTACCGATCCTGCCAGTAATGTTCCAGCCAATACGTTAAGCGTTCGCCTATCACAATCCTTGTTTAAAGAAGAATTTGTATCGGGTTATAATTATCATTTAATGCCAGAGGTTACGTATGGATTGAATAAAAATCTGATGTTTAGAGCTTCTGCATTTGTGAGTAATCGTAGCAACCAATTGGTAACTGAAGGAGGAAGTTTCTACACCAAATACCGTTTCTATTCAACCGATGATGTAAACAGTCATTTTCGTTTGGCGGCATTCGGAAGATACAGCTTCAATAATGCCGACATCCATCAGGAGCAAATTGAAATCATGGGGCATAATACAGGATTTGAAACAGGATTTGTGGCAACTAAATTGATAAAAAAAGTAGCCATAAGTTCATCCGTTAGCTTTGAAAAAGCGTTTGACAACAAACCTAATTATCCTTTCCCAAATGATTTAGGAGATAATGCAACTAATTACACCTTGTCTTTTGGTAAATTAATGTACCCAAAAAAGTACACTAGTTTTAAGCAAACCAACATCAATTTGATGGTTGAATTTGTCGGACAAACCATAAACGAAGACGGCAAGTCCTATCTTGATGTTGTTCCTGCAATTCAGTTTATTATCAATAGTCAGGCACGAATAGATTTGGCATACCGTCACGAGTTGGTAAGTTCAATGTTAAGAACAGCTCCAAATGGTTTTTATTTTAATCTGGAGTACAACTTTTTTAATGCATTCAAATAATTAGTATGAATTATGCAACTTAAATTGTACAGATTGTAACGTACTAAACAACACTATTTTGTATAATTATAATGCAGAAATTAATCTGCAATTTAAATCAAATAAAAAAATGAAAAAAGTAATCTTTTCAGCCGTAGTAATGGCTTTTGTATTGGTTTCTTGTAACCAAAAAAATAAAGAGGAAAACACGGTGACAACAGTTGAAACTGACACTGTAATGCATACAGATTCCATCACGATGGATCATTCTAAAATGGAAAATCACGAAAAAATGTATGCTTGTTCCATGCATCCTGAAGTACAGGGCAAACTAAATGACAAATGTTCCAAATGTGGTATGGATTTGACTGAGCCTGTGCCAGAGAAAGAGGAATAAAATAAATGGTCAAGTTTTGTACAAAATTTTAAACTAACCTTAGTTACAGTGTTAGCAAGGTTCGTTTACATTCTTTAATCAAATTCATATCAAATGAAACTTTACATCAAAAATATGGTTTGCAGTCGCTGTAAATTAGTGGTTAAATCTGTGTTTGAGAAACAAGAGATTATTCCTATTTCTGTGGAGCTGGGCGAGGTTGAATTACACAATGAAATTAACGAAAATCAAAAAACTGAACTATTAAAAAACCTTCGTGCAGTTGGCTTTGATTTAATTGATGACAGAAAAAGTAAAACCATCGATAAGATTAAAACATTGATTATTGATTTGGTTCATAACAAGAACAATGATTTGAAAATTAATTTATCCAACTACCTTTCACAAGAACTACATCAAGACTACAATACCTTGAGTAATCTCTTTTCAGAAGTTGAAAACACTACTATTGAGAAGTATTTCATCAATCAGAAAATTGAAAAAGTAAAAGAGTTAATTATGTACGATGAACTCTCATTAAGTGAAATTGCGTATTCTTTAAATTACAGTACGGTTTCACATTTGAGCAATCAATTTAAAAAAGTAACTGGCTTTTCGCCAACCTACTTCAAGAATATAAAAACCATCAAAAGAAAGCAAATAGAAGATTTATAAATTTTGCATATCAAACCCAAAATTATGCAAATGCAAAAATCGGTTATGATAGAAATTTGTATTAAAATTATAAAAGATGATACATACTTACAACATTACCGGAATGACTTGCGATGGTTGTCGCGCTAAAGTCGAAAAAACATTGAATACTATTGAGGGTATTGAGGCAAAAGTTTCATTAAATCCACCAGTAGCAACAATAACTATGGAAAAGCACATTCCAACAGAAAAGCTACAGGAAGCATTGACAGCAGTCGGAAAATACACCATAGAAATGAGCAACGGTAAAACCAAAGAGCATAGTAAAACAAATGAAGCTTTGGGAAAATCATGTTGCTCCATGCATTCCAACGATCATAAAAAAGAAACTGCTGTCCCAAACAATGCACAAGGAAAATACTATTGCCCGATGCATTGCGAAGGCGAAAAGCTATATGACAAAGCAGGAGATTGCCCAGTTTGTGGAATGGATTTAGTTAAAGCACCAGATTTAACGGTGATTAAAACGTTATATACGTGTCCAATGCATCCCGAAGTAATTCAAGAAGGTCCGGGTTCATGTCCTATTTGCGGAATGGATTTAGTTCCAATGGAACCAAGTGAAAGCGAAGACCAGAAAACGTATAAAGATTTGGTTAAAAAAATGAAAATTGCGGTCGTATTTACCGTTCCCATTTTTGCAATTGCCATGATAGAAATGGCACACAACAATCCTTTACTACAACTAATGGATGCTTCAAAATGGAATTGGGTACAATTAATATTATCGCTTCCTGTAGTGTTTTATGCCTGTTGGATATTTTTTGTCCGAGCTTGGAAATCCATAATTACGTGGAACTTAAATATGTTTACCCTTATCGGAATTAGTACAGGAGTAGCCTTTCTTTTCAGTTTGGTCGGAATGTTTTTTTCTGATATTTTCCCAAGCGAATTCAAAACAGAACACGGAACAGTATTACTATACTTCGAAGCAACAACTGTTATTCTAACTTTGGTTTTGCTAGGGCAATTGTTAGAAGCCAGAGCGCACAGTCAAACAAGCGGAGCGATAAAAGAATTATTAAAATTGGCTCCAACAGAAGCTACTTTGGTAATTGATGGTGGCGATAAAGTAATTTCAATCCACGATATCAAGAAAGGCGATTTGTTAAGGGTAAAACCTGGAGACAAGATTCCAGTTGATGGTAAAATAACCGATGGCGAAAGCAGTATTGATGAAGCCATGATTACAGGCGAACCAATTCCGGTCGATAAAAAGAAAGACGATAATGTAATTGCCGGAACAATAAACGGTAATAAATCATTTGTTATGATAGCTGAAAAAGTAGGTTCAGAAACTTTACTTTCTCAAATCGTGCAAATGGTCAACGATGCTTCACGATCTAGAGCACCAATTCAAAAATTAGCCGATAGTATTGCCAAATATTTTGTGACAATTGTTGTAATCATATCTTTAATAACCTTTTTTGTTTGGGCAAAATTCGGTCCCGAACCAGCTTTAGTGTACGGATTTATAAATGCCATTGCAGTATTGATTATTGCTTGTCCATGTGCTTTGGGTTTGGCAACTCCAATGTCAGTGATGGTTGGTGTGGGTAAAGGCGCACAATCCGGAGTTTTGATAAAAAATGCCGAAGCTTTGGAGAATATGAATAAGGTAAATGTTTTAATTACGGATAAAACAGGAACTATTACCGAAGGGAAACCATCTGTCGAAAAAATTTATGCTCTTAACAATAACGATACTGATTTACTACAAAGTATAGCTTCACTAAACCAATACAGTGAGCATCCATTGGCACAAGCTGTTGTGAATTATGCGAAAACAAAATCCATTTCTTTAATCGAAGTAAAAGATTTTGAAGCCGTTGCAGGAAAAGGTGTTACAGGAACAGTAACCAACAAAAAAGTGGCATTAGGCAATAAAAAATTAATGGAACAAGTCAATGCAACAGTTTCTGATGATTTAGAAAACAAAATTAGTGCAGAACAAAAGTTAGGAAAAACAGTATCATATATAGCTTTTGATGGTATTGCAGTTGGTTTTGTGTCCATTTTTGATGCCATTAAAGAATCAAGTGCGGCAGCCATTAAAGAATTAATGCGTCAAGGTGTCGAAGTAATTATGTTAACAGGAGACAATGAAAACACCGCCAAAGCAGTTGCAGATGAATTGGGATTAGCTTCGTATAAAGCAGGATGCTTACCCGAAGACAAACTTAAAGAAATTAAAAAATTACAAGCCGAAGGTAAAATTGTGGCCATGGCTGGCGATGGTATAAATGATGCTCCGGCGTTAGCACAAGCCGACATCGGAATTGCAATGGGAACTGGAACAGACGTAGCCATTGAAAGTGCCAAAATCACTTTAGTAAAAGGAGATTTACAAGGCATCGTAAAAGCCAAAAATTTAAGTCATGCTGTTATGAGAAACATCAAGCAAAATTTATTCTTTGCCTTTTTCTATAATGTATTGGGTGTTCCAATCGCAGCTGGCGTGTTATATCCGTTTTTCGGAATTTTACTATCTCCGATGATAGCAGCTTTAGCCATGTCTTTTAGTTCGGTATCAGTAATTGTAAATGCCCTTCGATTGCGAAATTTAAAACTTTAAATAAAGTATAATGAAAAAAATAGTTCTTATAATAATCTTCCTCTCAATCGGCACTTTTGCGAATGCACAAACAAAAAAAGAAGCACAACAAACGTTTTACACCTGTGTCATGCATCCCGAAATCCATTCGCCAAAACCCGGAAAATGCCCAAAATGCGGGATGGCATTAGTAAAAGAAAAAGCTAAGCCGATAAAAAAAACAGTTGTAAAAAAACCAGTCGCTACAAAAAAAGTAATTTCTGAAACAAAAAAAGAAGCTTCAAAACCAATAGAAGAAACTCCAAAAATTGTTGAAGTTCCAAAAGATATTCCTATTTCTGAAAGCAAACCTATAGTTAAGACAATAGCTAAAACGGTTCGATATGACTTATACGTTCGTGATACATTAGTAACAATTGGTAATAAACCCACAAGAGCAATCGCGGTAAACGGACAAATTCCAATGCCAACACTAACGTTTACCGAAGGCGATACTGCCGAAATTTATGTGCACAACGAACTAAAAGAAAGCACATCATTACATTGGCACGGATTGTTTCTACCCAATAAGGAAGATGGTGTACCTTATCTAACTCAGATGCCAATTGAACCAGGTACTACACATAAATATACCTTTCCAATTATCCAACACGGAACCCATTGGTACCACAGTCATTCGGGTTTACAAGAGCAAATCGGAATGTACGGTTCAATGATTTTAAACAAAAAAGTTGAAGACGAAACCTTCAGAAAAGGTATAGACGATTTGCCAACCATTCCAGTAATTTTAAGCGAATGGACCGATGTAAATCCTAATAATGTACATAGAATGTTACACAACGCTACCGATTGGTTTGCAATACAAAAAGGAACTACCCAAAGTTATGCAGAAGCAATTAAGCAAGGTCATTTCAAAACTAAAATAGCTAACGAATGGAAACGAATGAATGCTATGGATGTAAGCGATGTGTACTATGATACCTTTTTAATCAATGGTAAAAGTAATAGTCAATTATCCCAATTCAAAGGTGGCGATAAAGTGCGTTTGCGTATTTCCAACGGTGGTGCATCCACTTATTTTTGGATGACCTATGCAGGCGGCAAAATTACGGTTGTTGCTAATGATGGTAACGATGTTGAGCCTGTAGAAGTAGATAGATTATTAATTGCCGTTTCTGAAACCTATGATGTGATTGTTACTATTCCTGCTGATAATACAGCGTTTGAATTCCTTGTAACACCAGAAGACAGAACTAAATCGGCATCACTTTACATTGGCGATGGAGTCAAGCAATTAATATCACCATTACCAAAATTAAAATATTTTGACGGAATGAAAATGATGAACGGAATGATGAAAATGAATGGCGATTTGGATGATATGGGAATGCAGATGTCTTACAATCAAATGGACATGAACGTAGTAATGTACCCAGAAATCACTGGAAAAGCAGCGTCAAAAAAAGATGATAAAATGGGAAACATGAAGATGAATGAAAGCGACTATAACAGTAACGAACTTTCAGATATTACCACTTTAAATTATGCCATGTTAAAGTCGCCTACAAAAACTACACTGCCAAAAGATGCACCAATAAAAGAATTACGTTTTGAATTATCAGGAAATATGAACCGCTATGTGTGGAGTTTAGACAATAAAGTAGTTTCTGAAACAGATAAAATTTTGATCAAGAAAGGAGAAAATGTTAGAATTACATTATACAATGGTTCTATGATGCGCCATCCAATGCACTTGCACGGTCATGATTTTAGAATTTTAAACGGTCAAGGCGACTATGCTCCACTCAAAAATATAATAGACATCATGCCAATGGAAACAGATGTAATCGAATTCAATGCGAATATTGAAGGTGATTGGTTTTTTCATTGTCACATCCTATACCACATGATGGCAGGAATGGGACGCGTTTTTACCTATGAAAATCAAGCACCAAATCCATTAATTCCTAATCCAAAATTAGCACAACGAAAATTGTTTGATGAGGATCGTAAATTTCACTTTATGGCAGAAAATGATTTTGCAACTAACGGAAACGATGGGATGGCAATGTACAGTAACACACGTTGGAGCATAGGCACAGAATGGCGATTAGGCTACAACGACCATCACGGTTATGAAACAGAAACACACATTGGTCGATACATCGGAAAAATGCAATGGTTGATGCCGTTTATAGGTTTCGATTGGCGTTACCGCAAAATGGAAGACGGCGAAATGGAAAGAAACCTATTCAACCAATCCAATACCAAAGACAATCGTTCGGTTTTTAGTGCAGGTCTTGAATACACTTTACCAATGCTAATAAAAGCACAAGCTGAAGTGTTTACGGATGGTAATTTCAGGTTTCAGTTAGAACGAATGGACATCCCAGTTTCCAAAAGAGTTCGTATGGATTTAATGTGGAATACCGATAAAGAATACATGGCTGGATTACGCTACATTATTAAAAGAAATTTGAGTGCCAGAACGCATTATGACAGTGATATGGGATTTGGTGTCGGTGTAAATTTGAATTATTAAAAAAACCATCGCAATCGTAAAATAATACAAACTTTTAATACTCTTAATTTATTTATAAATAAAAATTCCTATTTTTACACTCGTGAAACTCTTAAACTACATATTATCAATCTATCTAGTGGTACTATCATGTTTGCCTTGTGCAGATATGGAAGTAAGTAGTGCAGCACACAAAGCTGTTGAGACTTCAGATAATCATGATGAAAAATCTCATAATCACGATAAAGAAAATGATTTATGTTCGCCTTTTTGCAACTGCAACTGTTGTGGCTCACAAATAGTGAGTTATTTTAAGATTACTACTTTTAGTTTTACACCAATTACAAAGGGTATAAAAACGCAATTACTGTCCTATACCTCTATAGTTACTTCCAATTTCTTCGGAAGTATATGGCAACCGCCTCAAATAGTATAATGATGCCCGAGTAGTTTCGGGTTAGAAACTTGTGAGCCTATCACAAATAATAGCAAAACTAGTTTTGCTAATTTCTAATTCATTATACAATTTCAATGTTAGACAAAATCATACAGTTCAGTATCAAGAACAAGTTTATAATACTATTATTTACTTTAGTTCTAATAGCGTTTGGTAGCTATTCTATAAAACAGTTACCACTCGATGCGTTACCCGATGTAACAAACAACCAAGTACAAATAATTACTACTGCTCCAACTTTAGCCAGTCAAGAAGTTGAGCAATTAATCACTTATCCTTTAGAACAATCTTTTAAAACAATCCCAAAAGTTATCGAGTTACGAAGTATTTCTCGTTTCGGACTTTCAGTAGTCACAGTTGTTTTCAAAGATGATGTAGATATTTACTGGGCTAGAGAACAAATATTTCAACGCCTTAGTCAAGCCAAAGAAAATATTCCTGCTTATGCGGGTTCTCCGGAGTTAGCACCAATATCAACAGGATTAGGCGAGATTTATCAGTATGATGTCTATGCCAAAAAAGGATATGAAGACAAATACGATGCTGTAAAATTACGAACCATTCAAGATTGGATTATTATTCCACAATTACAAGGTATTGAAGGCGTTGCCGAAGTCAGCACTTGGGGTGGAAAGCTAAAACAATATGAAATCGCAGTTAATCCAAATACATTAAATAGTTTGGGAGTAACCATTACAGAAATTTTTGAAGCGTTAGAGAAAAACAACCAAAATACAGGTGGAGCTTATATCGAAAAAGACCAATATGCTTACTTTATTCGCGGTGTTGGTATGGCAACAGGCATTAAAGATTTAGAAAATGTAGTGGTCAAAAACAGAAATGGTGCACCAGTTTTAGTTCGCGATGTAGCTAATGTTCGTGAGGGAATTGCATTACGATATGGTGCTTCGACCAAAGATGGTAAAGGCGAAATTGTTTGCGGTTTGGCTTTAATGTTAAAAGGCGAAAACTCTAGTGCCGTTGTAGAAAGAGTGAAAGAAAAAATGGCGCAAATCAATAAAACCTTACCCGAAGGAGTGGTTGCCGAAGCATTCATTGACAGAGGTAAATTAGTGGATAACGCAATAGGAACAGTTACTAAAAACCTTTTGGAAGGTGCATTAATAGTAATATTTGTACTGATATTATTTCTAGGTAATCTTCGAGCTGGATTAATTGTTGCATCAGTAATTCCGCTTTCAATGCTTTTTGCCGTAATCTTAATGAACCATTTTGGCGTAAGCGGAAACTTAATGAGTTTAGGAGCAATCGACTTCGGAATTATAGTCGATGGAGCAGTAATTATTGTAGAAGCAACGATGCACCATTTACAAAAACTCAAACGACAAAAGAATTTAACCCAAGCAGAAATGGATACTGAAGTATATAAATCGGCTTCAAAAATTCGTAATAGTGCAGCATTCGGGGAAATCATAATCTTAATTGTTTACTTGCCAATCCTTGCATTAGTAGGAACAGAAGGAAAAATGTTCAAACCAATGGCAATGACAGTAGGTTTTGCAGTTATTGGAGCGTTTATACTTTCATTGACTTATGTACCAATGATGAGTGCAATGTTCTTATCAAAAAACACCGAACACAAAACTAATTTTAGTGATAAAATGATGGCGTGGTTTGAAAAAATCTACACACCATTTTTAGAGCGAGCGTTACGATTTAAAAAAGCAGTTCTAGCCATTTCGTTAGCAATGTTTGTCTTTGCCATTATCGTTTTTCAGAATATGGGTGGCGAATTCATTCCAACTATTGAAGAAGGAGATTTAGCCATTAATGCTACTATTATGACAGGAAGTTCGCTATCCCAAATGGTAGAAACCACAACCAAATACGAAAAAATCTTAAAAGCAAAATTCCCGGAAATCAAAACTATTGTTACAAAAATTGGAAGTGGAGAAATCCCAACCGACCCAATGCCAATAGAAAGTGGCGATTTGATTATTGTTTTAAAAGATAAAGATGAATGGACTTCTGCCGACAATTGGGAAGATTTAGCCAACTTAATGAAAGAAGAAATGGAAGCTATTCCTGGTGCAAACATCGAAATTTCACAACCCATTCAAATGCGTTTCAACGAATTAATGACAGGAAGCCGAAGCGATATTGCAATTAAAATTTTTGGAGACGATTTAGAAGTTTTAGATACAAAAGCCAAAGAATTAATTTCTAAAGTAAATAGTATTGAAGGTATTGGCGATTTAAAAGCCGATAAAGTAACTGGACTTCCACAAATCACAGTCAAATACGATTACAATAAAATTGCGTTGTATGGTTTAAATATTGCCGACATCAATCAAATCATACGTTCTTCTTTTGCAGGTGAAAGTGCAGGTAAAATTTACGAAGAAAGCAAACGTTTTGATGTAGTCGTTCGTTTAAACAAAGACAATCGTAGCGACATTACAGATGTTAGTAATCTGTTTATTCCATTACCAAATGGGCAACAAGTACCTCTTTCGCAAGTAGCATCAATCAATTACGAACAAGGTCCGGTTCAAGTTTCTCGTGAAAATGGTAAACGTAGAATTACAATAGGTTTAAATGTTCGTGGCCGTGATGTAAAAAGCGTTGTAGAAGAAATCCAACAAAAATTAGAAACCAGTTTTAAACTTCCTGCTGGGTATTATGTTACGTATGGCGGACAATTTGAAAATTTAGTCGAAGCCAATAAGCGTCTTTCGGTAGCTCTACCAATCGCTTTGGGATTAATTATGGTGTTGTTATTTTTCACTTTCAATAGTATGAAACAAGCGGCTTTAATCTTTACAGCCATTCCATTATCGGCAATCGGTGGTGTTTTTGCACTTTGGTTACGAGGAATGCCTTTTAGCATTTCGGCAGGTATTGGATTTATTGCTTTGTTTGGAATAGCTGTATTAAACGGAATTGTATTAATATCCTATTTCAATCAACTCAAATCCGAAGGAATAACTGACCCATTACAACGGGTTTTAATCGGTGCAAAAACCAGACTTAGACCAGTATTAATGACTGCTGCGGTTGCTTCATTAGGATTTTTGCCAATGGCATTATCAACTAGTGGTGGTGCCGAAGTACAAAAACCATTAGCAACGGTAGTTATTGGCGGATTGGTTTCGGCAACATTACTAACCTTAATCGTTTTACCAATACTTTATTTATTATTTGAAAAGGGAATTAAAAGGAGAAAAAAAATGTCAAATCCAATTGTAACAATACTCGTTTTATTAATTAGTAGCTTTTCGTTTGCTCAAAACAGCCAAACAATTACTTTAGAAAAAGCTATTGAAAAAGCAAAAGCAAACAACATCGATCTAAAAATTGCGGATAAGGAAATCGAAAAGCAAACCGTTCTGAAGAAAACGGCGTTTCAAGTAGATCCTTTACAAGTGCAGTACCAAGGCGGACAATTCAATAGTGTTGATTACGACCACAATGTTTCCATTCAACAGTATTTTCCAATTGGTAAAATCACAAAAGCCAACCGTCAGTTGCAAGAAGAATTGGCAAAATTGGCTGAAAAACGAAAAGCATTAACGGAGTATGAAATTGAAAAAGCAGTGTCATTAGCCTATTATCAATATTTATATGGTTTCTCAATTCAAAAGTTAAATAATGAATTGTTCGAGATTTATGCTAAATTCCTTAAAAATGCAGAACTTCGTTTTCAAACCGGAGAAAGTGGCAACATCGAAGTCATTAGTGCTAAAGCAAAATCAAAAGAAATAGAAACCCAAAAAGCACAGTTAGAATATGATTTGGTAATCTATCAAAAGCAATTGCAATACTTCATTCAAACAGATGAAAACATAGTTCCTGATGCCAATACACCATTGCAATATGCTAATCCAACAACGAGTAAAGATGATAAAATACAAGGATTAGTAAGCGATTATTACACACAGCAAATTTCAGTGTATCAAAAGGAAGCCAATACGTTCAAAGCAATGCGAACTCCTAAATTAGGTTTGGGTTATTTTGGTCAAACCATCGATACCAAATCCTATTTTCAGGGGTTTACTGCCGGATTGCAAATTCCTTTATTTGGTGGTGCAAATACAGCAAAAGCCAAAGCATCAGAAATTAGTATTTCGCAATCGCAATTAGAATTAGATAAAAGCAAATTGACTTTGAAATTACAGAATGAAGAACTACAAAATGAGTTCGAAAAACAGAAAAAAGCACTGTTATATTACCAAAACGAAGGATTGCAATATGCCGAGCAAATTATTACAACGGCTCAAAAAAGTTATGCCAATGGCGATATGAGTTACTGGTCGTACATCAGTTTTTTAAACCAAGCCATTGACATTAAAAAACAAAATGCTGAGGCAGTGAATTCTTATAATCAAAGCGCAATTCAATTGCAATTCCCATCATTCAACAACAATTAATATTCTATTTATGAAAAATATAAAAATAAATAATATTTTAAGAACAAGAATTAATACCAACATCTTGCTTCTTGTTTCTTGCATCTTTCTTCTAACTTCTTGTGGAGAAAAGAAAACCGAAGAAACCCACGAAGAAGAAAAGTCAGAAACCGAAGTTGCCTTGACTGAAGCACAATTCAAAACTATTGGTATCGAAACGGGAAGTATCGAAATGAAAAACCTCAACACGGTAATCAAAGCCAATGGTTATACAGCAGTTCCACCACAAAATATGGCTAATATTTCCACCTTAATTGGCGGAGTTGTTAAAGATATTTATGTATTAGAAGGCACGTTTGTTTCAAAAGGTAAAACGTTGGCAACCATTCAAAACCTTGAAGTTACAGAAATGCAGGAAGATTATAATTCCGCTATAGCTAACATCGAATACTTGCAATTAGAATACAACCGTCAAAAAACATTAAGCGATGAAAACGTAAATCCTCGTAAAACATTTCAGGAGGTAAAATCAAAATTAGCAGTAGAAAAAGCAAGGGCACAAGCGGCAAAAAACAAACTACAAGCATTAAATGTTAGTTTAACCGGAAACACTTCGTTAATTCCAATTGTTTCGCCAATAAGCGGTTATGTGGGTAAAATCAGTATAACAAAAGGAGCATTTGCAGAAACAGGCGTAACACTTTTTGAAGTAGTCGATAACAGCCAAATGCACTTGGATTTAAATGTGTTTGAAAAAGATTTGGGCAAAATTTCAGTAGGTCAAGAAGTCGATTTTGTATTAACCAATCAGTCCAATAAATCCATTAAAGGAAAAATATTTGGCATCAATAAATCATTTTCCAACGAAAGCAAAACAGTTGCGGTTCATGCCAAAATCAATCCAAGCGATGCCAAAGATTTAATTTCCGGAATGTATGTAGCTGCCAATATCAATATCACCAATCAAACAGTTCAGGCACTTCCAAAAGATGCAATTGTTAGAAATGGCGATAAATATTACATTTACATTCAAGAAGAACACCAACAAGAAGCTCCAAAAGTAAAAGAAGAAGAGCATCAACATAAAGAAGGAGAAGAACATTCAGAACACGCTGAAGGCGAAGAAGAAGGACACAATGAAGTGCACTTCAAAGCAATCGAAGTGGTTCCTGGAACTACTGATTTAGGTTACACCGAAATAAAATTAGTCGAAGAAATTCCTGCCGATGCGAAAATTGTTATAAAAGGTGCTTTTTACTTACTAGCAACTTCAAAAGGTGGCGGAGAACACGAACATTAAAAATAAATTATTAATCATTAAATAAATTCAAATGAAAAATTCAATTTTAAAATCAATCTTTTTTTTAACACTATTATTTTTTACAAGCAATACTGCTTCTGCTCAAAAAGCCAATCAAAAAGCTGTAATCAAAACTTTTTTACATTGTGATCATTGTAAAGAATGTGAAACTTGTGGTTTAAAATTCAAAACTGAGATGCTCAAAATTAAAGGTTTAAAAATGTATGAGCTTGACGATAAAGCAATGACATTTACAGTGTATTATAATGCAAAGAAAACAACCTTACAGACAATTAAAGAAGGTATTTCTAAATTAGGATACGATGCAGATGAAGTAAAAGCCGATCCAAAAGCGTATGAAAATTTAGATGGATGTTGTAAAGCGTAATCCAAATGGAAAACAAAAAATCACATTGGGAAAATGTTTTTGCAACCAAAAATCCTAATGAAGTAAGTTGGACACAAAAATATCCAAAAACTTCAATGGAGTATTTAGAAAATTTAAACCTATCAAAAACTGCCAATATCATTGATATTGGCGGTGGCGATAGCAATTTTGTGGATGCCTTATTAGAAAAAGGATATCAAAATATTTGGGTATTGGACATATCTGAATTTGCTTTAGAAAGAGCCAAAAAACGTTTAGGAGATAAAGCCGATTTAATACATTGGATTGTTTCTGATATCACAGAATTTAATCCCGAAGTAAAAGCCGATCCAAAAGCGTATGAAAATTTAGATGGATGTTGTAAAGCGTAATCCAAATGGAAAACAAAAAATCACATTGGGAAAATGTTTTTGCAACCAAAAATCCTAATGAAGTAAGTTGGACACAAAAATATCCAAAAACTTCAATGGAGTATTTAGAAAATTTAAACCTATCAAAAACTGCCAATATCATTGATATTGGCGGTGGCGATAGCAATTTTGTGGATGCCTTATTAGAAAAAGGATATCAAAATATTTGGGTATTGGACATATCTGAATTTGCTTTAGAAAGAGCCAAAAAACGTTTAGGAGATAAAGCCGATTTAATACATTGGATTGTTTCTGATATCACAGAATTTAATCCCGAAGTCAAGTTTGATTTTTGGCACGACAGGGCTGTTTTTCATTTTCTAACAGAAGAAGAAAGTATAACGAAATATGTTACAATCGTTAGTAATGCTATAGCTCAAAATGGAAATTTTCTATTAGGTACTTTTTCAGAAAATGGTCCTTTAAAATGTAGTGGATTGGAAATAAAACAATATTCAGAAAATTCGATGAAACAAACTTTTATAGAAAATTTTGAAGCAATAAAATGTTTTACAGAAAACCATACTACACCATTTGATACCATCCAGAACTTTCAATTTTGTGGATTTAAAAAAAATAGAAATGGAACATAAACACAAGTATGATGCAAAAGGCAATCAGCTTTGTTGCACTCTCGAAGAAAAAATAAATAAAAAAACCGAACATCATTCTGATGATGACGGACACGATCACGAGCATTCCAGCGAAGAAAAATCTACGTTTCAAATGTTTTTGCCAGCAATCATAAGTTTTATTTTATTATTGGTTGCCATTGGTTTTGATAATTATTTTAAACAATCGTGGTTTACAGGTTATGTTAGAATAGGATGGTATATTCTAGCATACATTCCAGTAGGATTGCCAGTAGTCAAAGAAGCATTTGAAAGCATTCGCAAAGGCGAGATATTTTCAGAATTTCTTTTAATGAGTATTGCAACTATTGGAGCGTTTGCTATAGGCGAATTTCCTGAAGGTGTTGCCGTAATGTTATTTTATGCCATTGGCGAAATATTCCAAACATTGGCGGTTCAAAGAGCAAAAGCTAACATCAAATCCTTACTCGACCAAAGACCAGACGAAGTAACTATTCTCGAAAACAATGTTGCCAAAACAATCAAAGCATCAACTGCTAAAATTGGAGATATTATTCAACTAAAAGCAGGAGAAAAGTTAGGATTAGATGGAGAATTACTTTCAGATACTGCTTCTTTTAATACAGCAGCATTAACAGGAGAAAGTAAGCCAGACACCAAAGCAAAAGGAGAAACTGTTTTAGCAGGAATGATAAACCTTAATGCGGTTTGTCAAGTAAAAGTAACTGTCGCTTATACAGATAGTAAACTGTCAAAAATTCTCGAAATGGTGCAAGATGCTACAGCCAAAAAAGCACCAACAGAATTATTTATCAGAAAGTTTGCCAAAATATATACACCAATTGTAGTTGTTTTAGCCATTGCAATATGTGTTGTACCGATGTTATTTGTAGAAAATTACCAGTTTAGAGATTGGTTGTATCGAGCTTTAGTTTTCTTGGTTATTTCGTGTCCTTGCGCATTAGTTATAAGTATTCCTTTAGGTTATTTTGGTGGAATTGGAGCAGCTTCTAAAAACGGAATCCTTTTCAAAGGAAGTAATTTTCTTGATGTAATGTCCACTATTCAAAACGTGGTAATGGACAAAACAGGAACAATGACCGAAGGCGTTTTCAAAGTGCAGGAAGTTGTTTTTAATACTGATTTTAATAAAGAGGATTTGTTACAATTGGTAAATGCTTTAGAAAGTCAAAGCACACATCCTGTTGCAACTGCCATTCATCAATACGTTGGAAAAATTGATAGTAATATCAAATTAGAAAATGTAGAAGAAATTTCAGGACATGGTTTAAAAGCTGAAGTTGACGGAAAAGAATTGTTAGTTGGTAATTTCAAACTAATGGATAAATTCTCGATTGCTTATGATATTGATCCAAAAAGTATTGTTTACACGTTAATTGCAGTAGCTTACGATAAAAATTTCGTAGGTTATCTTACAATAGCTGATAGCATAAAAGAAGACGCACAAATCACAATCGACAAACTAAAAGCATTAGGTATAAAAACCACAATGTTAAGTGGAGATAAAGACAATGTAGTTCAATTTGTAGCACAAAAACTCAGTATTACTAATGCTTTCGGTGATTTGTTACCCGAGGATAAAGTAAATAAAGTAAAGGAAATAATTGCAAAAAATGAAACAGTTGCTTTTGTTGGTGATGGTGTAAACGATGCGCCAGTGGTAGCATTAAGCAATGTAGGTATTGCAATGGGCGGTTTAGGTAGCGATGCCACCATAGAAACTGCCGATGTAGTAATTCAAGACGATATGCCTTCAAAAATCCCTATGGCAATAAACATTGGTAAACAAACAAAGAAAATTGTTTGGCAAAATATCATTCTAGCATTTACTGTTAAAGCAATTGTCCTAATTTTAGGTGCAGGTGGTTTGGCCACAATGTGGGAAGCTGTTTTTGCCGATGTTGGTGTAGCTTTATTAGCTATACTTAATGCGGTTAGAATACAGCGAATGAAGTTTTAAAGTTAGTTATAGTTCAGAAAAGATGTTTGTTTTAAAAGGCAAACATCTTTTTTTATTAATTCATTATCTCATTCATCTGCACAAAAATTGCTCCTAGTCCAAGTATTCCTAGCATCAATTATTTGTTTGCTTCATTTCACTAATTTCATTTCTAAATGACGGCACTTACTTTTTCGTTTAGTTATAAATTGACGTTTTAGGTTTTCAGTTGCCACTCCTTTGCCATCGCTCCAAAAAAAATTACTGGCACAGTTTTTAGAAAAAACATGTACACTTCGTGACTTGCGCCAGTAATTTTTTCCCCCAAGCTGTGTTACATAATTGAGTATTATAATTCATCACAAAGCGAGTTTATTGTTTTTTGGTTTTTGCAATGAAGTTTTAATATCATTTATGTAAAACAGCCGCTCCTGCCAACGCGCTTGCCAGTGGCTCCAGGACAACATTTTTTGCAGCTCCCATCGCATCACCCAGCTACAAAAAAACACCGTCCTTCGCCACTGTCTTTAACAACGTTCTCCATTTCATCAGAAACTTTACGGTTATACTTGCTTTTAAGTACGTTCACGTTAACTGTTTTTACCAGCTTTGTGGTTAAATCGGTAGTGTTTGCATTGCTTTTGTAAGTAGCAAAATGGCTTTTAAAGTGTAGTGGATTTGCCTATGGTAAAAGCCATTTTTCTACCCACAAAACCAAAAGAGCCAGCAAGAGTATCTTTTTTATTTGCCAGAAACAATAAATAAATTGCTTTTCCATCAGCTTGATGCCTAGCAGTTTCAGCTGATTATTTACATTAAAATCAAATCTATCATTATTAGGAACTATTGGCATCAAGCTGAAAGTAAAATCAATCAGAACATCACAGTAAGCAAATAAAAAAAGACACACTTGCTTTGAGCTTCTGCCAACGCACTAGGTAAGTATTTTCATTGTTTTTGTAAGTGTAATAATTTGCTTTACAACTTCACTTCTAAAATTCACAATCTTGATAAAGCAATTTATCACACCCACAAAATCAAACGGTAAGAAAGAGTAAAAATCTTCAAAACAGAAAAATAATTGGAATGGGATGTAATCTCTTTTTTCTGTTTTGAAGATTTATACCCTTTCCGAAGAACATCTTCTATCTCATCAACATTTTTAAAATCTGTCTTCAGCAAAAACTTCTCGGATTAGAAGAAAATAAAAAAATAGTAAATAAAAGAAAGTAAAGTTAAGTTCCAGTTTCAAGAAAAACAAGTTCAAGCCCTTCGGGTTTTAGAAAAAATCTCCACCCATACCGTTTCGCAAAGACTTTCAATCCCGATTTCAAGTTCACTCTTCCGATGATAAATCGGGTAGTATTTTTTCTAAAAAACTTGTTTTTCTTGAAACCTCCACTTGAGGTACGACTTTCTTTTTTTTCTTTTTTTTTCTTTTAAAAATTTTATGTGTGGCTTGCGGATGCGAGGCACTTCATCTTAAAAAACCGAAAGTATGCCGAATTTTATCATCAAAACGCACCGAAAAGACACCACATACGACAATCCACATTTATTCATACTTAACAAGGGAATGAACAGCGGAAAGCCTCAAAAAGTGCCATTTACAAACAGTTTCGTAGTCATTTTTCAAAATGAAGAAGATTGCGAAAATATGTATTGGGTTACATTTAGTATGTGGCAATCTAAATATTGGCACCGAAACCTTTGTGGTTCTGTAATTCCTTTTTTGAGACTTCATGATTTCAGAAAAGAATTTGCATCAAAATCTAATGAAATACTTCAAGATTTTGAACAGCATAAAAAAGATGTTGAAGCATTACGCCTTTTGGAGCTAAAAGAGAAACAATTTCATCAAAACATCAATCTAATTAATGACCTGCGTAGAGTTATTCTATACCGCTATCATAAAAAGTAATATATAATTTTAAATCAATAATTATGAAGCTATTTATTTTGTACCAAACAGACCTATGGAAATCCAAAGCATCTAGAGTGTTTTTTGGAATATTCGACAGCAGAGCCAAAGCAATTGATTGTGCCAAATGGCAAGAATTGTACACTCATAATTCAGAAGTGGTAGTTTTGGAAGTTACATTAAACTTATTTGAAGAAGTTTAATTTTTAGTCACAAAAAAAGCCCAATCCTCTCGGTTTGGGCTTCAATACGGTCTAATCCAAAGGTCACCACAACTAGAATTAGACTATTTTTTGTGCTTCTTGCTGAAGTATTTGAGGACTACCGAAATTGAGAAACTGACCACTGCACCAATTGTTGCCAAAACAACAGTTCTTATTACATCTTCAGAATTCAAATTGGGTATAATACTCAAAAAAGTACCCCCAACGGTTCCAACCAAAGTTGGATTACTATGGTGATGCATCTTTTTCTGTTGTCAGCTGACTAACTGCGGTTGCAACACCACCAGCTACTGCTAAATAACCACCAATTGTAGTTACTATAACTGGTAAGGCAATCGGTGCAGCTATAATTGTTCCGCCAACAGCAGCTAAAGCCAAACCAATATTTCGAAGCACTTTAAAAAATTTCGGTGTTGGAGCTTTTGCTCTTTTAATTAAACTCATGGCTCACTTTCTTAGTGTAACGATTAAACAATGTAGTAGTTGAACCTTTTCCACCACCACCAATATCAGAACTATCTCGATGGCTTTCTCTTTTTATAATGATATTGTCTTTAGAGCCACCAATCTCTTTGGAAGTATAATTTCCTGTTGAGGTGTCTTTTCTTCCACCAATTTCATTGGTTTCAGTCGAGCTTCGTTGAAGTGTTCCATTCGAACTTTTCCCACCACCAATACTATCGCGAGATAGAATTGCACATTCACCTTTAATTCCTTTGCAACCTCCAATTTCTCCATCAGTACTTAATCCGCAAGTACATCTTGAAAAGCTTTCATCAAAATCTGACTTTAAATTAAACTCACTTTTTGGCAAAATATCTGAATTAGATTGATCATCACAACTTGTGAAACCGATAGTTATAAATAACACTAGCATTAACATTTTGATGCTACTAAAAATACGATTTGTTGAAGCAACTGCTCCTAATAAATTTTTCATCTTTTTACGATTTAATAATTAATAAAACTTTTTCTGTGCTATCTAAAGCACGGTACACCAAGTCTTTCAACTTGATAAATGCCTTTCTTGACATCAGACCTAAACCTGGTCCAGAAAGTTTTGTAACTGGGGCAATACAACCATTTAGTTCTTTGAGCGCATTATTGGCAGGATGAAATAGAATAAAGCTTCTATTTTTTACATCAATCACTTCCAAATGCCATTGAAACTTCCGACTGTATCGCTTTCTAATAAAATATTTCCCTTCTGGAATGCAGGAAACCTTCGTTTCGTTCATCTTCCAAGGCAACTCAATTGTGTTACAAATTAATTTGCCATCGCATTCGAGTTTACCGTTTGTTCCATCAGGGAAATAAGTTCTAGTGAGCAATAAGACCATTACACACCACTGTCAACCTTAGCAACAGATAATGGGTTAAAAGCACCATTTTTCAACGGATACATTGTTCCATTAATTTGTTGATAGAATTCAACTCCCAAAGCCAAAAACAAAGGTTTTGTACTCGCAGCTGTAACCGCATTCACTTGGTTTATAACCGCTGTTGGTGTTGCATCCCATGGTAAAATTGCAGTTTCAGAAGTAGCAACTACAAACGTTTCAGCTTCAAAATCTACTTCAGCACCACCAGAGATAATTTTAAAGTGGGTAGTTCCACTAGGTGCAGAAATCATATTCGATGGTATGAACGAAGCAATATCAACTGAAATTTCACCAGCAACACGATCAATTGTAGCTACAAATGGCGCGTACAAGCTAGTTCCTAATTTACCGCGAATATTGAATTCAAAACCAAATAACAATTCAGCCTCTCCATCAATAACGTTACGCAAACCTCTATCACTCACTAAGTCAGCTTGAATAACTTTAACCATAGCTTGGGTTAAACGACTTACCATTCTACCATCCGCAGAATTGATAAGTAATGGTCTTAAAGCAGTGCGCAAAAGCTTCCCAGCTTTTCCGGCTCTACCAAACTCGGAACCATTCTCACGAGTTCTTTGAAACGCAGGATCACTGGCAATTCTACTTGCGTCAATACCACCTTTTTCTCTGGCCAAGTGTCCATCTTGCGTTTTGTAAAAAGTAATATCTCCGATAGTACCTTTTAGTTTAATTATGCCTTTCTGTCTAGCCATAATCTTTACAATTTTTGATTAATACTCATTTTCACAACTCACTTTCATTTCGTTAATCGTTGCAACTAAATCCCGAATGATTTAATCAAAGTTTCAATCATTAAAACCACATTTCAAACACTCTCATTTCTAAACCAAACAAAATCACACATAATCGACTATTATAATATGCGTCATTTATCAGAAATTACATAGATTTGTAGTAGATAGTAAAGCTTACTCAAAGCCTAGTCAAAGGCATAGATAAAGTATTAAATTATAGAAAAGTGATACCAAGCAGCACCAGGG
>CAZLEU010000022.1:0-32125 GCA_964558625.1 uncultured Flavobacterium sp.
TTGAACAATATTTAACATAACATTTAGTATAGTTTAAAGTATTGATATTCTAACAATTGTTAATTTTACAAAAAAATAAATACTATGGAAGCTACCAAAAAAAGAACTTCAAAAAAGATAGTTATCAATGATGATTTTATTATTGAAAAATACATGAATCAGGTTCTGGAAAAGAATGAAGAACCTAAAAATGTATTTGTTTTTTGCAAAGAAAATAAAATAGATGAAACAGAGTTTTATACTTTTTTTACATCATTAGATGCCCTACGTCAAGAGATTTGGGTAAAGTTTTTTGAAAATACATTAACTGCTATTCGAAAAGAAAAAGAGTTTGAAACCTATTCTGATAAAAATAAGTTATTGACAATGTATTTTACTTTATTCGAAATCCTTACTTTGAACAGAAGTTATGTCGTTTTTGCTTTGAAAGAGAATAAAGAAGGATTAAAAAATCTTAAAACTTTAAAAGGGTTAAGAAATCATTTGAAAGATTATGTAGAGACAATAGTTACCACTGAGCCATCCGAAATAAAAGAAAAAGTTGCCAAAATAACAACACCCATCTTTGTTGAAGGAGCATGGATTCAATTTTTATTTTTATTAAAATTTTGGATAGATGATACTTCTAAATCATTTGAAAAAACCGATATTCTAATTGAAAAATCGGTTAACACAGTCGTTGATTTGCTAAGTACTAAGCCACTTGAAAGCCTATTTGATTTGGGTAAATTTCTATGGAAAGAAAAAATGAATTAACAAATGAAAACATTAGATAAAATCCCAACAGGAAAAATTGAACGCGCTACCCAATTGGTTAAAACAGGATTTAAAGTAGGCGGAAACTACGTTGCCTATTATGGTGAAAAAATTGTAAATCCATCGTTGACAAAAGATAAATTGAACGAGAATAATGCAGAAGACATTTATGAAGGTTTAAAAAACTTGAAAGGAAGTGCATTGAAAGTTGCCCAAATGTTGAGTATGGATAAAAGTATAATGCCGCAACAATATGTTGACAAGTTTTCATTGTCACAATTTTCAGTACCACCATTGTCGGCACCATTAGTCAGAAAAACGTTTAAAAAATATTTGGGGAATTATCCAGAAGCCATTTTCGATACATTCACACCAGATGCTGTTAATGCTGCCAGTATTGGTCAAGTTCATAAAGCAACCAAAGAAGGAAAAACGCTTGCAGTAAAGATTCAATACCCAGGAGTTGCTGATAGTATTAGTTCAGATTTGGCTTTAGTAAAACCATTTGCAACTAGAATGTTTAATTTGAAGGGAAAAGATTCAGAAAAGTATTTTATTGAAGTTGAGCATAAATTACTAGAAGAAACCGATTATAATCTTGAATTAAAACAAAGCCTTGAAGTTTCTGATAAATGCAAAAAAATCGAGAACTTACGATTTCCAAAATATTATCCGTCATTATCATCTGAAAAGATTTTAACAATGGAGTGGATTGATGGAGAACATCTTTCAGAATTTGCTGCACATAATGACAATAGGATAAAAGGAGATAAGATAGGTCAAGCACTTTGGGATTTTTATATGTACCAAATGCATTATTTAAAACAAGTACATGCAGATCCACATCCTGGGAATTTTCTAATAGATGCAAATTCCAATTTGGTTGCAATTGATTTTGGATGTATTAAACAAGTACCCGAGGAGTTTTATGTTCCTTATTTTGAATTGTCTAATCCAAATGTAATTGATAATCCAAAAGTTTTTAATGAAAAATTATATGAATTAGAAATTTTGCGACAAGATGATTCAAAAGAAGAAATAGAATATTTTACCAAACTGTTTCATGATTTATTGAGTTTATTTACCAAACCATTTCACGGAGATTTTTTTGATTTTTCTGATGAAGGTTTCTTTGGTGCTATTGCAACGATGGGAGAAGAATTTGCCAAAGATACCCAATTACGAAAAATGAACGGGAATAGAGGTTCCAAGCATTTTTTATACATTAATAGAACTTTTTTTGGACTTTATAATCTATTGCATGAGTTGAAAGCTCGAGTTGATACTAAGAGTTTTGAAAAATATTTTTAATAAAAAAAGTCGTTTCCAATTCAAGAAACGACTTTTTAATTTTTATTTTTTTGAAGTTTTCTTTGTTTCTACTTCACTCAGTTGTTTTTGTATGGTCATATAATCAATAAAGCCTTCTGGCATAGGTGTTGGTTTATAGTTTTTCTTTTGTTCTTCTTGAAATCTTTTGTTAGTTTCATAATCCACTGGCGGCGGCGGTGCATATTGATTATATTTTCTAGTATCTCCTGCACCCCAAACAGGATCGTTACCAAATCGATGATCTTGAAAGTGTAAACGTTTGGCCATTATTCTATAGGAAAAAGAAATGTTTGATGTTCCACCATTTTTTTCCTTTACAGTAAAACCTTTATTATCGGCATCTTTAATAACAATTAATCCGTTACTTTCTCCTTCCTCTTGAAGAAAAATTCTCATAGGGTGTGTTTCATCTACAAATATAGTTTCTAGGTACATATCATCTAGACTAATGTGAACAGAACCATTTTGTAATTGACCACCTCCTATATCTTCAAACCATACCTCAGGAGTTTCAGTAACATACAATAATTGATTACCTTTACTAGTTCCAACACTGGCAGATTTGGTTCCATTTGCAATTACATGGTTTCCATTAAAGTAACCACTATAATTGACGTTATTTGCTCTCCATCCTACCACTGCAATATCATTGTTTCCAGTTATTAATCCACCACCAAAACCAATTCCATAAACACCAATTCCAAAGGCTGCACCATTGTATAGTCCTAAAACACCCATATGCTGGTTCCCACTATTAGCTTGATTATTTCCTAAGACAGCTGCGCCACCTGTAGCAGTAGAAGTTGAGTTAATTATACCTTGAACTCCTGCTCTTGTATTTGATATATTTGTTCCTGCATAATTTCCAAATACACCAGATCCAACTCCTGTTCCTCCGTAAACTCCTTGAATAGAAGAGAATCCTGAAGTTCCTGCTGCTAAAGTTTCTCCCCAGATACCTGAACCGTTTTGAGCCGTATACCCATTAACGGCAAACGGTAATGTCGCCGTTGCAACGCCATTAAAATTATCGCCAGCATAAGGAGAAGCTAAAGCTCCAGTAACAATTTCTCCATCTACTGGATTTATTCGCATACGTTCAATATTATTTGATCTAAACACAACTGCATTTGAGTCTGTTGTACCAATAAAATTGGTTGTAGCAGAAATACCACTGTTTCCAGTTGTCAACCATGCATGACTATTTAACGCCGTTGCTGGTGTTTGCCAAGTAACGACACCAGTAGCATTACTTTGCATAATTTGTCCAGCAGTTGTTGCTCTTGATACTGGTAGTGTATAGGTATTTGCAACTGTTGTTCCAATGCCCACATTACCTAGGAAGTAACCTGCAAAATTAGTCGCACCAGCTTTTAAAACTTCTGAATATACACCATAATGCGTTCCGCCAGCTGGTGTATCTATTCTATTATAGCTTCCATATTTATTTGTTGTCCCAGTCCCAGTTAGTAAATTATAATTTCCATAATGATTACTACCTCCCACAGTATTTCCAGTTCCAGTTAGTAAATTATAATTTCCATAATGATTTCCAGTTCCAGAAATACCTATTGTAGTATCTGTTCCTTTAATAGTTCCATTTGATGTTCCTGCCAAATTTGAATTATAACTAACAACATTTGATGTTGTTAATGCGCTATTATTGGTTATAAAATTATTATTTCCCATAGTGTTTGAGTCACTAATCACTACATTATTGTGAGCATAAATGTAACTTGAGTTGGCACTTGTAATTTGATTTGATGATCCATAATGAATTCCAGTTCCGCTTCCGCTAACATTATTAAATTGACCTGTTAGATTATCATTTGAAGCACCGCCAACTACATTATTTATTCCAGTTCTGACAAACCCAGTATTAGTTGTTGGAGTATAAGAATTTACGATACTATTTAGATCTGTTCCTACTGAAGTGACATGTAATTTTGAACCAGGATTACTTTCTCCAATTCCGATTTTTCCAGTAGCCGTTGTTGCCATTGTTGTACCATAAATAACGTTAGCAATTGACAATTGATCGCTATTTGCTAAAACGGGAACTTCGGCACCAGAACCAATTGTAATGTTTTTTGATCCTGTATTATCTTTTCCAGCTTGATAGCCAATAGCGACATTACTATCACCTGTTAAATTATTTCGCAATGCTTCTCTCCCTACAGCAGTGTTTTGTTGTCCCGTTGTACTCTGTCTAATAGCTTCATATCCAACAGCAGTATTATTTGAGCCCTGAGAACCAGAAACACCATTTAGTGTAGTCAAGGCATTTCTTCCAATTGCAGTGTTAGCAACACCAAGTTGACTTGAAAACAAAGAGCCAGCACCGACAGCAGTATTGTTAGTTCCAGTTGTATTTGTAAACATGCTCGACTCACCAATAGCAACATTCAAATTACCATTACCATTATTTGTCAAAACATTAGTTCCAATAGCAACATTTCTTATCCCTGTAGCCGAAGGATTTAATAACGAGTTAGCCCCAAACGAGGTATTTCTACTTCCTGTTGGTGAAACTGGATTTCCAATAAAACCTGCTCTAATATTATTTCTTTTTATAACAATATCACTATCATCGGTTGTGCCTATGAAGTTTGTAGCAGATATCGTTCCTGAGTTTCCAGTTAAAGACCAGTCATTTACAGTTCCAGCTTGAATCCCAACCCATATAGTACCGTTATAATAGTAAAAACCTGGTGAGTTATCAGTTTGATAAATTAACAAACTCGTTGCCGGAGTTGCAATAAGATCTCGTTGGGCTTGAGTCATACGAGGAATTAAAACACCTTTATTGTTTAATGGAGAAGATACATCAAGTTCAGATGAAGTATCGGGTAGTGTTGTCCCAATGCCTACTTGAGCAATTGACAACTGAAAAAACAAAAAAAACAAAGTTGTTAATAAGTAGCGATTTCTCATAATTAGATAGATTATTGGTTATATAACAAAAGTATTAAATTAATTATTAAGTATATCAGTCAAATGACTATAATTTAATGGTTTTGTAAGAAATAGTTAATTTTAAAATTGCTTTTGTATATTTGAAAACTTCTTTATTAAAATTAACAGATGCTTCAGGTTAACAACATTGCTTTTTCATACGATAAGGATAGAATCATTAAAAAGATGTCTTTTTCACTTTGTAAAGCTCATACTATTGCAATAATAGGTGAAAGTGGTTGTGGCAAAAGTACCTTACTCAAACTCATTTACGGGTTATTTGACTTAGATGATGGAACCATATTTTGGAACGAAACGCAAGTTCTTGGACCAAAGTTTAATCTTGTACCTGGAATGGATTTTATGAAATATTTGGCACAAGATTTTGATTTAATGCCCTATATAACTGTAGCCGAAAACATTGGAAAATATCTATCTAATATCTATCCAGAAATTAAGAAAGCTAGAATTAATGAACTCTTAGAAGTTGTAGAAATGACCGAGTATGCCTTGGTAAAAGCCAAAAACCTTAGTGGAGGACAAATGCAAAGAGTCGCAATTGCTCGTGCTTTAGCTTTAGAACCCGAAATTTTATTGCTAGATGAACCATTTAGTCATATAGATAATTTTAGAAAGAATAGTTTAAGAAGGAAGTTGTTTTCTTATATAAAAGAAAAGGAGATAACAGCGTTAATTGCAACTCATGATAGTACTGATGTTCTATCTTTTGCAGATGAAGTTTTGGTAATGAGAAATGGAGAGATTATAGAAAGTGGTAATCCCAACGCTATCTATGACAATCCCAACTCGAGGTATACTGCTTCACTTTTTGGAGATGTAAATGAATTAACATTAAATGGGAAAACAAAGTTTATATATCCAAATCAATTACAAGTGGTTCAAAAATCAAATTTGAAAGTAAAAGTGCAAAATTCATATTATAGAGGCAGTCATTTTCTAAATGAATCCAAATCAGATAATTCGATCATTTTTTTTAATTCAAATTATAAAATTGATCAGGATGCAACAATTTTTTTAGAGGTTGTTGATGATTTTATAAATCATAATAACTAATTTTATTTAAAATTTAATTTTTATGTATAATTCAAAAATAGTAGGACTGGGGTTTTATGTACCAGAAAATATTGTAACCAACGACGATTTATCAAAAGTAATGGATACAAATGATGCTTGGATTCAAGAGCGAACAGGAATTCAAGAACGTCGTCATATAATAAAAGGACAAGACACCACAACTTCAATGGGTGTAAAGGCTGCCAAAATTGCTATAGAACGGTCAGGATTAACAAGTGATGACATCGATTTTATAGTTTTTGCAACCATTTCGCCCGACTATTATTTCCCGGGACCGGGAGTGGCTTTACAACAACAACTCGGAATGCGAACTGTAGGTGCATTGGATATAAGAAACCAATGTTCAGGGTTTGTGTATGCACTTTCAATTGCTGACCAGTACATCAAAACGGGAATGTATAAAAACATCCTTATTGTTGGTTCAGAGGTACAATCATTGGGACTTGATATGACAGATAGAGGCCGTGGTGTTTCGGTGATTTTTGGAGATGGAGCAGGAGCAGCCGTTTTAACAAGAGAAGAAGATTTAACCAAAGGAATTCTTTCAACACATTTGCATTCCGAAGGTGAGCATGCCAAAGAATTAGCTGTTTTAGCACCAGGAATGGGTGGACGTTGGGTTACCGATATTCTTGCAGAAAACAATCCCGATGATGAAAGTTATTTTCCTTACATGAATGGACAATTCGTATTCAAAAATGCAGTTGTTCGTTTTAGTGAAGTTATTAACGAAGGTTTACAAGCCAATAACTTGCAAGTTTCTGATATTGATATGTTGATTCCGCATCAAGCCAATTTGAGAATCTCGCAATTTATTCAAAGTAAATTCAAGTTGAATGATGATCAAGTTTTTAACAACATTCAAAAATACGGAAATACAACAGCTGCCTCTATTCCAATAGCTTTGACTGACGCTTGGGAACAGGGCAAAATAAAATCGGGTGATACAGTTGTTCTAGCTGCTTTTGGTAGCGGCTTTACTTGGGCTAGCGCTATTATAAAGTGGTAATCCAATAGGTTTTCTTTCAGGAATACTATTTTTTTGACACTCAAAAGAACTTAAATTAAAACGTTTAATTAGTATTATAATGATGTTAACGATTGGATTTAGTTTATGCATATTCGATAAATCATAAAAAAACAAAAAGGCTTCCAATTCTAGGAAGCCTTTTTTTATAAATCTATTTTTTTAAGTTCGTTGTAATTGTTAAATAGTTTTTTCAATAATCTACCATATAGTAATCTATAAAATAACCAAAATAAAAACACCAAAACGCCAACGATCAATATACATGCTAAACAAAAAACAAGCATAAATGAAGTATCTAATACAACATGCTTTGTTTTTTCTGTGATTGACAATGCAACATACGAACCAAATAATGCCGAAACGGCAATCATTATCAAATTATACCAAATATAATATTTAACCGTTTTTCGGGTTGAAATTATATCATCCATCAATTTTTTTGTAGAATCAGTAGACGAAATTGTCTTATAATTTTTGAAAAAAGTATAAACAAAAAACAGTATAACGGCATAATTAACGATTGTTAAAGCTTCTAAATAACCAGAAAAACCATTCGCATCAATTTTATTAAAAAAATCAATGTCAAAAGACAATAAATTCAAAACAATACCAATAAACAATTCAATAAGACTAATAATCAAAATCCATTTTACAACCGATGATGATTTTTGATGAATCATATTGTATATATCTTTTTCCGATAATTGCTCAAAAGAATTTTCACTCTTTTTCCACTCTTTTTTCAGTAAATCCAACTCTTCCATTTTCTCTACGGATTTAATATTTTTTTTAGTTTTCCTTTAATTCTATTCATTTTCACACGTGCATTTACTTCAGAAATTCCCAAAGTACTAGCAATTTCTGTATAATCTTTATCTTCTAAGTACATAAAAACCAATGCTTTTTCAATATCGTTTAGCTGGTGAACCGCTTTGTACATCAATTTTAATTGCTCTTCTTCTTCGGTATTGTATTCCTCCTGACTTATGAAAAAATTAAATTTATCAGAAGAAGTTGTTTGAACACTTCGTGTACTTTTTCTGTATAGCGTTATTGCAGTATTTAGAGCCACCCTATAAGCCCAAGTAGAAAATTTGGCTTCACCTCTAAACTTCGGAAATGCTTTCCATAACTGAATCGTAATTTCCTGAAACAAGTCTTTATGCGAGTCAGCATCAGACGTATATAACTTACAAATCTTGTGAATTATATTCTGATTCTCACGCAATTGCTGTACAAAAGATTGTTCTAAACTTGCACTCATGTAAAGATTAGTAATCAAAAGTTGATTTATGTTACAAATTACATGAAAAAATGTGGAAATTTGCATTAAAATATAATAAAACTAATTTTTTGCGCGTTCCCTACGGGTCGGGCTTTCCATTACAATCTTTCTATTTTTAAAGAAAAAATAAAAAGGATTTTCATTACAATCCCTAACGCATCAGTAAACACTATGATTTCAAAACAACAAATCCATAACCAATACGTAACAATGGTTCAAGACAAAATCGATGTTTTCAAAGACATGATTACTGCCTTAACCGAAGATTCCCAAAATGATGCAAAAGGCTCTGCTGGTGACAAACACGAAACAGCTTTATCTATGATGCATATCGAACAAGAAAAACTCAACCACAAAATTCAGGAATATATCAATCAAAAAACCATTCTCGACAAAATAGATGCAACTCAAGTTCATACCAAAGTGGCATTAGGTAGTTTGGTTATCACCAATAACCTCACGGTTTATGTAGCAACAGCACTGCCCAAAATCACCATAAACAACCAATCTATTTTTGGGATTTCATCACAATCACCACTCGGAATTAAATTACTCGGAAATAGTACCGGTTTTGAATTTGAAATTAATGCAACTAAATATACTATCAAGCAGATTTTTTAGTTATTATATTAAATTTAATCCTAATTTAGTATGAAACGAATAATAATCTTCACATTGACTTTGTTTACCAATATTGGTTTTTCTCAATCAGAAGAATTTAAAGTATATGAGAATGGCTTAATTTATTCTCAAAATGCGATTTCTAAGTTGCAAAAAATTGTAGATTCCTTAAACTTAAAACATAAAGTTTGTGTTGTTAATCCTAAATACAATTCTATATCTCAGACTACAGCTCATTTTATTTCCTTAGAAAAAAACAAAGTTTTAGCCGCAAAAAAAGATATAGAAAACAACATTTCATTCGATGAGTTTGTATCCAAGTATCCCAAGGCCATTTTAGATAAAAACTTGCTTGTGATTAAGAGTCATTATGATGATTATAATCAACAAAAAAAAATACTAATCTCTAGTTTGGAGTTTAATAGGAATGATGATCATGTTCTTTATAAAGACTTCGATGAAGTTACTTCCTTTTTGAGTGAACCTATAAAAGGAAAATGGTTTTATGAGTATAGAGAAAAAACAGACTATTCAAATGAAAGTATTCAAGCCTTTTATTTTTTAGATGATTTTGCTTCAAAACAAATTCCATCAAAATATTCCAAGTGGATACAATATTCAGATTGTTTAATAGATACAACAGCAACTGTTTATCTTGCTCAAGCAAAAGACCAAAGAACATACCTTGATACAATACCCAAAAAATTTGAAAAATTCAATGACTACGTAAATCAAAGCCTAAAAAGGCCAAATTTTTCTTATGAAAATTTAGATGTCTTAATTGGATTGGATACAATAAATTTTGAAAAACCATGGAAAAAAATAAAGTTAAGTAAAAAAGAAAGAATCAAGATTGAAGAAAATAGAAAAATTGAAGAAAAAAAGTTTCATGATTTTCAAGATAAGATGAACAAATGGGAATCAAATAGGTTGTCACGATTGGACTCCTTGAAAGTCAATGCCCCTAGATTTATGACTCTTTTTAACGAAGCATATGTACAATCAACACAAGAAAAGTTTTCCGATGATGAATTTGAAGAATATGTAGGGATGTATATTTCAAAAGAAGCTCAATTAGAAATGAAACGAAATAGGATAGTTACTGGAGGTTGTAGTATGGATCAACGTCCAAGGATACATGCTCTTAATATTGCATTACTTTCAGCCGAAACTATAAAATGGGAGATATTTCTCAGATCACATTTGAATATCATGAATGATAGATTTGATAGGATAAGTGATGGGAGCTATGCCCAAGAAGCAAGAGAAACCTATATCAAAGAACTAGAAGTGTTAGATATTAATGTGTTAGATTTAATCATTGGAATTTCTTTAAGAATTGAGAATCCAGCCTCAAATCATTATTACAGCAGTATAGGAAGAATGGGAAGAGCAATTTCTGAAAGCAACAACACATCAACATTTGAAAACACATTATTAGAAATGATTTCAGACGATGATTTAGATGACTATAATAGGGTTTTGATGTATTTTTTATTCAATAATTATAATTATTTTTTAAAAGATGAAAAACACAAAGGAGATAACATCAAAAAACTTAAATCTGCTGTAGCCAAACTACCAGATTCAATTTCTTCTAGAATTACATTTAATTAAGTTTACAAATCTTAACTAAAACCTATCGTTTTTATTTTTTAAATTACATATTTGCTGTAAAAACGCATTATAAGTTTAAATTATAAATCAAATAATCTTTTTTTGTTTTAATTATAGACGTAATAACTCAATTTTGCTTCATAATCAAAGTAAAGATAACCTAAATGAGTTGTCTTTTTTAAAACGAAAAGATCATGTGCGGTATTTTAGCAATCATAGGAAAAGGAAAAGACGAAGAAGTAATAAAGCAACTTTCAAAAAGAATGTCACATCGTGGACCAGATGAAAGTGATATACATATAACAGAAAACGGACATGTTTTAAGCCATGAACGTTTATCAATAATCGACTTGCATTCGGGTAGACAACCAATACAAGGTACATCATCTGCTTGGATGATACATAATGGCGAAATATATAACCATCAAGAGTTGCGACAAGGAATTCTTAAAGACCATGCATTCCGAACCAAGTCTGATTCAGAAGTAATTGTTCATTTGTATGAAAAATTTGGATATGATTTTGTTGATATGCTCGATGGCGATTTCGCTTTCGTAGTAATTGATGGTGATGATTATATTGCAGGGCGAGATCCTCTAGGTGTTAAACCATTATATTATGGTGTTGATGAAAGAGGTAGAATGTATTTTGCTTCCGAAATGAAACCTATAGCCGATCAATGCAAAACATTCTCAACATTTCCACCAGGACACTATTATACACCTTCAACAGGTTTTGTTAAATATTACAAACCAGAATATGAAGAGTATACAAACGCAGTCAAAGAACTCGATTTGTCTCTAATTAGAGAAAAATTAACCGAAGCGACACGTAAACGTCTCATGAGTGATGTGCCTATTGGTGTTTTACTTTCGGGAGGGTTAGATTCGTCACTTACATCATCTATAGCGGCTAGGCTATTAAAAGAAAAAGGAAAAGAATTACATTCATTTTCTATAGGATTGAATGCCGATGCACCAGATGCTAAAGCAGCAAGAAAAGTGGCCGAGTTCTTAGGAACAAAACATCATGAAGTTCATTTTACAATAGAGCAAGGTATTGAAATTTTAGATAAATTAATATGGCATTTAGAAACATACGATGTTACTTCAGTAAGAGCAAGTACTCCTATGTACTTTTTGTCAAAAGCGATAACTGATTTAGGAATAAAAGTTGTTCTATCTGGCGAAGGAGCAGATGAGATTTTTGGAGGATATTTGTATTTTAGAAATGCTCCAACTACCATCGATTTTCAAAAAGAAACAATAGAAAGAGTTCAAAAATTATTTACGGCAGATTTGCTAAGGGCAGACAAATCAACAATGGCTCATGGACTAGAAGCACGCGTACCATTTTTAGATAAAGCTTTTTTAGATGTTGCAATGCTTATCAAAGGAGAAGAAAAACAACCCAAAACCTATGATGGTGTAGAAAAATACATATTAAGAAAAGCATTCGATACACCAGAAGAACCTTATTTGCCTGCTGAAGTTTTATGGCGTCAAAAAGAACAATTTTCTGATGGAGTTGGTTATAGTTGGATTGATACTTTAATAGAATTCTGTTCATCACAAGTTACCGATGAACAAATGGATTCTGCAGCAGTATTATTTCCATACAATACACCATTAACCAAAGAAGCGTATTATTACAGAACCATATTTCATAAATATTATCCACAGCTAAGTGCTGCGCAAACAGTACGCAAGTGGATACCAAAATGGCAAGAAAACCAAGACCCAAGTGGTAGAGCAAATGCCGCACACGTTCAAGCGGATACAGAGATTGCAAAAGCCACAATTAGTATTTAATATTTTAGTTTGTTTTATAGATTGTTTGTGATTAAAACGCTCGCTTAGGTGGGCGTTTTTTTATTTAAAATTGTTAAATCTTCTATCTTACTGAATTTCAGCTCGAGCTTAACTTGACAAACCCTATTTGAAATCATGTTTTTTGTTTCTTTTTTTTCAAAATAACACACAAAATAGTTTTCAAAGACAAATGTTAATAACTTGTAACTTCAAAACGTCTAAAATCGCTTTAAAATCATTCTCTATTTTATATATTTGCGTGTTATACAAAAAATATATTTTATAGAATTAACTAATATGAGCGACGAAATTAAGAAGAATAATTATTCGGCAGATAGTATCCAGGCGTTAGAAGGGATGGAGCACGTAAGAATGCGACCTTCCATGTATATTGGAGATGTTGGCGTGAGAGGTTTACACCATTTAGTATATGAAGTTGTCGATAACTCTATTGATGAAGCAATGGGTGGTCATTGTGATACAATTAATGTTGCAATAAACGAAGACGGGTCTGTTACCGTTGAAGACAATGGTCGTGGTATTCCCGTAGATATGCATAAAAAAGAAGGAGTTTCTGCTCTCGAGGTCGTAATGACTAAAATTGGTGCTGGAGGGAAGTTTGATAAAGATTCCTATAAAGTTTCTGGAGGACTTCACGGAGTTGGAGTATCTGTTGTTAATGCACTCTCAAAAAGAATGAAATCAACCGTTTTTAGAGATGGGAAAATTTATGAGCAAGAATATGAAAGAGGTAAATCCTTATATCCTGTAAAACAAGTTGGAGAAACAGAAAAGCGAGGTACAATGCAAACGTTTTATCCAGATGATTTGATTTTTACCCAAACTATAGAATTCTCGTTTGAAACACTTTCAGCTCGTATGCGCGAGTTGTCATTTCTTAATAAAGGAATCACAATTACATTTACCGACAAACGTCAAGTTGACGAAAAAGGTGAGTATTTAAAAGAAGTTTTCCATTCAGAAGAAGGACTTAAAGAATACATCCGCTATTTAGATGGAAACCGTGAGCCAATTATTTCACATGTAATTAGCATGGATAATGAAAAAGGAGAAATACCTGTTGAGGTAGCTCTTATTTATAACACTAGTTACAGTGAAAACATTTTTTCATATGTAAATAATATTAATACTCACGAAGGAGGAACGCACTTACAAGGATTTAGAACAGGATTAACTCGTTCTTTGAAGAAATATGCGGACGCTTCTGGAATGTTGGATAAATTGAAATTTGAGATTGCTGGAGATGACTTCCGCGAAGGTTTAACAGCTATTATTTCTGTAAAAGTAGCTGAACCACAATTTGAAGGTCAGACAAAAACCAAACTTGGAAATAGAGAAGTAGTATCACCAGTAAGTCAGGCCGTTTCTGAAATGATTGAAAATTATTTGGAAGAAAACCCAAATGATGCTAAGATTATTGTTCAAAAGGTGATTCTTGCTGCTCAAGCACGACATGCAGCTAAAAAAGCTCGTGAAATGGTGCAACGAAAAACAGTTATGGGCGGAGGCGGATTACCTGGAAAATTATCAGATTGTTCTGAACAAGATCCAGAAAAGTGCGAAGTTTACCTTGTAGAGGGAGATTCGGCTGGTGGAACAGCAAAGCAAGGTCGTGACAGAAATTTTCAAGCCATTATGCCATTACGTGGTAAAATCTTGAATGTGGAAAAAGCAATGCACCACAAAGTTTTTGAAAACGAAGAAATAAGAAATATTTTTACAGCTCTAGGAGTAACCATAGGAACTGCCGAAGATAGTAAAGCATTAAATCTAGAAAAACTTCGCTATCACAAAGTTATCATCATGTGTGATGCCGATGTCGACGGAAGTCACATCGCAACATTAATTCTAACTTTCTTCTTCCGATTTATGAGAGAATTAATAGAAGGTGGACACGTGTATATTGCGGCTCCTCCATTATACCTTGTAAAAAAAGGAAATAAAAAAGAATATGCATGGACAGATCTTCAACGTGATCAAGCAAATGAAAGAATGGGGGGCAGTGCAGCTATCCAACGTTATAAAGGTCTTGGAGAAATGAATGCAGAGCAATTATGGGAAACCACAATGGATCCAAACTTTAGAACACTTAGACAGGTTACAATAGAAAGTTTATCTGAAGCAGATAGGATTTTTTCTATGCTTATGGGTGATGAGGTTCCACCTCGTAGAGAATTTATTGAGAAAAATGCAGTTTATGCTAATATAGACGCTTAACAAATTTTATATTTTATAGAAAGAGAGGAGACAGATGTACTCCTCTTTTTTTTTATAATTTGTTGTTGTTAAATAAAACACATACATTTGCATGTAATACATATTTTACAAATATGTGATTTTAGTGTATTTTAACTGAAAAAATGGTTTTTTATCGTGATAAAAAAAATAATTTATTTTGTTCTTTTCATTTTTGTAGGGTTAGTTTCAAATGCCCAAGATAAAACTAGAAAACATACTTCTTATAAGGACATGATGTATGACATGTCAATTAATTTTTATACAGTCTGCGATTCGGCAGAATCCTATTTTAAAACAATAGATAAAGAAAAAAAAGGTTCAGGTTATAAGCCTTTCATGAGATGGAAACATGAAAATGAATCTAAATTTTACCCAACAGGAAATAGGTTGGTTGATTTTTCTATGCCTTACAATGAGTATCTAAGAATTAGTAAAGATAAAAATAGGTCATCTCAAAGCTCAAATATATGGCAATCACTAGGACCAAATGCAATTACCAATATTACCGGACATTATTCTGCAGGATTAGGTAGAGTTGAATTTGTTGAAGTAAGCAAAAACAATGACCAACAAATTTATTTAGGTTCAAGAAGTGGAGGTTTATGGCGTACCAATGATGGTGGCGTAACTTGGTCCCACAATTCTGATTTTTTACCTGCTTCTGGTGTAAATGCCATAGCAGCTAATCCAACCAATTTTGATTCAGTGTTAATAAATGTTCAAAATGCAGGTAACTATTATTCATTCGGTATATATAAATCGGATGATGGAGGAGTTACTTTTACGCCAACTAATTTTGTTCCTGCTAATGTCGGTTACGGCGGGTTAGGTTCAAATTTTAAAATTTATACCATTCAATACCATCCTACAATACCAAATTTAGTTTTTGTTGGAACAAGTCAGGGTATTTATCGTTCAACAGATAACTTGCAGACATGGACAAAACAAATAATAGGAGGAGACGTCATGGATATTGATTTTCATCCAACTAATGCTAGTATTATTTATATTTATGATGATTATTTTTCTGCAAATCAAGACAGAGTTCTTAAATCAACCGACTTAGGAATTACCTATAATGTAATGCCCGTTTTGACAGGAAATGCAGGAAAAAAACTTAAAATATCTGTGGCATCATCATGCCCAGAATGTGTATTTGTTTCTTCTGATAGCGGTATATGGAAATCTACCGATGAGGCCGCAACATTTGTAACCATACAAAACCCTCCTCCAACTGGAGTTTCTATGTGGGGAGCGATGCCAAACGATACCGATATTACAAAATTTGTTTCTGGGTATGTCGATTTATATAGAAGTGTTGACTCGGGAGCAAGTTTTAGTCAATGTACATGGTGGTCATTAGGTACCAATAACGGAAGTGGGAATAATCAACAGAATTATGCTACTTCTACACATTATATTCATGCCGATACAAATTATTTAGATTGTGTAAATGGGATTTTTTATTCATGTTCAGATGGTTTTTTATCCAAGTCTTCTGATAATGGAGTGACATGGCAAAAACTGAGTTTAACGATAGGCAATCGTGAAAATTATTGTGTTGGTGTTTCTCAATCGGACAATAATGTTGCAATCTGTGGTTCACAAGACAATGGAACAAGTATTAAAAATGAATTGGGATGGATTGAAGCATATGGTGCAGATGGTATGGAGGGAGTAATTTTGCCATTAAATCCTAATTATATGATCCATAGTGTTCAGAACGGTAGTCGTGGTAGATTTATAGATGGTACAGGAGCAAATAGGACAGGTGTAACACCACCAGGTCAAGTAGGTTATTGGGTTGCTCCATTACTATTAGATCCCAACAATCAGTTTACAGTTTATTCTTATGGAACTAAAGTTCACAAAAGTATTGACTTTGGTACTACATGGGTTGACTTGGGAACACCTACAACACTAGGAGGTGCTATAAAAACGGCGGCAATAGCAGAAAATAATAGCAATATTATGGTAGTTAACACAAATAGTGCTATTGAACTTTCTACAGATGGAGGCATGGCATTTACAAATATAAAAAATGGATTGCCTAATAGTTCAATTACCGACGTACAGTTTGATCCAAACGATGATGCAACCATCATTGTAACATACGATAGTTATCAAAATAATGGTCAAAAGATTTATATAACACATAATGCTGGTGCTACTTGGCAAAATATTACATATAATTTGGGTAATATGCCAATCTATTCGGTAGCAATTGATAATAGTCCAGAATCAACTATTTATGTAGGAGCAGCCATTGGAATATATAAAAAAGCGATGTCCGACACTACTTGGTCATTATTTAATACAGATTTACCGAATGTCGCAATAAAAGATTTAGAAATTAATTATGGTTCCAATACTATTAAGGCTGCCACTTGGGGTAGAGGATTATGGCAAACATCATTAGCCAATAGAAGTACCTTTCCATCTATTGTGAAAACCGAAATTACAAGTCCACCATCATTTACCTCACCCAGTGAAGGTGTTGACCAATTTGTAATGGCTACAATAAATTATGCTCAAAATTTAACTGATGTTCATGTTCTATGGGCTACTGGGGCACCAGTTTTTAATGACACAAACAAAATTCAGATGTATTTGGTTGAAAATAATCTTTGGAAAACAAACACAGGTATTCCAAATTTTCCTTCTGGTACAAAGATATATTTTAAAGTTGTGGCAATTGGTAATGCAAATGATAAATCTGAGACATATAAATTTATGTATGACGTTAAGCCATATGCTTATTGTAATGCAAGTGGTGAAAATACAAATGGAGGATTATGGATTAATAATTTTACTTGTGCAGGAAATACAATAACTACTAATTCATTTAATGGAGGATACTCTAACAATACTACTAATGTATTTTCAGTAAGTAAAGGCAATGCATATACAGCAACAGCAAATTTCAGTACAGGTTGGTCTTCTAATGATTTTATTGTATGGATAGATTATAATAACGACGGTTCTTTCTCAAATAATGAACGTGTTGTTTATGATATAGATACTAGTGGTTCAGGATTTGGAAGTTTTACAATTCCTACTAATGCCGTAATTGGAACAGTAAAAATGAGAGTTAGGTTAGGATATTGGGGAGATTATAGTACTGCTTGTGGTACAACATTAGGAGAAGTAGAGGACTATTTAGTTCAAATTTCAGATTTAAATCAACCCAGTATAACGATTCAAAATAATTCACCATTTTGCATAAACTCAAATATAAATCTTGTATATACGGGAGATATAGCTACAGCTGTTAATTGGACTATACAAGGAAATTCAAAGATATATACCTATGTAGGAAATTCAATAAATGTATATTTACCTGCAGAGGGAGTATATACAGTAGTTCTTTCAGTTAAAAAAAACAATATAAATTACACCAAAATTTTTGAAAACTTTTTTGAATTAAAATCAACAAAATGGGATGGTACTCAATGGTTAAATGGTAATCCAACTGTAAATACATCAATCGAATTTGAAGGGGATTTTTTATCAACATCAACTATTTCGGGATGTTCTTGTAAAGTAGTTTCAGGAAATGTCATAATTGACTCGGGAACCAATTTGATATTAAATGGTATCATTACTGTACAAGGAGGAAGTTTAACAATTAATAACAATGCTAATCTAGTCCAAGTACAAGAAACTCAAAATATTGGAAATATAATTGTTAAAAGAGAATCAAATCCACTTAAGCGTCTAGATTACACTATATGGTCTTCGCCTGTTTTAGGAACTCAAACATTAAAACAGTTCTCACCATTAACATTAAATAATCGTTTTTACAATTACAATACATCAACCAATTTTTATAGCGTTATACCTAATCCTGTAACACAAACTTTTATAAAAGCAAATGGCTATCTTATTAGAATGCCCGATAATCATCCTACCTCTCCAACCATTTGGGAAGGTACTTTTAATGGAACTCCTAATAATGGTCAAACAGAAATTGATTTAACCTATGTATCAGACGGATTTAGCTACAACATGATTGGAAATCCTTATCCATCAACAATTGATGCAGAAGCATTTCTAACCGCCAATGAAGCAACAATTAATGGAACACTATATTTTTGGAGAAAAACCAATAATGCTCCTGGTACAGCTTATGCAACTTATACTTTAGGTGGAGCAACAACAACTTCGCCAACAAGCCCAATTCCAAGTGGAATTATTCAAGTAGGTCAAGGATTCTTTGTTGAAGCAAAAAACGTTGCAAACCCCAAAGCAGTTTTTTCCAATACAATGAGAATACAGGATAATAATAATCAATTTTTTAGAAATTCATCAATCACAGAGAAACACCGATTTTGGATAAACCTCACTAATTCTAATGGGCTATTCAGTCAAATAATGGTTGGATATATGACCAATGCAACCAACGGAATTGATAATGGAATTGATGGAAAACGAATAAAAGATAATGCAACAGCATTGTCTTCATTGCTAGATAATGAAGAATTTACGATACAAGGAAAAGCATTGCCATTTGATACAAATGATACAGTACCCTTGAATTTTAAAACCGATTTAGCAGGTAACTTTACCATTTCAATTGACAATGTTGATGGTCTTTTTGCAGATGGACAACAAATTTTCCTAAAAGATAATTCTTTACAAGAAACACACAATTTGAGTCAAGCTGAATATAACTTCTATTCCGATGCAGGAAATTTTAATAATAGATTTGAAATCGTATATCAAAATTCATTTTTATCAACTAATAATGTCGATAAAGCAATAATTCAAGTATATCCAAACCCAATTGATAAAAACAACTGTTTATATTTTAAAGGATTTCAAGACGAAGTGACTTTTTCTTTATACGATGTGATGGGCAAGCAATTGATTTTCAAAAAAACTAACGATAATAAGATATTATTAAATGGAATTGCCGAAGGAGTTTATTTTGTTAAGATTAATTCCAATTCCAATTCAATATTTAAGAAAATAATAATAAAATAATTTCCATTACAATAATTAATATATAATTTTGTAAACAAGTTTGTTACAATAAATTGCCCAAGAGAGTAGCACTTAATTAGCGTAATGAGATATATACTGGTATTTTTTTTATTTTTAACAAATTTTAGCTACTCACAAACCTTTGATCCCGCTGTATTTGATCACTTGGATGAGTTTTTTATAGATGCAGTTTACTTTGCAGATAGATTCATTACACCAGCTACAGATGCTGCTGTTTACCAATCTTCTGGTGGATGGGTATCTTCTGCCAAAAAGAAAAAAAAATGGGAAACGACTATAGGTATTCATGCAAACGTATTTTTTATCCCCAAACAAGATCGTGAATTTACTTTGAGTAATGACGATTTTACTTTTCTACAAATACAAAATGCCAATTCTGAAACAATTCCAACAGCACTTGGAGGAAGTAAACAGATATATATAATTGATAAATACGGAATCATTAATCCAAACTATCCAATAGAAACACCAAGAGGTATTAACGAAGAAAAATTATTCTATCCACACCTTTCAGGATCAATTTGTATAGGCAATGGAACTGAAATTATCGGTAAATTTGCACCCAAAACCAGAATTAAAAAAGGAGAATACCAAGTGTATGGTATAGCAGTAAAACATAATTTGAGCCAGTATCTAAAATCGCTTCATTCTAACAACATTAACTTAGCAATCACACTATCAAATTCTATTGAAAACATTAGTTTCGATTTTCTCGACATTCAAACCAATTTGGGAACACTAGGCATAAATAGAATAAATGGAAATATCAATTCTTGGCAGTTTCAAACAAATGTTTCAAAAGAATATAAAAAATTTGAATTTATGTTAGCCTCAATAGTGAATATTAGTGATTTTAAATACAAATTTTCAGGAGATAAAGGAACGGCAGATGCAACAGTAAAAATAGAAGGTTTAGGACCTCAAGATTTTTTTAATGAAAAATTAAAGTCCATTTATAAAACTAAAATAAATAGTATATTTGAAGCATCAATTACATACAATCGAAATCGGTTTTATTTTCAGTCCGCGATTGCCTTTAATAAATTTGTAAACACTAACTTTGCAGTGCATTACAAAATAAACTAACGTTATTAAAAGTTCTATATAAATAAAAAAAATAAAAAAATGAAAGTTACAATTGTTGGCGCAGGAAACGTAGGAGCTTCATGCGCAGATGTTATTTCCTACAGAGGAATTGCTAGTGAGGTAGTATTATTAGATATTAAAGAAGGTTTTGCAGAAGGAAAAGCAATGGATTTAATGCAGTGTGCAACGAACACAGGTTTTAATACACAAATTACAGGTGTTACAAACGACTATTCTAAAACGGCCAATAGCGACGTAGTTGTTATCACATCTGGTATCCCTAGAAAACCAGGAATGACACGTGAAGAATTAATCGGTATCAATGCAGGAATAGTAAAAACGGTTGCCGATAACATCCTAAAATTTTCTCCTAATACAATCATTGTTGTCGTTTCCAACCCTATGGATACAATGACTTACCTAACATTAAAAGCAACAGGTCTTCCAAAAAATAGAATAATCGGAATGGGTGGAGCATTGGATAGTTCACGTTTTAGATATTATTTATCAAAAGCATTGGATAAACCAGCAAATGATATATCAGCAATGGTTATTGGTGGACATGGAGATACAACCATGATACCACTAACAAGATTGGCCTCATACAATGGTATTCCAGTTTCTGAGTTCTTATCACAAGAAGCACTAGAAAAAGTTGCAGCCGATACGATGGTAGGAGGAGCGACGCTTACAGGTTTGTTAGGTACATCCGCATGGTATGCTCCAGGAGCATCTGTTGCCTATTTAGTTGATAGTATTTTAAATGATCAAAAGAAAATGATCGCATGTTCTGTTTTATTAGAAGGAGAATATGGACAATCTGATATTTGTATTGGTGTTCCATGTATCATAGGTAAAAATGGAGTTGAACAAATTTTAGATATTAAACTTAACGATAGCGAAAAAGATAAATTGGCTAAAAGTGCCGATGCTGTTCGCAACATGAACGCAGACCTAAAAACTGTTTTAGGGTAATACTTTTTCTTAATAAATAAAGAAGACTGCTACTATTGCAGTCTTTTTTTTAATATTAATCAATAAATAATTGGTTAATCTTTTTCAGAATTATATATTTGCACGTTTTAAAAATCGCAACCACTTACGATACATCTCATAAGTAGTTTTTTGTTTTCTTAAAATCAAGTACATAGCAACCAAAAACAAACAGAATTAATTAATTTTTAGTAATAATGCAGAATAGAGGACTAGTTAAATTTTTCGCAATTTTATTTGCATTGGTAAGTATTTACCAACTTTCTTTCACATTCGTATCTCAAAGCGTAGAGAACGATGCAAAGGCTTTCGCCAAAGGAAATTCAGAAAAAGAAGTAAAATATTTAGATTCTATTGGAAAAGAAAAAGTTTTCAATATGGGATTTACAGATTTTACCTATAATGAAGTAAAAGATAAAAAAATCAACAAAGGTCTTGACCTTGAAGGAGGTATTAACGTTCAACTTCAAATATCTATCAAAGATATCGTTGCTGGATTAGCTAATAATACTAAAAATCCTGTTTTTAATAAAGCATTATCTGAAGCAACAAAAAACAGACAAGGTAACGAAGATTATCTTGATGTTTTCTTTAGAGAATTTGATAAAGCTTCTGCTGGTCAAACGAAATTAGCTTCTCCTGAAATTTTTTCTAACAAAATTATTGGAGATGAAGTAAACTTTAAAATGTCTGACAACGAAGTTAAAAAAGTTGTTAAAAGAAAAGTAGACGAATCAATACAATCCGCTTTTGAAGTCCTAAGAAAACGTATCGATAAATTTGGTGTAACTCAACCAAACATCCAAAAAATTGGTGAATCTGGTAGAATCTTAGTAGAGCTTCCAGGAGCAAAAGATGTTGACCGTATTAAAAAATTATTACAAAGTACTGCTCAATTAGAGTTTTGGGAAACATACAAAATTGATGAAGTTGGTGGTTTCTTAATGCAAGCTAACGAAGCATTAAAAGCTACAGAAAAAACGGCTTTGGCTAAAGAGGTTGTAAAGAAAGATGATTCACTTACAGCTTTATTGACAGATAAAACAAAAGATACAGCTAAAACAGATTCTAAAAAAGACTTAGGACCATTATTGAGTAAATTTTTCCAATCTGGTGGAGGACCAGTTTTAGCTTTAGTTGAACCTAAAGATACAGCAGCGATAAATGGCTATTTAAAAAGACCAAATATCAAAGCACTTTTACCAGCAGAATTGCGTTTTGCAAAATTTGTTTGGGGAAAACCAACAATCACAGTAGATGAGAAAACTAAAAAAGCGACTGAAACAGTTGAATTCTACGCTTTAAAAGGAAATAAAAACAACCAAGCTGCAATGAGCGGTGGTGTGGTGACTGATGCACTAGATACATTTGACCAATTAGGTAAACCAGCAGTTTCTATGCAAATGAGCGGTGCTGGTGCTAGAGCTTGGGAAGAATTAACAGGTAAAGCATATACTCAAAAAAGCTATATTGCTATCGTACTTGATGATGTTGTGTATTCAGCTCCAGGTGTAACTTCTGGACCAATATCTGGCGGAAGATCTGAAATATCAGGAACTTTTGATGTAACTGAAACAAAAGACTTAGCAAACGTATTAAGAGCAGGAAAATTACCTGCAGCTGCCGAAATTGTTCAATCTGAAGTTGTAGGACCATCTCTAGGACAAGAAGCTATCGATAATGGTACAACATCTGCAATAATCGGTTTGTTAATTGTAGCATTATGGATGGTTGTTTACTATGGTAAAGCAGGTTGGTATGCCAACATTGCACTTGTAGTTAACTTACTATTCTTATTCGGAATTTTAGCTAGTTTAGGAGCCGTTTTAACATTACCAGGTATTGCAGGTATCGTGTTAACAATGGGAACTGCCGTTGATGCGAATATTATTATTTACGAAAGAGCAAAAGAAGAACTACGACAAGGAAAATCACAAGAAGAAGCCATTAAAGCCTCATTTGGTTGGAAAGGAGCAATGCGTTCTATTGTTGATGCAAACGTAACGCACGTTCTAACTGGAGCTGTATTGTTAATTTTTGGAACAGGACCAATTCAAGGTTTTGCTACAACATTATTAATAGGTATTGCAACATCTTTATTCACGTCAATATTTATAACAAGAATATTGTTAGATTGGAGTTTATCAAGAAATAACGTCCTAACGTTCACTACTGGATTTTCTAAAAACTTCTTCACAAACTTCCATTTTGATTTCTTAGGAATTAAAAAATATACATATGCATTCTCACTTATTGTTTGCGTAGTAAGTGTAATTTCATTAATGACTAATGGATTAAATCAAGGTGTTGACTTTGTTGGAGGAAGAACGTTCCAAGTGCGTTTTGAAAAACCAGTTTCTGCCGAAATAGTTAGAGAAGAATTATTAAAAGTTTTTGAAGGTAGTGCTGAAGCAAAAGTATTTGGTAAAGACAATCAATTAAAAATCACTACAAAATATAAAGTTAAAGAATCAGGTAGTGAAGCAGATCAAACGGTTAACAAAATTTTGTATGACAACTTGAAGAAACATTTTGATGCTTCAATGACCTACGAAAAATTTGTAAACAGTTACGAAGGAAAAACATATGGTATCTTACAAGCATCCAAAGTAGGACCAACAGTAGCAGATGATATCAAAACAAACTCTTATTGGGCTGTTCTTGGTGCTATGTTAATTGTAGGCTTGTATTTGGTTGTGAGTTTTAGAAAATGGCAATATAGTCTTGGTGCGATTGCTGCGGTAGCTCACGACGTTATCTTCGTATTAGGAATCTATTCATTATTATGGAAATATATGCCATTCGGTATGGAAATCGACCAACATTTCATTGCAGCGATTCTTACCGTAATTGGATACTCGATGAATGATACCGTAATCGTATTTGATAGAGTTCGTGAATACCTTGGCGGTAAAGCAAAAGGAAATTTCAACCAAATCGTAAACCAATCGATTAACTCTACCATGTCTAGAACTATCAATACGTCTTTAACAATGATATTAGTATTGTTAATCATGTTTATCTTTGGTGGAGAATCAATCAGAGGATTTATATTCGCGATGTTAATAGGTATTGTGGTAGGAACTTACTCATCATTATTTATCGCAACTCCAGTATTGTGTGATACAATTTCTGATGCAGAACACAAAAGAATTGAAGAAGAGCACAACAAAGCTTAATTCTAAATAAAATTTATAGCTAAGTCCTAAAGAAGAGCCATCTTTTTTAGGACTTTTTTTATATTTGATTAAAAGTGTTAAGTATGGAAGAAAAAGTAAACTATTGGAATAAAAACCACCTTTGGGAAACCGAACTCGAAGTACTCAAAGATATTATAAGCAAAACTGAACTCGTAGAAACCACAAAATGGGGCGGCATTGTCTATACTTTCAATAAACGAAATGTGATTGGTCTTGGCGGTTTTAAAGAGTATTTTACTATATGGTTTTACAATGGTGTATTTCTAAAAGATGAACATAAGCTTTTGATGAATGCACAAGAAGGCGTTACCAAAAATTTAAGACAATGGCGCTTTACTTCTAAAGATGAAATTAATGAAAAGCTAATTTTAGCTTATATAGCCGAAGCAATTGATAATGAAAAACAAGGAAAGATTAGCAAACCTCAAAAGAAAGAGGCAATGGTTTCTCCTTTCTTTGAGAATGAATTACAACTAAATCCCGATTTGAAACTAGCTTTTCAAAAATTTGCACCCTATAAACAAAAAGAATTTATTGAATATATTGAAACTGCAAAACAGGAAAAGACGAAAGTAACTAGAATGGAAAAGATAAAACCAATGATTTTGGATAATGTTGGGCTTAATGATGGTTATAGGAAAAAGTAAAGGGGCAAAGCAAACTTTAAATTAGGGCTTTAAAACCCAATTACTTGAAACGGATGTTAGCAGTAGTCTTTATTCTGTTAAACCCAGTGTCTCTGCAATTTCAACAATCGTATTTTGAGTTAGTTTTGATGTTATTTTTCTGGTTCTATTATCAATGTAAATTTCGAATGGTGTAAACTTATCAGTAAAATTTTGATAACCAATTATAAATTCAAGAAAGCCGTTTAATAGATTGTTTATTTTGATTTTCTTATCTTTATACAAATCTTGGTACTTTATAAAATCATCTAAATCAATTAGGATTAAATTTTTGATATTGTTCCTTAATCTGACTTTTTCATTTTCTAGATGTTCTTTAAACTCTTTATTGAGCATATAATTAACACCCGCTGTATTGAAAGAGAAATCTGTAAACACGATAACTGGGTAAATAGTGGTTTTATCGAAATTATAATCATCGAATTTATTAAATTCGGATTTTCTAATTTTATTAATGACTTTAGTCAATTGTTTTAATCCTTTTGCATCACCTTTTTTATTTTCAACAAGTTTCTCATAGATACCAGCTTTTATTTGTTTAAAATCATAAGTATTCTTGGCTTTTCCAGAAAGGAATACGTTTTTAAACTCAAAAAGGTAAACTTTAGCCTTATCTCTGATGTAAAAGTCAGGTGCTCCGTCTCCTATTATCTCATTAATAGTGTTCCCATTATGTATTGTATATTTCGCTTTTTCAAAGCAATGCTCCATAATCTTATAGAATAAACCTGTCTCGGAAAATTCATCACCAAAAATGCTCAAAAACTGTACTCTCTCTTTTATTTTTTTTCCTTTAAATGTCGCGGAATGTTTTACCAAAATACGAGCGAAATCAAACTGTATTCCTTGATAAATTTTGTCAACGAAAAAATTTAAGTTTAGAAAGACAAAATCAGTTTCATTTAATCTATAAATAGGTTTTTCTCTAAGCTGAAGAAAATCTTCTGTTTTACTAAATCCATCAACATCAATACTCAACTGCTCAAGGAAGTTAATCTGTTCTTGATGTTCATTGTCAATGCTTATTACTGATGGTGTCTTTAGTCTCTCAAATTTTCTAATGTAAAGAGATAATATATTTTTTAAGTAGTTAGACCACGAATCTAAACCGTATTCATCAAGGAAGATTTTTAAATAGACTTTAAATTCATCGTTAGATTCGCAAAATTGAAAAAAGTATTTCGCTTTAATAAATTGTGTTCTAAAGTCCTTAACTGTATGAAATTCATCTAATGCTATATGAGAAGGAAGGAATGTTTTTACAAAGTCAATTTCATTTTTGAAAGGCTTTACATCAAAAAAAATTTTTCCTTGTTTGTCAATCCAAGTTTGAGTTGATATCAGATATGCTTTAAAAAAATTTAATTCTTGTTCAGGTGTTAAATCATTTAATTGTTCTAAATCATTGTAATTTTCTAAAATAGTTTCAATGAATAAAAGACCAGAAATATTACTTATGAAGGTAAATTCGGTTTTTTTATCAGCTACCATTTTTGCTGTAAAATCTTGAATCTTAAGTTTTAAATCATTTGGCAATCTTTGCGACCAAAATTGAATTAATTCGACTTGAAGTTTTTCATCTAATTTTTCAATGTGGATTTGCGCAAGAAAATATCCAATTAGTGGAACCGCATTTTTGGTTGGAATATCAGCAAGTAATTCGTTTACATTAACTGATGAATAATCATCAAATAGATCTTTATATGTAATTGAAACACTATATTTCATTTATTGTTGATTAGTTGGTAAGATTACTGCTAACTTATTATGTATGTCTTATAAATATTCTAGATTTATGAACCATATCTTTACCCAAACCTACAAAACAACCCTTATTCCTACAAACAAATCCTACAATCTACTTAGAAACTCGATAAAAAACACAAAACGTTCCAAGAATTAACGTTTTTTATTGTTTTGAAATCTAAAATGTTGGTAAACAGTGTTTTTTAAACTTTTGTTTTCCAAAAAACAAAGTTTTCAAGACCAACTATTTTTCAAAAAATAAAAATTCCTATCTTTGAGCATAATTTTTGACACAACATGACACTAACCGAAACCACCACCGAACTAGAGCTTTATTTTCAAAAGTTTAGACAAAACATTATTGGTATTGACCAAGAATTTGATTCACCTTTTGGAAAACAAAAAATAATCTACACCGACTGGACAGCAAGCGGCAGGTTGTATCGCCCCATCGAAGAAAAACTAATGAACGAGTTTGGTGCTTTCGTTGCCAACACACACACCGAAACCACCGTTTCTGGCACCGCAATGACAATGGCGTACCACCAAGCCAAACACATTATAAAACACCATGTAAACGCCAACGATGACGATGTTCTAATAAACACAGGAACCGGAATGACAGGCGTTGTAAACAAATTTCAACGTATTTTGGGATTAAAACTTCCCGAAAATATGCGCGAGTTTATCAACTTGCCAAAAGAACTAAAACCAATCGTTTTTATTTCGCATATGGAGCATCATTCTAACCAAACATCATGGCTAGAAACCATTGCCGATGTAGAAGTAATTCCAGCCAACGAAAATGGTTTGTTTTGTTTAGAAGAATTCAAAAAAGTGTTGGAGAAATACAAAGATAGAAGTTTCAAAATTGCTTCCATAACGTCCTGTTCAAACGTTACCGGAATTAGAACACCATATCATGAAGTAGCCAAAATAATGCATCAAAATAACGGTGTTTGTTTTGTTGATTTCGCATGCTCTGGACCTTATGTAAACATCGATATGCATCCAGAGGACAAAGAAAGTTACCTAGACGCTATTTTCTTTTCACCACACAAGTTTTTGGGCGGACCAGGCACTTCGGGTGTTTTGGTTTTTAATAAAAATTTGTACAAAAACAACGTTCCCGATTGTCCAGGTGGCGGAACCGTAAGTTGGACAAATCCATGGGGCGAGCACAAATACATCGACAATATAGAAGATAGAGAAGATGGTGGAACGCCAGGATTCTTGCAAGTCATCAAAACCGCTTTGACTATTCAGCTAAAAGAAGAAATGGGTGTAAACAACATTTTGGCACGCGAACACGAAATTGTGGACTACGTTTTTGAACAACTAGGAAATGTTCAAGGATTAAACATTTTGGCAAATGAACATCAAGATAGGCTAGGAGTAATTTCGTTTTATATCGACAACTTGCATTACAATTTAGGCGTAAAAATACTGAATGATAAATTCGGAATTCAAACACGTGGCGGTTGCAGTTGCGCTGGAACATACGGACATTATTTGCTGCATGTTGACCAAGAAACGTCGCACGATTTGGTATGTCAAATTGCATCTGGTGATCTAATAAGAAAACCAGGATGGATTAGAATGTCGATTCACCCAACCACAACATCTGCCGAAATCAAGTTTGTGTGCGATAGTATAAAAGCCTTAGCAGAAAACCATAAAACTTGGGAAACCGATTATATATACAATCCAACCAATAACGAGTTTACACACAAAGAAGCCACCAATTACGAGAAAAAATTAGTATCAAATTGGTTCGGGAAATAATCAATTTTGTGCAATCGTCACATATTGCCACCATATAAATTTGTAAAAAAGAGTACTGAAATCCTACCTTGATTTGCTATAAGTCTTCATAATAAAGCATGAAACTCAAAATAATAGTATTTCATGTGAATTTGTATTGATATAATTCAAAGTAAACATAAACGTTTGAAATTTATCTTTCTACTGAAAATTTTCGCGTTTATGTTTCCAGCGTTTGTGCGTCCATAAGTATAGACTTGGGTTTTCATAAATTTGCTGCTCTACTTTTCGCATAAAAGCTTCCGAAACGTTATAATCAGGAACCGATTTTATATCGTCAGACATTAGCTCCAAAGTTGCCTCATAATAGCCTCTTTTTATTTTGGTTGTTTTTAGGAAAACTACATTCATATCAAATCGCTTTGCTAGAACTTCGGCACCAATATGAATAGGCGTTTCAATTCCTAAAAACGAATCCCAATATAATTTGTGTGATGCCCGTGGTGTTTGGTCACTAGCAAATCCGTATAATCCTAAAACGCCCTTTTTACTATTCTCTTCAATACACGTTTTGGTCTCTTTGGTCGTAATCAAATAGGCTTTAAAACGAGAACGTATATCTTTTACTAATTTATCAAAATATGGATTGGCAATTTTTTTATAAATACCATAGCCTTTAAAGGTGATATGATGATTCATCGATACAACCCACTCATAGCTGGCATAGTGCGCACATAACAAAGCGATACTTTTTCCCTTTTTTTCGATATCTAAATAAGTATCCAAGTTGGTAAATTTAAATCGTTTATCAATTTGTCTTCTTGAAATAGTCATTGTTTTTGCCATCTCTAGAAACATGTCGCATAAATGTTTGAACGAATCTTTTTCTATTTGCAATCTTTCAGCATCAGTTTTATCAGGGAAAGCCAAGCTTAAATTTTCACGAACCGTTTTTTTTCTGTAGCCAATTATGTAATAGACAATAAAATAAACAATATCAGATACAATATATAATATTCGAAAAGGCAACATCGAAACGCACCAAAGGATTGGGTATAGAATAAGATAAACTAAAAACTGCATCAATTATTTTTTACAAATATAAGGCAAAAGTTAATTTGGCTACTTATTTTAACAAAAGCTAAAGAAACAATTTCTATTTTTACCAAACAAAATTTTACCGATTCAAAATATGACAACAGTACTTATTTTTATTATTGCAGCCAACGTTATCGTAAGTTTCAAAGGATTTGATGACATTTATTTTTTCAGAAAATATGAATTCCACATCGGAAGTATTCGAGCTGGCGAGCAACTTCGTATGCTAACTTCAGCGTTTCTTCACGCCGATATTGCACATTTAGCCTTTAACATGCTCACATTGTACTTTTTTGCACCAACAGTTATAAGTTATTTAGGAAACGCCAATTTTCTGCTAGTCTATTTTGGTAGTTTGCTCTTTGGAAGTTTACTTACATTATTAATGCACAATAACGATTATAGTTACCGAGCCATAGGCGCTTCTGGAGCTGTAACTGGCGTTTTATATTCGGCAATTTTGTTTCAACCCGATATGAGTTTATACATGTTCTTTATTCCCATTCCCATTCCAGCGTATATTTTTGGTATAGGATATCTGCTGTATTCCATCTACGGAATGAAAGCTAAGAATGATAACATAGGTCACACAGCCCATTTTGGAGGCGCAATCGGTGGTTATTTGATAACATTGATAAAAGAACCTCACATGTTGACCGACAATACACAAATGGTACTTCTTTTGGCAATCCCAATTGTAATTCTATTTGTAATGACCAAACTCGGAAAATTATAACGTTTATTTTTTGGGCGTTTCCCTTCGGGTCGGGCTATACATTCCAATCTTTTCTATACCTGACAGGTTTCAAAAACCTGTCAGGTATAGAAAAGGATTTCCATTACTATCCCTAACGCAGTATGTAATTCAAATTTGGCACACATTTTGAAATCACGAATACAAACTAAAACAAATTTATTATGAAAAAGATTCTATTAATTCTAATCACATTTTTTACAATTATGATGGACGCACAAGAGTACAAACCACAAATTCCACAAGTAACAGTTTCTGGCGAAGGAAAAATAAAAGTAACACCAGACCAAGCCTGCATCACTGTTTCAATAGAAACCAAAGGCACAAAAGCCGCTGATGTAAAAAAAGAAAATGATATTGCTGTCGAAAAAGTGTTACAATTTGTAAAAAAAATGAAATTGCCCAAAGAAGATGTGTTGACGCAACGCGTAAATTTATATCCAAATTATGATTACGAAAAAAAGAAACATAACTATTTAGCCAATCAAACAATTGTTATTTTATTAAAAGATCTATCAAAATATGATGAATTATCTGAAGGATTAATAGATTCAGGCGTTAACAGAATTGACAATGTCGAATTTAAATCATCAAAACTTGAACAACTACAATCAGATGCAAGAAAAGCTGCTATGAAAGAGGCTAAACAAAAAGCCGAAGACTATGTTTCTGTTCTAAATCAAAAAATTGGAAAAGCTCTTTTAATCAATGATAATTCTCAAACGTACTATCCACAACCTATGTATAAAGGAGCTATGATGGCTATGGCTGATGGAGCTGGAGCACCTAGAGAAACTTTAGCAATAGGTGAAATAGAGATTATCGCAAGTGTAACAGTAAGTTTTCTGCTAGATTAACTCTTTAATTTATATAAAAACACTATTCAACCTTTCAAAAAGAGTAGTGTTTTTTTCGTTTATAGACAAAAAAAATCCCTTAGAATTTCTAAGGGATTTTTTATATTGATACTGCAATTATCGTTTTAATGCGAAATGCGATTTAAAAATTTTATTAATTTGTTGTTCTTGAT
>CAZLEU010000023.1:0-32080 GCA_964558625.1 uncultured Flavobacterium sp.
AATAGGTGGTGATTATATTACCATTGACGGTTTTACAATGTTGGAAAATGCAAATACAACAACAACTGCAGCGTCTAATAATATGACGGAGTTTGGGGTAGCTTTATTTTATGCTACAACTACAAACGGTTGTCAAAATATTACAGTAAAAAATTGTACAATAGATTTGAATAGAACATATCAAAACACATTTGGTATTTATGCAAATTCAACTCACTCAGCTACAGCAGTAACTACGGCAGCAACTGCTACCGGTGTAACAGGAGGAAATCATAACTTAACAATTACAGGTAATACTATAACTGACGTCAATCAAGGTATAGTGGTTATTGGTCCAACTGCTGCTGCTGATAATAATGATAACATTGTTATTGGAGGTTCTGTGGGTAATGCTAATACTATTACAAATTTTGGTACTACTGGAACTTTTTCTTCATATGCAAATGTATCTGGAACAGTAAACGGTATATTAGTAAGAAATAGTAAAAACACAACTATATCTAACAATGCTATAACAAGTTCTGTTGGAGGTGTTACATCTGGTACTTTAAACGGTATCCAAATTACTGCTGCTTCAAACGCACCAACTGGTACTTTTACGAATAATATAAATAATAATAGTATTTCGCTTAGATCAGGAGTAGCATCTGGAGCAATCAATGGTATAAATTTTCCTTCTGGTTCTTCAACCTCAACTTCAACTTTAAATATTAATGCTAACGATTTTAATAATTTTGGACATACTGTCGCTGGTACTGGTACAATATCATTTATTATAACAAATGGGACAGATTTTGTTAAGAATATTAATAATAATACGTTCAGTAATGTCTCAGTTAATACGACAGGTAGTGTGACATTTATTAATCATGGAGCTTCTATGATAATAAATGCTACACATACAATTTCAAATAATGCAATAGTTACTGCTTTTGCAAAAACAGGTGCTGGAGGTACCGTTACTGGCTTAACTTCAGGTACAAGTTCTGTAAATGGTTCTAACTCTGTTATGACAAATAATAACTTTTCAAATATAACAGTTACTGGTGCCACAGCAATAACAGGAATTTCTAATTCTGACGGTTCAGGCTCAAGTCCTAACAGAACTGTTACAGGGAATGTTTTTAATAATTGGACTGGAGGTACGTCTGCTATAATTGGTATGTCTTTCTCTTATATTGGTGCCACATCTTCAATTTCGAATAATACTATCACTAATTTGACAGGACAAGCATCAATTACGGGTATTACAATTAGTAATACTTTTGCAGGTGGTAATCCGTTAAATATTGCTAATAATACAATTACAAATTTAGTTTCTAATGTTACAGGTGGAGCAGTTGTTGGAATTACTTGTTCTAGTGCATCACCATTAGTTAATATTTCAAATAATAATATCAATACTATTTCATCAATAGGTGCTGTAAGTGTTCAAGGAATAGTTGTTTCAGGCTCAACTTCTACAAACGTATTTCTTAACAAGGTATACAATCTAGAGTCAAATAATGCTTCGGGTACTGTAAATGGTATTGCTGTTTCTGGCGGTACATTAAATGTTATTTATAATAACATAATTGGTGATTTAAGAACTCCTGCTGCAAATGCAGCAAACCCATTAAATGGTATTAATATTACAGGTGGAACTACTGTAAATGTATATCACAATACTGTGAGACTTGCAGGTACAAGTTCAGGAGCTTTATTTGGTTCTTCTGCAGTATCAGTTTCTACTACGCCTAATGTTACTCTAAGAAATAATATTTTTATCAATAATTCGGGTTTTGCAGGTACTGGTATTGCTACAGCTTACAGAAGAAGTTCAACAACATTGACTACATACAATGCGTCTTCAGATAATAACTTGTTTTACGCAGGTACTCCAGGCGCAAATAATGTTATTTTTTATGACGGTACTACGGGAAGACAAACTTTAGCTGACTATAAAACATTTTTAGCTACAAGAGATCAAGCTTCACAAACAGAAGATGTAACGTTTCAAAGTACTACAGGTTCTGATGCTAATTTCTTAAGAATCGCAGCTGGTACTACATCATACGCAGAATCTGGTGCTGTATTGTTAACTACACCAAATATCAATACAGATTATTGGGGTATCACAAGACCTTTCACTTCACCAGTTAACGGAGGTACTGGTGTAGATATTGGAGCATCTGAATTTGATGGAATTCCTTCACTGGTTAATTGTGTAGCTCCAGTAGATCAAGCTACTGCTTATGTTGCAGGTGCTGTTACTTCTAACTCTGCGGCGGCTACTTTTACAGTAGCGGCTAGTGCACCAACAGGATATTTGGTGATTGGATCTCAAGGCGCATTAACAGGTAGTCCTGTTGATGGTACAAGTTATATAGCAGGAGCATCAATTGGTAATGGTGCTGTTATACAATCAAGTGCAAGTACTTCTATCAATGCAACTGGTTTGCCTTCGAACACAGTAGGTACTATTACAATATATTCTTATAACAGTGGATCGTGCGCAGGAGGACCTAAATATAATTTGGTTTCACCTCTTGTAGGAACAAATACAACCTGTGCTGGGGCGCCAACATTACCTGTGTCAAATTCAATTATTTCAACAGGTTTTACAACCAATTGGACTGCAACTGTAGGTGGTAATGCTTTCCCATTAACATACACAGTTGAAGTAACTACTGATGCTGCTTATACAACACCAATTGCAGGTTCTCCTTTTACAACTACTGCTACCTCATTAGCAATTTCTGGATTGAGCCCTCAAACAAACTACTATTGGAGGGTGAAAGCAAATAATACGGTATGTGATAGTGCTTATTTGAATGCTGGACTTGTAACAACTGAATGTACTGCTGTAACGACTTTCCCAAGTGTTGAGCCTTTTGCAACTTACTTACCAACTACTTGTTGGAAAGAAGGTGATTTAGGTGATTTAACAGCAGGTCCTACGACAATTGGATCGGCAGTAAGTGATTGGATTAGTGATGATTATTTGAATAATGTTGCTAATGGATTATCGGCAAAAATGAATATTGATACTGCATCTGGTTCTGAATGGATAATTTCACCATACTATACAATACCTACAACAGGATATAGAGTTAAATATAACGTAGGAGCTACTCAATTTGGAGCTACTACTGCACCAACCACAGCTTGGGAAGCAGATGATTTTGTTGAACTTTTAGTGTCTACATCAAATACGAATTGGACCGTTCTTAAAACCTATAATAACTCAAATGTTCCTTCTAATCTTGGTCAGATTGATAATTCAGATCTTTCAGCATATAGCGGTCAAACAGTTCATTTTGCTTTTAGAGCATTTGAAGGAGCATCAAACGGTTCGGCGGATATTGATTTCTTTGTAGATAATTTTACTGTTGAAGTTACGCCTGTTGCAATTACGGCTTCTGCTACTGTTGATCCTATATGTTCAGGAGACTCAACTACTTTGTCTGTATCAAGTGCAAATACAAATTATACTTATACTTGGTCACCAGCTACTGGACTAAGTGCTACAACTGGTTCAAGTGTAACTGCTAATCCAACTTCTACTACCACTTATACAATTAATGCTGTAGACGGTTCAATGGTAAATTCAACAACGATTACAGTAACTGTAAACCCAGCTCCTGCTGCCATTACAATTACCCCAGCGACTGCTACGGTTTGCCAAGATGTAATTACGCCTTTGGTAGTTAGTGGTGGAAGTTTTCTAACTTCAATAACTTCTGGTTCGGGAGCTTTAACGACAACAGCTGCTTCAACTGCCGCAGGATTAGGACCTAATCCTATGCAAAGTTATTATGGAGGTGCTAAGCAGCAAATGTTATATACAGCTACAGAATTAACTGCTTTAGGTTTCACTGCAGGAACTATTATTAATTCTATTGCTTTTGAAATGAGTGCAGTTGAGGCAAGAACACTTCAAAATTATGAAATTTCAATGCAAAACAGTGCGCTTACTTCATTTACTTCGACTAGTTTTGTGACTTCAGGTTTTACAAACGTAAAAGCAGCTGGTAATGTTACGCCAACAGTTGGAGTAAACACAATAGTTTTGGATTCACCTTTTGCTTGGAATGGAACAAGTAGTTTATTAGTTCAAATAAGTTTTTCTAACAATGACGCTGGAGGTACTGGTACTAATACAGCTAAATATGATACTACTTCTTTTGCTTCTACTTTGTTTTATAGAGTTGATAATACTTCTGCAGCTACAGTAGCAAGCGCGGCAACTGCTTCTTTTTCCGCATACAGTTCAAGAAATAAAGTGACTTTTGGTTTATTACCACCAGCTGTTACTTGGTCTCCACAAACAGATTTATATACTGATGCAACAGCGAGTACTGCTTATACAGGTCAAAATTTGACTACTGTATACCACAAAGGAGCTACAAATACTTATGTTGCGACCGCAACCTTAGGTTCTTGTTCTAAAACGGCTACTGCGACAGTGACTGTTAATCCAACAATTACAACAACTTTCAATCAAGTTGCGCCAATTTGTTCTGGTGATACATTTACATTACCAACTACATCTTTGGAAGGTGTAACTGGTACTTGGTCGCCTGCAATAAATAATACAACTACAACAGCTTATACTTTTACTCCAACTGCTGGTCAGTGTGCTACAACAGCTGCAATGACTGTTACAGTTGGTGGAACATCTACTTGGTCAGGCTCACCTGCAGTATGGTCACCAGCAGCACCTACAAGTATTGATGGTGCAATTATTTTAGCTAATTACTCTGAAGCGACAAACCTTAATGCATGCACTTTAACAATCGATAACAATGCAGTTGTTGCAATTCCTTCTGGGATTAATGTTAATTTACAAGGAGCTATAAATGTAGTTTCAGGTAGTTTTGCTTTAGCTAATACGGCTAACCTTAATCAGGTACGTGATGTAAATAATTCTGGTAATATTAGTGTTACATGTACAACTACGCCTTTGAAAAGATTGGATTATGTTTTATGGTCTGCACCAGTTACTGGTCAACAATTGCAATCATTTTCACCTGGTACATTGTCAAATCGTTTTTACACCTATAATCCATCAACCGATTTTTATGAGGTAGTTGCATCGCCATCTACCACAAACTTTGATGAAGGAACAGGATACTTAATTAGAGTTCCTAATGGTCATCCAACAACTGCAACTCCACTTTCAAGAACATTTACTGGTGTTCCTAATAATGGAAACTTGAGTATATCAGTTTCAAATGGGACATGGAATGCAATTGGTAACCCATACCCATCTACAATCGATGCTGATGAGTTTATTACAACTAATAGTTTAACAGATCCACTATATTTCTGGAGAAAAGAGAACGGAGCTACTGGTACAGCATATGCAACATATACTTTAGCAGGTGGAGCTGGAACTGCTTCTAATGCTACAAGTACAGTAATGACTCCTGATGGTACAATCGCTGTTGGTCAAGGCTTCTTGGCAAAAGCAACTTCTACTTCATTCTCATTAACAAATGCTATGAGAAATGGAGATACAAGTACACAGTTTTTCAGAACAAATACAATTGATAGAAGTAGAGTTTGGTTAAATTTATTCAAAAATGAGTTATTTGTAAATCAAACAATGGTTGCTTATATGCCTTCTGCCACTAATGGTATTGATGCTGCAATAGATGGTCGTTTCTTTGAAACGAATATAGCTACTCAATTAAGTTCAATAATTAACGGTGAAGAGTATGCAGTTCAAGGTAGAGCACCTTTTATGGCTTCAGATATTGTTTCATTAGGATTTAAAGCTGAAACTGAAGGAAATTATTCAATTGCTATAGATCATTCAGATGGTATATTTGCCAATGATCAAGAAGTGTTCTTGAAAGATAATTTGACTAATACTGTTCATAATTTATCTAACGGAATTTATAATTTTGCTTCAACTGCTGGTAATTTCAATACCAGATTTGAAATAGTTTACCAATCTACACTTGCTACAGAAAACCCTGTATTGAATGAAAATACAGTTATTGTTTTCAAGAAAAACCAAGATATCGTAGTAAATACAGGTTCTATAAAAATGAAGAATGTTCAAATTTATGACATACAAGGTAGATTGTTAATTGAGCAAAAAGATATTAATGCTACTACTACTAAACTTGAAGTGGGAACAACAAATCAAGTTTTAATTGTTAAAGTAACTTCAAATGATAATGTAGTAGTAACTAAAAAAGTTATAAACTAAGTTATTTTTTTAATAAAGTTTTATTTAAAACCATCCACTAAAGTGGATGGTTTTTTATTGCTGTCAGAAATTTCAAATGTATGTTTTGAGCTTAGAACATTGATTTAAAAGCATTTTCAAAATATTTTATGTAGAAATCTAAATAAAATTTGGGATTTTAACTTTTTTTCTTACATTTATTGAAATTTTATGGCATTATGACATCTGAAAAACTACAGAAAGGACATTTGCTTATTGCTGAACCCTCAATAATAGGTGACATATCATTTAATAGGTCAGTAATTTTATTGGCTGAACATAGTGATGAAGGATCGGTAGGTTTTATAATAAATAAGCCTTTAAAATATACCATAAAAGACTTAGTTCCAGAAATTGAAGCAAATTTTAAAATATATAATGGAGGACCAGTTGAACAAGACAACCTCTATTTTATTCACAACATTCCTGATCTAATCACAAATAGTGTTGAAATTTCAAACGGAATTTATTGGGGAGGCGATTTTGAGTTGACGAGAGATTTAATCAACAATGGCTCTATAAAGAAAGATAATATCCGTTTTTTTCTTGGTTATACAGGTTGGGATGCTCATCAATTAAAATCTGAGATGCAATCCAATTCATGGATAGTAGTGAAGAATTTATATAAAAATAAAATAATTGCAAAACCCACCACCGATTTTTGGAAAGAAAAAATATTAGAATTAGGAGGCGAATACATTATTTGGTCAAATGCCCCTGAAAATCCATTATTGAACTAAATCGTTCAACAGTTCATTCAATTGAAAAGCAATTATTGACTTATATTCTTTTTTACGGTATTTTGTTATAGGCTGAATTCCAATAATAACGTTTGTAATAAATAACTCATCTGCTTTTTGCAAATCAAATGGTGAAATTACACCTTCAACTACCTCAATGTTTTCAATTTTTTTAGCCATTTTCAAAACTTGTTTGCGCATAATTCCATTTAAACAGCCTTCTGAAAGAGCAGGAGTAATCAGTTTGTTTTCAAGAAGCATAAAAATATTACCGTTTAATGCTTCAATTACATTTTTGTCAGTATTCAATAAAAAACAATTTTGAAAATCATTTTCTTTTGCAAATATACTTCCCGTTACATTGATTATCTTATTTGTTGTTTTGATGGTAGATAATAATTGCTTTGGTACAACAAAATCCTTGTATAACTCGACTTCATAATTAGATAAATTCAATTGATAATTTGCATTTTCAATTGGATTAGTTTGGATAAGAAATGAAATAGTGTTGGTATTCGGTAAATAGAGACCGCCCTCGTTTCTAAAAACGGTAATCCTAGCTTTACATGATTGGAGACAATTATTAATCGTTGAGAGGTTTAAGATTTGTTCCTCAAAATACTCCATAGTAAAATTCATAGGGATTTCCATACGTACAATTCGCATAGAAGAAACCAATCTAAAGTAATGTTCTTCTAAGAATAAAATTTTACTATTTACAATTTTTAATGTTTCAAAAACGCCATCACCATATAAAAAGGCTCTATTATTGTTGTGTAACGTAGTTGTTGATGAAATTATGTCGCCATTCAAATTTACCATAAAAAATCCCGTCAAGTTTTTAGAAATTGACGGGACAAATATAAGTTTAAAATGTGTTTTTACACAGAACCGATGACATGTTTTAATTCTGAAACTTGATTTTCCCATAATTGAGAAGCTTCTTCAACTTCTTCTTCAACGGCAAAATCTACAATCATTAATGAGACATCTTTGGTAATTTCATCTTCTAAAATTCGAAGTTCAAAAAAATATTCAGTGTCTTTATTGTCCTCGTCAACCCATTTGAACTTAACCTTTTCACCTGTTTTTTTAGAGGCAAGTCTAGCACTTTCCTCAGAGTCATCCCATATAAAAGTAAAAAACTCACCGCGGGAATTTACATTGTCTGCAAACCACTCAGAAAGCCCAGAAGGAGTTGATATATATTGGTATAACAATTGAGGTGAAGAATTTATTGGAAATTCTAATTCGTAACGTATTTTTGATTCCATATTGTACAAAATATTTTCCGAAAAGTATTGAATTAAATTTCAAAAAAAAAGCATTTTCAAAAATAATTTTTTTTTCACGATTTATATTTGCTACATCTGATTTAAGTTTTATATTTGCACCCGCAATGAAATAACATTTCTAACCGAAAAAAAATGGCGAGGTAGCTCAGTCGGTTAGAGCGCAGGATTCATAACCCTGAGGTCGGGAGTTCAAATCTCCCTCTCGCTACTAAACCCAATTACTTTGTGATTGGGTTTTTTTATAATTCTCAATAAAAAAATGAAAAATATATATATTGTATTATTGTTGTTTTCACTAACATTATCTATTGCACAGCCCAAAACAATTGTTGGTAAAACGGCATATCCTTTTTGGATAAATCTTCCTAAAACTGTTGCTCAATCGGAGAAGTTACCAATTTTAGTATTCCTACATGGTAGAAGCCTTTCTGGTACCGACATCAACAAAGTGAAGCGTTATGGTGTATTAAAAGCAATAGAAAAAGGAAGAAAAATAAATGCTATTGTTATTGCACCTCAGTTGGCAACTGGTCCATGGAATGCGGCTAAAATTTTAGAATTGATTGAGTATGTTCAAAATCAATATGTTACAGATACTTCGCGCGTATATGTATGTGGGATGAGTTTGGGAGGTTATGGCACCTTAGAGATAGCAGGTAAATACCCAGATAAGATAACGGCTGCGGTTGCTATATGTGGAGGAGGAAACGAAAAAGATGCCTGCAATCTAGCTAAATTGCCTTTGTGGATTCAACACGGAGATAGAGACAAAGCAGTTCCTATTTCGGAATCGCAAAAAATAGTTAAAGCGATTAAAAAATGTGATAAAGATGCCGATGTAACTTTTACGACAATAGCTGGTGGGACACATGGAAGTGTTGAATCGTTATTTCATAATGATGCTTTATATGAATGGCTTTTTAAGCATAGTAAGAAATAACATTTTAGATTATATGAAAGATTGAATGGCTAATTTGTAGCTGTTTAATCCAAAACCAATAATTATTCCTTTTGTGTTTGGTGATATATACGATTGATGTCTAAAGGTTTCCCTTGAGAAGGTATTAGATATATGAACTTCAATTACCGGAGTTTCAATAGCTTTAACAGCATCTCCGATTCCTATTGAAGTATGTGTGTAGGCTCCTGCATTGAGAATGATTCCATCGTAATGAAAACCAACCTCTTGAATTTTATCTATTAATTCTCCTTCAATATTGCTTTGAAAGTAATCCAATTGCATAAAATGGAATTCAGATGAAAGTTTTTTTAAATAATCTTCAAAGGTTTCAGAGCCATAGACTTCGGGTTCTCTTTTGCCTAATAAGTTAAGATTTGGACCATTTATGATGATGATTTTCATTGTTTAAAATGTTTTTTTGTAAATATAAAAAAAAACTTAAGAATTATGGTGTTGTTTGATTTTGGCTAATTTTTAACAACTTACACGGCCTTGATTAACAATGGTTTATAAAAATTGTTAATAACTTTGTTGATAAGTGGTTTTAAGTATAAAAAACTGACAAAAAAAATAGATATATTTGTTCAATTAATTTTAAATAAAATAAACATGAAAAAAATTATTTTAACTGTTGCAACAATTTTTGCATTTGGGTTAGTTAATGCTCAAGAAGGAGCAGGGTTTTCTAAAGGTGATGTGTTTTTGTCAGGAGCTGTTGGATTTAGTTCTGATAATGATAAAAATGCTGATGTAAAAACTAATGGTTTTGTAATTGAACCAAGAGTTGGATACTTTTTAACAGAAAACATCGCTATAGGTGGTAAATTGGGTTATGGTTCTGAAAAAGAAGATACTGCTGGAACTACAACTTCTGATGTTTCTGAGTTAACATTAGGTGCTTTTGGTAGATACTACTTTACTCCTGCATCTCAATTCTCTTTGTTTGCTGGTCTTGGAGTTGATTATACTTCTGCTTCTGACAATTTAGGTACAAAAGTTAAACAAAATGGATTGGATGTATCACTTGGAGCTGGATTAAACTACTTCGTTTCAAGTAATTTTTCATTAGAAGCTGGTGTAGGTGTATTAGGATTTGGTTCTTCTAAATCTGATCAAGATGGAGATAAAGGTTCTTCTTCTTTCGGTTTTGGAGGTGATTGGAGAGCAGTAACTTTTGGTGTTAACTACAAGTTCTAATCAGATTAAATTATAATTTATTAAACCTTTCACATTTTTGTGGAAGGTTTTTTTATTTCCTAAATTCGCGTTATTTTGTGTGATGAATTGGAGTTCATATATAAAAAGTTATCAATCCTACCTCAAGCTCGAAAGAGGACTGTCAAAAAATACAATCGAAAATTATTCTTTTGATATTGAACGACTATGCTTTTTTTTAGAACAAAATGCTATTGACGTTTCTCCAATAAAGATTTCAGAAGAAATAATACAGCAATTTATATATTCGGTTTCAAAAGAAGTTAACGCACGCTCTCAGGCAAGAATTATTTCTGGGTTAAAAAGCTTTTTTTCTTATTTAATTTTTGAAGATTATAGAAACGATAATCCATTAGAGTTATTGGAGACTCCCAGAATTGGCAGAAAACTGCCCGATACTTTAGCTATTGAAGATATAGATAACCTCATTGCTGCTATAGATTTGTCTACAAATGAAGGAGAACGAAATAGGGCTATATTAGAAACTCTTTACGGTTGTGGTCTTAGGGTTTCAGAATTGGTAAATCTCAAAATCTCGGATCTGTTTTTTGACGAGGGTTTTATAAAAATAACAGGAAAAGGAAATAAACAGCGTTTTGTTCCAGTTGGAAATTTAACTCAAAAGTATATCGAATTATATAAAAATTCGGTTAGAGTTCATTTACCAATCCAAAAAGGGCATGAAGATACTTTATTTTTAAATCGTAGAGGAAAACAGCTTACTAGGGCTATGATTTTTACCATAATAAAAGAATTAGCTGTAAAAATTAACCTCAAAAAAAAAATTAGTCCACATACTTTTAGACATTCATTTGCAACACACCTATTAGAAAATGGTGCCGATCTGAGGTCAATACAATTAATGTTAGGACATGAGTCTATTACAACAACAGAAATTTATGTCCATCTTGATAGAAAACATTTAACACAGGTAATGAATACTTTTCATCCTAGAAAATAAATTTTTTTGTATGTAATGATATGTATTTGCAATCTCAAATTTGGGAACCTCATAAAATAAAAAAAATCGTAATTTGTGTTACGATTTTTTTATGATTAAGGGAAAAACTAAATATTATTTTGCAATATTAACGGCTCTAGTTTCTCTAATTACTGTAACTTTTACTTGTCCTGGGTAGGTCATTTCGGTTTGAATTTTTTGAGAAATTTCAAATGATAGACTAGCTGCATTTTCATCAGAAACTTTTTCACTTTCTACAATGACGCGTAGTTCTCTACCAGCTTGGATAGCATAGGCATTTTTCACACCGCTAAATCCATAAGCTACCTCTTCTAAATCTTTTAAACGTTGAATATATGAATCCAATACTTGTCGTCTTGCACCAGGTCTTGCGCCAGAAATAGCATCACAAACTTGAACAATAGGAGACAATAATGATTTCATTTCTATTTCGTCATGGTGAGCACCAATAGCATTGCATACTTCTTCTTTTTCGCCATACTTTTCTGCCCATTGCATACCTAATAATGCGTGCGGTAAATCACTTTCGGTATCAGGAACTTTACCAATATCGTGGAGTAAACCAGCTCTTTTAGCAAGTTTGACATTCAATCCTAATTCAGCAGCCATAATACCACAAAGTTTTGAAACTTCACGTGAGTGCTGTAATAAATTTTGACCATAAGAAGAACGGTATTTCATTCTACCAACAACTTTTATCAATTCTGGATGTAATCCATGAATACCTAAGTCGATGACAGTACGTTTACCAACCTCTATAATTTCATCATCAATTTGTTTCGCTGTTTTAGCTACAACTTCTTCAATTCTTGCAGGGTGAATACGTCCATCTGTTACAAGCTTGTGTAAAGACAAGCGTGCAATCTCTCTACGAACAGGATCAAAACAGGAAAGAATGATAGCTTCTGGAGTATCATCCACAATAATTTCGACTCCAGTAGCGGCTTCTATAGCTCTAATATTTCTTCCTTCTCTACCAATGATTCTACCTTTTACATCATCAGACTCAATGTTGAAAACAGATACACAATTCTCAACAGCTTCTTCTGTACCAACTCTTTGTATGGTGTTGATGATGATTTTTTTAGCCTCTTGTTGAGCGGTAAGTTTAGCTTCTTCCATCGTGTCTTGGATATGTGACATCGCTTGTGTTTTGGCCTCAGCTTTTAATCCTTCAATTAATTGTTCTTTTGCTTCTTCAACAGATAATCCAGAGATTACTTCTAACTGATTTAGTTGGCTTTTGTGCATGCGTTCAACTTCTTGTTGTTTTTTGTCAAGAAGTTCTATTTTAGAATTGTATTCGAGTGTTTTTGCTTCAAAATCATCATTAATTTTTTTAGCTTTTGCTAATTCACTTGAAACCTGAGATTCTTTATCACGAACTCTTTTTTCGACTTCTGCTATTTTTTTATCTCTGCCAAGTATTACTTGTTCGTGCTCAGCTTTAAGCTCAATAAATTTCTCTTTAGCTTGAAGAATTTTATCTTTTTTTATGTTTTCAGCTTCGAGATTTGCATCTTTAAGGATAGAAGCCGCTTCTTTTTTTGCACTTTTTACAAGGTTTGAAACATTGCTTTTTTCCATAAATTTTGCAATAGCAAACCCAGCTCCGATACCTATTATTCCCGAAATAATTATTGTTAAAATGTCCATAATTTAGTTAAAATTTATATATAAAAAAGCCTACATTAGAGGGTTGTATAAACTCGAATATACAAGTTTTGAGTTAACTCGTTGTTCAAGCTTTCTGCTAAGGCAGACATGCTATAGTAACGATGACTTACTCATTTTAATTTGTTAGTGTTGAGTTTACCAAATAAAACTAATGTAGGCAGTATCTTAGTTAATGTAAAGAACGTGTTATTTATCGAGATAATTAATTAATAAATCATTAATTTTTTTGATTCTTGCTATAGCTTCTGTTCCATCAATAGCATTGTCAATTTGTTTTTGTTCGAGTTGAGATGCAAACTGCAAAGCGCACATTGCCAATACATCTTGCTTGTCACGAACAGCGTAATTTTCTTCAAATTGCTTAATCATAGCATCAATTTTTTTCGAAGCACTTCTTAATCCTTCTTCTTGTGACATAGCTACCGTTAACGGATAAACTCTGTCGGCAATTGATATTTTGATTTTAAGCTTTTCGTCCATAATTTTAATCTGCTAGTTGTGCTATGCAGTAATCAATTTCACGAATTAATGAATTTATTTTAAGCTTTGTATCTCTTTTGTTTTCGTCACTGCCAAGCAAAGATTTCGCAATTTTTAGTGATTCGTTTTGTTTTTTTAATTCTTCAATCTGTTGAGATTGGTTTTTAAAAACTACTGCAGCTTTACTTAACTCTTTACTTAATTCGGAATTTTTTTGCTCCAAAATTACTAGTTTTTGTACTAGTTTTTTGAGCCTTTCCTCAAGAGTATCAATAATTTCTACAATTTCACTCATCTATTGCAAAGTTCTTTAACTTATCCCTACAAAGTTAGTATTATGATTGAATTAAACCAATACTTTTGAAAAATATTTCAAAATTCTAAGTGTTTTAAATATAACGCAATGAATGCCAGATTATTGAATAAAATTTTCTCTTTTTTGCAATTTAACTTTTTTTCCTATTTTAGCCAAAAGCTTTTTATATGAAATTTGTTGCCTTTTTTGTCTTATTTTCAATGGGTGTTACTGCTCAAAACCTCTATCCTAAAGATTATTTTAGACCACCAATGGATATTCCGATGCAATTATCTGGGAATTTCGGAGAATTAAGACCCAATCATTTTCATGCTGGATTTGACTTGAAAACAAATCAGGTTGAGGGACAAAAAGTTTATGCTTGCGCTGATGGGTATGTTTCAAGAATAAAAGTATCTATATATGGTTATGGAAAAGCGATTTATATTACACATCCTAATGGATATGTAACTGTTTATGGTCATTTGCAAAGAGCAACTGGTTCAATTCAAGATTATATAGTTGCTGAGCAGTATAAACAAAAAGAATATGAGATTGAGGTCTTTCCAAAGCAAAATGAGTTACAAGTTAAAAAAGGAGATTTAATTGCTTTTTCGGGAAATACAGGTGGCTCTGAAGGCCCTCATTTGCATTTTGAAATTAGAAATTTATATACAGAAAAAGTTATCAATCCAAGTTATTTCGGATTTGATATTAAAGACACAAAAAAGCCCACCGTCTCAAGTCTTTTGGCTTACCCAATTGATGATAATTCGGTTGTAAATGGGTCAATGCGTCCAGTTATTCTTGGATTAGCGTTGCAAAAAGATGGAACCTATCTTTCTGATAAAGTATTGGCCAAGGGTAGAATTGGGTTTGGAGTTAGTTCATATGATACCGATGATGTTTCGTTTAATTCAAATGGTGTTTTTAGAACCCAATTGCTTTCAAATGGAAAACTTGTTTATGGATATGAATTTGATGAAATGACTTTTGATGAAGCACGATACGTAAATGCTTTTATAGATTATCCGAGATATAAGTCAAGTAAGCAAAGAGTGCAAAAATTGTTTATGAAAGAACCTTTTTTATGGAGTAACGCTCAAAAAAATGAGGATAATGGAATTTTTGACATAATTCAAAACTTTTCACAAACACAACATTTAGAAGTTTCAGATTTTAATAATAACAGTACAATTATTACAATACCTGTAGAATATTCGGATAAAACAGCTCTGATTTCGGACGATGTTAAGAAAACAAAGTATTTTGTAAAGTATAAAAATGATTCAAGTTTTGAAAAAGATAATGTTTCTGTTTTTTTTCCAGCTAACACTTTCTACGAAGATTTCTATTTGAAATTTGATGTAAAAGACAACGAACTTTTTTTGCATGATGATAGCGTTCCGGTACATTCTAATTTTACGATTTCTATAGAAGATAAAACAACTACTGCTGAGCAAAAAAAGAAAACGTTCATAGCAACTCGTAACGGTAAAAAACTTAGTTATATAGCAACTAAAATTAATGGAGATACATTCTCATGTAGAACAAGAACTCTTGGGCAGTTTACACTTGCAAAAGATGTAACGGCTCCAAAAATAACTATTGCAAAACCAATAGAGGGTAAATTAGTAACATCCAAATCAATTGATTTGAAAATTAGTGATGATCTTTCAGGTATTAATAGTTACAAAGGATTTTTGAATGGTAAATGGGTTCTTTTTGAATATGAATCAAAAAACAATAAAATCACACACTTTTTTGATAATAATTACGTTGTAGATGGTGATAATATTTTAAAGGTAATCGTTACCGATAATGTTGGAAATTCAACTACATTTGAAACTAAATTCAAAAGAAAAAAAACAAAATAATACGTCTTGAAAAATCTAATTAAATCTATATTCTATCTTTTTTTATTCACTGGATGTCTAACATATGCTCAAACGGCTAGAGTAAAAGGAATTATACTCGACGAAGCAAGTAATCCAGTTGATAATGTAAATGTTAGTTCTGCTTTTAAAAATACAATTACTGATGAAACGGGGTTTTATGAGCTAGTAATACCTGCAAGTAGAAAAGTGAGCTTAGTATTTAGCCATACTTCATTAAAAAAAGTTACTGTTAACGTAGAGCTAAAACCAAATGAGGATTATGAGCTTAACATTGTGATGAACGATAAGGCTGAAGGGCTAGGTGAGGTCATTGTTACATCTAATAACAGAAAGAGAATCCAAGGAATTACTGCAATAGAACCCGAGGTTATACGTAGAATACCTGGAGCAAATGCAGGAATTGAAAATATTATTAAAACACTACCTGGTGTAAACTCTAATAACGAATTGAGTACACAATACTCAGTTCGAGGTGGAAATTATGATGAAAATTTGGTTTATGTAAATGATATCGAGGTGTACCGTCCTTTTTTAGTACGCTCGGGACAACAGGAAGGGTTGAGTTTTACTAATTCAGATTTGGTTCAAAATGTTGATTTTTCAGCTGGTGGATTTCAAGCTAAATTTGGAGATAAATTATCGTCTGTGTTAGATATAACATATCGTCGTCCTTCTAAATTTGGTGCGGCTGCCGAAGCAAGTCTTTTAGGTGGAAGTATAGCTGTTGATGCTGTTTCTAAAAACCAAAAATGGTCTGCAATTACAGGTGTTCGTTATCGTGATAATAGTTTATTGGTAAATAGTCAAGAAACTGAAACCAATTTCCGACCTACTTTTGCCGATATTCAAACCAACGTAACTTATACACCTTCACTTAAATGGCAATGGAGTTTTTTAGGAAATATTTCTCAAAATAAATATAACTACAAACCCTTGTCACGTCAAACCAATTTTGGGACGATAGATGAACCGATTGCTCTACAAGTTTTTTATGAAGGGCAAGAAAAGGATAAGTATACTACACTTTTCGGCGCTTTTAAAGCGATTAACAAAGTCAATGAAAATTTTACACTTAAGTTTATAACATCGGCTTATCATACACAAGAACAAGAATACTTCGATATTTTTGCCGCTTATGCTTTGGGCGAAGTAGATGGAAATTTAGGCTCTGAAACTTTTGGAGAAGTAACCTACAGTCGTGCTATTGGAACACAATTAAATCATGCTCGAAACGATTTGGATGCTGTAATTATAAATGCCGAAGTGAAAGGGAATCATGATATCAAGTCGCATCAAGTTGAATGGGGTTTCAAATATACTCGTGAGGATATTCGTGATAGAATCGTTGAATGGGAAGTGATTGATTCTGCCGGTTTTTCAATAAATCCACCTCATGTTTTGCCAAATAATGATCAACCTTATAACCCTTATATTGGACCATTGGTTCCTTATCAAAATGTTAGAGCTAAAAACTTTGCGGTACTAAATAGATTATCGGGTTACACACAATGGAGCCTGAAAGATAAGATTGGCTCTAGTGATGTTTGGTACAATGCTGGAGTAAGAGTTCATCAATGGCAAGTTTCTGGAGATAATATTAACGGTGATAGTCAAATAGTAATTACACCAAGAGCGCAATTTGCCATAAAGCCTGACTGGGAAAAAGATATGATTTTTAGATTTGCTACAGGATTGTATTACCAGCCACCATTTTATAGAGAGTTGCGAGACAAAGACGGTCTTGTAAAACCCAATGTAAAAGCGCAAAAATCAATTCATTTTGTTTTGAGTAATGATTATAGCTTTAAAATGTGGGATAGGCCTTTTAAACTGGTTTCGGAAGCGTATTATAAATCGATGACCGATGTAAACCCGTACACTATTGAAAATGTTAGAATTCGATATGCTGCCAATAATAATGCGGTTGCATTTGCTCAAGGATTAGATTTTAGACTTAACGGTGAATTTGTTCCTGGAACAGAATCTTGGTTGAGTTTTGGTTATCTTAAGACAAAAGAGAATATTGATAATAGAGGTGATATTGCACGCCCTACAGATCAACGTCTAAAATTTGCTGTTTTATTTCAGGATTATATGCCTAATATTCCTAATGTAAAGATGTATTTGAATTTGGTTTATAATACAGGTCTTCCTGGTGGTTCACCATCGTATGCAGATGTTTATGAATACCAAAATAGATTAAGAGATTATCGAAGAGCTGATGCTGGATTTTCGTATGTTTTTACAGAAAACAATAAAAATAGGAGAGAAGGTCATTGGTTGAAAAATTTTAAAGATTTATCGGCAGGATTCGAAATTTTTAATCTTTTCAATAACCAAAATGCCATAACGAATACTTGGGTTAGAGATGTTTATACCAAAAATCAGTATGGAATTCCCAACTATATGACCACGAGAGTTTTTAATATTAAGTTGACTGCACGTTTATAGAAAAATTTCATTATTTTTGACTTATAAATTTTCTGTTTATGCAAACAATATCCAAATATACTTTTATAGCCATAGTAACATTATTGGTCAGTTGCAAAGAAGAAGTGACAAAACCAAAAGTGAGTTATGATTCTTCTAAGCAAAAGACCGAAGCTAAAACAGATTCACCTAAGATTATGTTGGCAGATTTGCCTGTACAAATGGAAGGAACCAATATTTTGATTCATCCAATAGGAGAGTTTAGTGTGGCAGCTGGCGTTTCAAAATCAAGTTATTCGGGTTCAGAAAGAGAAAGTTTTACCGTTTCTAATTCAAGCGAAAATGAAATTACGGGTTATTTAAGTAATTTTAAATTCCAAGAAATTGGCTCCGATTCACTGAGCGTTTTAACAGATAAACCTGTTTTAATCGAACGAGTTACTTATTTAAAATCAATTGCTGACAAAACAAAAAATCAAATTTTAGTCTATATACTTGCAGATACTGATACAAATAAAGATGATAAATTAGATTCGAGCGATATAAAATCCTTGTATTTAAGTAAAATTGATGGGACATCTTTTACAAAGGTCTCAGAAGAATTAATGGAATTGATAGATTGGAACCTTGTAGAATCAAAAAATCGTTTGTACTTTAGAAGTATTGAAGATACCAACAAGAATGGTGAATTCGACAAAAATGACATAATCCATTATCATTTTATCGATTTGATTTCTAAAGATTGGAAAGTTCAGGACTATACCCCAATTTAAATCAAAATATCACTTTCTAAATCGGATTTTTCTATTTCAAAATCAAATCCAAGTTTGTCAACTAATTCGATTACTAGTTTTTTATACCAGTTTTCAGACTTAGGGTGAATGTAGATTTTTTCTATTAAATGATTAATGTCAACATCAATTTTCAAACCATCATTGATTTTTACTTCTTGATTGGATAAATCACCAATGATTCTAACTTCACGTTCGTACTGAAAACTTTTTCGTTTGAATAGAAAAGGGAAAAACATATCATCAAACGGAATGTATTCTTTTTTGTAATCTATATAATTAACCTGACCAATATACTGTTTGAAATTTTTCTCAACTTCTAAGGCTTTTTGCAATCGCCCAATTGTAGATTGAATAGCTAAGCCTTCACTGTTTTGAGTAAAAATCTGCCACATAGCAAATGATTCATATTCGTTTATATGCCAACTGCTTACTACAACTTTTTCTCGATGTGTTTTATAGAAATCTAAAAACTCAGGATTGTTTTCAGAAAGGCGTTTTATTTCTTCAAAAGTGGGTTCACTAAAAGTTCCTTCGTATTGATCTTCAAATTTGTCGGAACGAGACATAAAGAGTTTTTTTGCCAAAAGCAAATCCAAAAACTTTGACAAGTCCAAGTATTTCCATACAATTGTATCTGGATTTTTTGGAAGCGTAATATTTGGATTATGTATGTACATTTTTTAAAATCGTTTTGGAAATTTCATAGAATATTGACCTAAATAGAAAGAGATCATTAACCAAACTATGCTATAATTTCTTAAATATTTATCGAAAATAACTTCACCTAAAAAGTATTCTACTATAATGTAGATTAAAAAGAATATAACAAATAATAAGATCAAGAAATACTCTCTTTTCATAATGTAAAATGTTTAACTATTTTTTACAAACTTCTAACTATCCACTTCGATTTTCCAACCCTCTATTCAAAACTCTGCATCATTACTAGCTTAGAATACATTCCATCTTTGGCTAATAATTCGGCATGTGTTCCTTGTTCTACGATTTCACCTTTTTGCATTACCACAATGTTATCGGCCTTTTGAATAGTAGAAAGACGATGAGCAATTACTATCGAGGTTCGATTTTGCATCATATTTTCTAATGCAACTTGCACAAATTTTTCGCTTTCGGTATCTAAGGCAGATGTTGCTTCGTCCAAAATCATAATTGGTGGATTTTTCAATACTGCTCTAGCAATTGACAAACGTTGTTTTTGTCCACCAGAAAGCTTCCCGCCTGCATCACCAATATTAGTTTCAATTCCGTTTGGCAAATCTTTTACAAATTCGTAGGCGTTGGCGACTTTTAATGCTTCAATGATTTCTTCATCAGTTGCATCTGGTTTCCCTATTTGTAGATTGGTTTTTATGGTATCATTAAAAAGGATAGAATCTTGTGTTACCAATCCCATCAATCCTCTCAATGAATGAATGTTCCAATCTCTAATATCGGTTCCGTCTACTTTTATGCTTCCTTCATTTACATCATAAAAACGAGTAAGTAAATTAGCGATTGTACTTTTACCAGAACCAGATTGACCAACCAATGCAATCGTTTTTCCTTTTGGAACTTCAATAGAAAAGTTTTTCAATACATTTTCTTCACCATATCTAAAGTTAATATTTTCTATCGAAATTGTATTGTCAAAAGTATCTTTAGTCAATGCATTTTCCTTAGAATCAATTGTGTTTTCTTGTTCTAAAACCTCAAATACACGTTCCGCAGCAGATATACCATTTTTTACTGCATATGAGGCTTTTGAAATTGCTTTGGCAGGTGTTAATATATTGTATGCTAAACCCATAAACGAAATAAAAACGGTGCCATCTAAGGATTTGTCAATTAGTACCAACGTACCACCATATAGAAGTAAAATGGCAATAGTAATTATTCCTAAAAATTCACTTAAAGGTGATGCCAAATTATTTTTCTTACCAATTTTGTTAGACAAGTTCAACAGTCTATTTACTGAGTTTTGGAATCTGTTTTTGAAAACGCCTTCTGCATTGTAACTTTTAACGACTTTTAATCCAGATAATGACTCTTCCACTAACGAAATCATGTAGCCACCTTCATTTTGGGCACTTAGTGACTGCGATTTAAGATTTTTACCAACTCTAGAAATTATTAAGCCAGAAATTGGAATAAAAATGAAAACAAAAAGAGTTAATTTCCAACTAAAAGTAAACATCATAATAATAGAGAAGACAATGGTTAAAGGCTCTTTAATTATTAGCTCAAGAAGCATGAAAAAAGAGTTTTGAACTTCTCCAACATCGCCAAGCATTCTTGCCATAACATCACCTTTTCTTTTTTCTGAATAAAATGAAATTGGTAAGTCAATGATTTTGTTATACATAACATTTCGTAACTTCGCCATAACACCATTACGAAGATGCATCATATGATACGAAGCCAAATAACCAGCTAGATTTTTCAATAAAAAAGTTACAATAACCAAGGCCACAACATATAAAAGCGCAATTTGAGGACTGCCATTTTCTGTTAACTGTGTTACTTTATAGTAAAAAGAACCTTCTAAGTAATTGAATAGGTCAGATATGCCAGTATATTTTGGTGCTACGGTTACTTTAGTTGTTTTGTCAAACAACACTTTCATCATAGGTATAAGTGTAACAAATGACAACGTTCCAAAAAGGGCATACAAAATATTATAGATAATATTCCATACAACGTGACCTTTGAAAGGTAAAATATAAGGCTTGAGTTTCTCTATTATTTTTTTCATTAATTCAACTGCATTGCGACTATAATATTCTTAATTTTTTCGTCTAATAATTTTTCAACATCTTTAGCATTTTCCACTTTGTCTAATGGAGCGTTTACACTAAAATAGAATTTAATTTTTGGCTCAGTTCCACTAGGGCGAGCACAGATTTTGGATCCATCTTCAAGATAATAAATCAACACATTCGATTTTGGGATAGTAATTGTTTCGGTCTCGTTTGTAATCAGGTTTCTCGAAGTAGAATTGTCATAGTCTTCAATGCAAACCACACGTTGACCATTAATTTCAGAAACAGGATTTTCGCGTAAATCGATCATCATTTGGTTGATTTCTTTCAAACCATCGATTCCTTTTTTGGTTAACGAAATTAAATGCTCTTTATAAAATCCGAAATCAACATATAAATTCAATAATTCATTATATAGTGTAGTTCCCGAAGCTTTAGCTTGAGCCGCAATTTCGCAAACTAACAAACAAGCTGCAACGGCATCTTTATCGCGAACAGCATCACCAACCATAAATCCGAAACTTTCTTCACCACCACCAATAAATTGTAATTCTGGAAAATCTTTGATGAATTTTGCAATCCATTTAAAACCCGTTAATCCCACTTTGCATTCAACTCCATAACCCGAAGCCAATTCTAACATCATAGGAGTCGAAACTATCGTTGAACCTATGAATTGTTTTCCGTTAATTTTTCCAGCACGTTTCCATTGTTCTAATAAAAACGCTGTCATGATTACCATGGTTTGATTACCATTTAGCAATATCATTTTTCCATCGTTGTTACGAACAGCAACACCCAATCTATCCGAATCAGGATCTGTTCCTATTACAATATCACCACCAATTTTATCAGCCAATGCTAAAGCCATTGTTAATGCTTCAGGTTCTTCGGGATTGGGCGACTTTACCGTTGGGAAGTCACCATTTGGCACTTCTTGTTCTGGAACAATATTCACATCGGTATAACCAGCTTTTGACAAAACACTCGGAATTGCTTTTATAGAAGTTCCGTGCAACGAAGTATATACAATTTTTAGATTTTCCTTAGCAGTAGTTGGTGTATTAAAACTTGCATTTTCTACAGTCGATTTTGCAAAAGCTTCATCAATTGCCACATCAATATATTCAATTAGATTTTCATTGGCTTCAAATTTAATTTCACTGTAATTTAATGCTTCAATCACCTTAATAATTGAGGCATCTTGTGGTGGAACCAATTGTCCGCCATCTTGCCAATAAACCTTATATCCATTATATTCAGGTGGATTGTGCGAAGCTGTTAAAACGATTCCAGCATGGCAATTCAAATATTTCAAAGCAAAAGACAATTCAGGCGTTGGACGCATATCAGAAAAAAGATAAACATGAATTCCATTTGCCGAAAAAACATCTGCTACCACTTTTGCCAATGTATTACTATTATGACGGCAATCGTAAGCAATAGCAACTTTTAGTTGTTCGCCAGGAAACGATTCAATCATATAATTAGACAAACCTTGAGTGTTTTTTCCAAGCGTATATTTGTTTATTCTATTTGTTCCAACGCCCATTACACCACGCATTCCACCAGTTCCAAATTCAAGATTCTTATAAAAACTTTCTTCCAGCTCCTTTGGAGACGAAGTCATCATTTCTTTAATAGCCACCTGTGTTTGGTTATCAAATGTTGGAGTTAACCACTCATTTACTTTGTCTAAAATGTTTTGTTCAATTTTCATTATATATTATTTTTGAAGCTATTTCCCGCTTTCCGTTACAATCTTTCATTTTTTAAAGAAAAAAATGAAAGGATTTCCACTTCAATCTGGGCTAAGCCTATTTGTATTCGCTTGTCATTCTGTAAGAAACAGTAACCAATCTTAGTTCTTTCTTTGTTATCACTCGTTGTTTTATCTTTATCAACCAAATAATTTATACTTTGATAATGTCGGGAAACTGATTTTCTATTTCTTCAATTCTAGTTTTCAATTCACCATAAGAAAACGAAAATTGTCTATAAGTTACAAAAACCCTTATTATTGAAATAGTAATTTCAATAGCTTTTTCAGAATTTAGAACACGTTTATTGCCATTCTTTGTTCTGTAAAAATAAAATACAAAATTTTTGAATGTTGCTCTTCGCTATTTTTTAAGATTGAAATCTACGTTCTTAAAAATCAGTTCACACTATCTAAAATTTTATATCGTTCCTCATTATTTTTAGTGCGAAGGATAATCTCTCCCAAAAATCCTGCTAAGAATAATTGCGTTCCAATCATCATCGATGTTAAAGCAATATAAAATAATGGATTATCGGTAACCAATATCGTTTCAAATCCAGAATATAGTTTGATTAGTTTTATTGCAATGATAAATCCAGTTGCTAAAAATCCAATTACAAACATCAAAACGCCAGCGGCTCCAAAAAGGTGCATTGGTCTTTTTCCATAACGAGATAAAAACCAAATGGTTATCAAATCCAAAAAGCCATTAATAAAGCGATTAATTCCAAATTTTGATTCTCCGTATTTTCGTGCTTGATGAATTACCGTTTTTTCGCCAATTTTGTTAAAACCTGCATTTTTTGCCAAAACGGGAATATAACGATGCATTTCTCCAGAAACTTCAATATTTTTTATGACTATATTTTTGTAGGCTTTCAAGCCACAATTAAAGTCATTTAACTGAACACCCGATGTTTTTCGAGCAGCCCAATTGAATAATTTTGAAGGTAAATTTTTTGTCACTACATGATCATAACGCTTCTTTTTCCATCCAGAAACGAGTTCATATCCATCATTAATAATCATTTCACATAAGGCTGGTATTTCGTCTGGACTATCTTGTAAATCAGCGTCCATAGTGATAATAACATCACCTTGTGCTTTAGCAAAACCAGCATGTAGCGCTTGCGATTTGCCATAATTTTTCATAAATCGAATGCCTTTTACATTAGAATCTTTCGCAGAAATGGCACAGATTGTTTGCCAAGAATCATCGGTACTCCCATCGTCTATAAAAAGTATTTCGTAGGAATAATTGTTGGCAATCATGACTTTAACAATCCATGAGTGCAATTCTGGTAACGATTCTTGTTCGTTTAATAATGGGATAACAATGGATAAATTCATTCTTTTTTAGATGCTTTGATTTGGATCTTTCTTTACAATTGCACCAATGATTAATGAAATTATTAAACCGATAAAGGCATACATAATAATAGTAATTGGAATAGAAATTGCTGGATTCATGAACTTTTTGGTCATAGCAATAGCCATATCAATTTGTTCGGAGGTCATTTCTGGATTTTTGTCACGCATAACAATGCGCATTTTTTTCATCATTTCCTCAAAATACTCAGGAAACATCATTCCAAATACAGCATTAAAAAGACCATACAACAAACCAGCAATTATACATATTGTGACTCCTATTTTTAAGCATTGTCCAAAAGAGATGAAACCATTATTCAACTTTGTTTTATAAGTAGTACAAGTCAAATAAATTAAAATCATTGGTAATATAAAGAAATTCAATATATTAATAACAATTCCAAAATTTTGATTAGTTGTTGGGTCTATACCCAAAATATAGCCAATAACAAATTCAAGAATCATAATAACGCCAAATAAAACCCCATATTGGAGTGCAAACTTTGATGTTGAAGTCTTGTTTTCCATATAAAAATTATCTTTTTAAATTAAACCACAAATATAACAAATCCATAATTACTACAGTAGGATGTTTTGAATTAAAAAAAGTTACAGTTTAGTTTGAATATTAAAAAATAGTTGTAAATTTGCACTCTCAAATAAAAATTGAATAACAAAAGTTGTAGTGAGTTGATACCTTTTAGGTTTAAAAGCATCAAGACTAACTACTTCATAACAAATAAAGATTTACAAAATGAAAAAAGGTGTACACCCAGAAAATTACAGATTAGTTGCTTTCAAAGACATGTCAAATGATGATGTTTTTATCACTAAATCTACTGTAGAAACAAAAGAAACTATTATGCACGAAGGCGTTGAATACCCAGTTTACAAAATGGAGATTTCAAGAACTTCACATCCTTTTTACACAGGTAAATCGAAACTTATTGATACTGCTGGTCGTATTGATAAATTCAAAAACAAATACGCTAAACATATCAAATAAATTTTTTAGTGTTCAAATACTTAAAACCTTTCAATCTTTTGGAAGGTTTTTTTTATGCAATAAACTTTGTAACTTTGAGCAGAGTTTTATCAGTTTTTTTAAACTTTTAAACTTTTAAACTTTTAAACTTTTAAAATGAACTACATACTTTTTGACGGGACTGTTCGTAACGCATTATTGCCATTTACATTTACAAGACCTGTAGCCGATGTTCGTATTGGAATTCTAACTATTCGTGAAAAATGGGAAAGATATTTGGGGTCAACTACCACAACATTAACAGAAGAATATTTATCAGCAAAATATCCAATGGTCGAGATGGAAGAAAATGTAATGATAAATGCCTCGTTTTTACCAAATGGAATTTTGTCAGAACTGATTAAAAATCTTGAAAAAAACCAAGCTATTTTAAAAGGTGATGAGGTTGTCGCTTTCTATACAAACGATACACAAGACGAAGTAGATTTTGATACTTATGAGATCATTGAATTTAATCAAGAATGTTTGACAGTTGAACATACTTGGGATATTTTCGCCAAAAATGATGCCGCCATTCGTGAGGATTTTGATTTAATTACAGAAGATAGAGTATCACAACCAATTCCCAAAAGTGTAAATGTAATTGCACCAGAAAATGTTTTTATAGAAGAGGGAGCAAAGCTTGAATATGTGACTCTAAATGCTTCAACAGGTCCAATTTACATAGGAAAAAATGCTGAAATCATGGAAGGTTCTGTTATACGTGGTCCTTTTGCACTTTGTGAAGAAGCACAAGTAAAATTGGCAACCAAAGTATATGGAGCTACAACCGTTGGTCCTCATTGTCGTATAGGAGGAGAAGTAAATAATTCTGTCTTAATGGGCTATTCTAATAAAGGTCATGATGGTTTTTTAGGTAATTCTGTTTTAGGAGAATGGTGTAATATTGGTGCAGACAGTAATAACTCAAACCTAAAAAATAATTACGAAGAAGTAAAACTGTGGAGTTACGAAACCGAGAATTTTGCCAAAACGGGATTGCAATTTTGTGGTTTGATGATGGGTGATCACAGTAAGTGTGGTATCAATACTATGTTCAATACTGGAACAGTTGTTGGAGTTTCAACCAATATTTTTGGTTCTGGTTTTCCTCGCAATTTTGTGCCAAGTTTTTCATGGGGTGGTGCTTCTGGTTTTACAACTTATATGACCAACAAAGCTTTTCAAACGGCAAAAATTGTAATGTCAAGACGTCATGTTGATTTTACCGATGAAGATGCCAAAATTTTAGAACACATTTTTGAAGAAACTAAAAAATACAGAAAAGAATAGATTAATAATTTTAACCCCAGATTCACAGATTTTTAAAACTATTTTATTTGTTGAACCTGTGGCTATTTTATTTAATTTTATTTAAATTTGCGCACTCAATTTTTTGACAACGATTTCATCAATTGAGTTTACTTATGACAAACAAAAAAAAAGTAGCATTCTACACTTTAGGATGTAAGTTAAATTTCTCTGAGACCTCTACCATAGCACGTAATTTCCAAGACGAAGGTTTTGAACGTGTTGATTTTGAAGAAATTGCAGATATATATGTAATCAATACCTGCTCGGTAACCGATAACGCAGACAAACAATTCAAACAAATTGTAAAAAAAGCAATGAAGCTTAACGAAAAAGCATTTGTTGCTGCTGTTGGTTGTTATGCTCAATTAAAACCCGAAGAATTAGCATCGGTTGATGGTGTTGATTTGGTTTTGGGTGCCACCGAGAAATTCAAAATTACCGATTATTTAAATGATTTGTCCAAAAATGATATGGGAGAAGTACATTCCTGCGAAATTCAAGAAGCCGATTTTTATGTTGGAAGCTATTCTTTTGGAGACAGAACACGTGCTTTTTTGAAAGTGCAAGATGGATGCGATTATAAATGTACCTACTGTACAATACCACTAGCTAGAGGAATTTCTAGAAGTGATGCTTTGGAGAATGTATTAAAAAATGCTTCAGAAATTTCTCAAAAAGGGATTAAAGAAATTGTCTTAACAGGTGTAAACATTGGAGATTATGGAAAAGGTGAATTTGGTAACAAAAAACACGAACATACTTTCCTTGATTTAGTAAAAGCATTAGACGAAGTAGAAGGAATAGAACGTTTACGAATTTCTTCTATTGAACCCAATTTGTTGAAGAACGAAACCATCGAATTTGTATCCAAAAGTAGAACATTTGTGCCACATTTTCATATACCATTACAAAGTGGAAGTAACGAGATTTTGAAAAAAATGAAGCGCCGTTACCTTCGTGAAGTTTATACTGATAGAGTTGCGAAAATTCGCGAAGTTATGCCACACGCATGTATAGGTGTTGATGTTATTGTTGGTTTTCCTGGTGAAACAGATGAGGATTTCTTGGAAACTTATAATTTCTTGAACGAATTGGAAATTTCCTATCTACATGTTTTTACCTATTCTGAAAGAGATAATACTGAAGCAGCTGAAATGCCCGATGTCGTTCCAATGAACGTTAGAAACAAACGTAGTAAAATGCTACGTGGTTTATCGGTAAAAAAACGCCGTGCTTTTTATGAATCTCAAATTGGAAGTAACCGAACAGTTTTATTTGAAAGCGAAAACAAAGAAGGATACATACATGGATTTACAGAAAATTATGTAAAAGTTAAAACACCTTGGAATCCAGAATTAGTCAATACTTTACACGAAATAAATTTGACAAAAATTGATGAAGATGGAAGTGTTAGATTGGAGTTTTTGGAAGTAAATGCATAAATTGTATACTGTAAAGTTGTATAATGTATATTGAAAATTGTATTTTTCTAAGGTAGTATGATGTAACAATTTATTTTTTTGAGGTAAAAGTAAATTATTTGTAGTCAATAATATTGCCTGATACAGTTTACAATTTTACAATATACATTATACAAAAAAATCAATATCTATAATGAAACCTGATTTTGGTAATCCTAAAAACGCTTTGGCTGTATTGTTCGATAAATTCAAATTTATTTCTGCCAGGTTGTTTAAAATCGATTATTCGTTCACCCGAAATTTCGTAGTACATTTTATCACCTTCAAACATAAAACGGTTACCATTACTACGATAAGCAGATCGAGTTAAATCAAATTCGGATAAATTCCATGTTGTTAAATTGGCATCCAAATCATCTAATTCCGAAAACAAACCTTCGGTAATTTCTGTTTTACATCCATAATATTTTTCAATATTTTCAAAAAATGAAATAATAGCCAAATTTAGTTCTTCAGAATTCATTTGCTAAAGATAAATAAAATCTCAAAATAAAAATTCCAAATTCCAGAGTTTAAAATTTTGGAATTTGGAATTTTATTTTTTTTTTGCATTTCAAAAAAATTATATTTTAATACCAGGAGGTAACAAATCTCTATAAGTTGGATTTTTTCTCATAAATGCTGCTATTTTCGGTAAAATTGGCACAACTTTTAATTTTCGTTCATAAGCAATTTCCATGATGTTTTTCAAAAAAGTAGTGATAAATTCTTCATTATTAAAACCATCGAATATATTAATACGTGTTAGAAAAATTTTTTTCTCTTGAAAAGAATATTCAACCGAAATTATTTTTCCATCAACAAGAGTTTCAAACTGTCTTGCAAAAGTATTGTCTTTAATTTCTAATTTTTCTAATAATTCTGCTGCATCCATAGCCAATTCATTTTAATTATTTAATTTTATGCAAAATTAAGTATAATAAACTGGTTTTACTAAAAGAATCAATAAAATATGTCTAAAATCCCAATTTACTTTATGCCAGGATTAGCGGCAAGTCCTACTATTTTTGAAAATATAGATTTGCCAAAAGATACTTTCGAGACATATCTTTTAGAATGGATTCTTCCCGAAGTCAATGAATCGTTAAAAAGTTACGCTAAACGAATGTCAGAAAAAGTTAGGCATAAAGACGCCGTTCTTGTTGGGGTTTCTTTTGGAGGTGTCTTGGTGCAAGAAATGAAACAATACCTCAATCCTCAAAAAGTAATTATCATTTCGAGCGTTCGGTCTAACCGTGAATTACCTAATAGAATGAAAATAGCCAAAACGACTAAAGCCTACAAGTTGTTGCCAACGGGCCTACTGCAGGATGTTGAATTGTTAACAAAGTACGCTTTTGGTGACACTTTAAAAAAGAAACTAAAACTCTACGAAAAATACCTTCATATGCGTAACAAATCCTATCTCGATTGGGCTATCGAACAGATGATTTGTTGGAAAAGAATTAAAATCGACACCGAAGTAATTCACATTCATGGAGACGCAGATGAGGTATTTCCAGCCAAAAACATTACACAATTTATCAATGTTAGGGGAGGCACACATGCCATGATTTTGAGTAAATACAAGTGGTTTAATACCAATTTACCAAAAATAATTTTAGAAAAATAGTTTGGCTTTCGGCTCGATTTTTGTATGTTTACCCAATACAAAATAATGAAACTTATGAACAGAGTAAACAAAATAGGATTGATTTTAGGATTGGTTTTGGCTAGTGGTGCATTAATTCATTCTGTTTCAACAGAAACAAAGAATGCAATTACACGACAAGGGACAACACAATATTTTCCTGTAAGTGTTGACTTTGCTGGGGAAAATACACCTCTTACTATATCGGATGTTAGAGAACGATTTGATAGAGAATTATTAGTTAATGCTAACTTACATTCATCAACAATTCTAATTATAAAAAGAGCCAACAGAATTTTCCCAATCATGGAACCCATCCTAAAAAAGTATGGAGTACCAGATGATTTTAAATATCTTGCAGTTATAGAAAGTAACTTAACCAATGCAGTTTCACCCGCAGGAGCAAGAGGAATATGGCAATTTATGCCAACGACTGCTAGAGAAAACGGAATGGAAGTTACCGAAACAGTTGATGAGAGATACCATCTTGAAAAAGCAACCGAAGCCGCCTGCAAATATTTAATTCAGGCCAAAGAAAAATTTGGTAATTGGACCTTAGCCGCCGCCGCTTACAATGGTGGTACAGCTGGAGTAAACAAACAGATTGAAAGTCAAAAAGTAACTAGTTATTATGATTTGTTGCTAAATGAAGAAACATCTAGATATGTTTTCCGAATTTTAGCATTGAAAGAAATTATGAAAAACCCTTCAAATTTTGGTTTTAATATTTCTAGCGAAGAACTTTATAATTATATTCCAACCAAAAAAGTAGAAGTTGATTCGTCAATCACAAATTTAGCAAGTTTTGCTATAGCGCAAGGAATTAATTACAAGATATTAAAAATACACAATCCTTGGTTGAGAGATACAAAATTGCTAAACCCAAACAAGAAAAAATACGAAATTGAAATCCCAACAGAAGGGTATTAATCCGAATAGCCGATTTCTGTTGATTATATAATAAAAAAGTTCGCAATCGGCGAACTTTTTTATTTTTACATTTGGCTCAAAAGAGATTTAAATTTTTTTCAACTGCTCTTTCATCATCTTTACCTGATCGGCCAACATATTTTGTTTGTCAAGCTTTTTCACTTCATTAATAAGGTTAGTAGCTTCTAATTTTCTTCTTCTTGTCATTGCTAATCCAGCCAAATTCAATTTTGCTACAGCTAAGTCCATATCCATATTCAAACCCAATTCAATCGCTTTTTTGAAATACTTCTCCGATTGTGTCAAATTGGTTTGCGATAACATAATTCCATGTAAATAGTTAAAATAGCCTTGTTGCTTTCTTACCAAAGCCGTTTCAGGATTTTTGATGTAAGCTAGCCATTTTTGAGCACCAGGGAAATCCTGTTTTCTCAATTTTAGGAATGCCAAAAGGATAAATTCGTTTTTAAAGTAAAGAAAAATAGGAAGTGCTGATAACAAAATAAGGAAAATTCCATTACCAATATAACCTTCTGTCATTTGCCAAATGCCAGTAATTATAATAAGTCCAGCAATAATTAGTTTGATATTTCTGTGAAACATAATACGTATTTTTATTAGACTGCAAAGATAGTAAAAGGATTTTAAAATATTTTTAAAAAACTACTTGCTAGAAAAAAAAGACTTTGTATATTTGCACTCGGTTTTACAAAGACAGACTTAGTAAACAAAAAATACAAAATAAATCAAGATTTTTAAAGATAATTAGCAATGAGCAAAAGAACGTTTCAACCATCGAAAAGAAAAAGAAGAAATAAACAC
>CAZLEU010000024.1:0-30449 GCA_964558625.1 uncultured Flavobacterium sp.
ATCTTCAAGGTATAACAAAGTTTCTGCGAGTCTTTCTTTTACGTTTTTTTGTGCTAAAGAAACCATGTGATCATCAGCCTCTTTCAAGTCCCCACAGATGGTCTTCATAACATTCATAGAAAACTGATTGTTTTGATTGAAAAATTGCAAAATTTCACTCTTAGGAATAAAACAAACTTGCATATCTTCCAATGCAATTGCACTCAAGTTAGCCGGTTCATCACTTATCATAGAACGTTGTCCTAACAATTCCCCAGGTTTTACCAATTTTACAATTTGGTCTTTACCATTTGCACTCAATTTAGATAACTTACAAACACCATCTTTTACACAATAAATACCATTAGTGCTTTCACCTTCTTCAAAAATGGGTTCCCCTTTCTTAATTGTATATGAAACTTTGCATTCAGACATCTTTAGAAGTTCGTCTTTGTTTAATGCTTTTAGGGAACTAAATTCACGTACAATACATTGATCACATTTGCTCATGGGAAATTTATTTGATATGAGTTTACAAAATTACAAAACGTATGACAAATATCATATTTTAATTTACTTAATAACACAACCTTTGTCGTAGGTAAAATGAGCAAATTTATGGACACAGAAAATTGTTTCCATTGTGGTAATGAAATAATAAAAAAAGACAAAGTAATTTTTGATGATAAAGATTTCTGTTGCAACGGTTGTAAGACTGTTTATGAGATTTTTAGTCAAAATGATATGACTTGTTATTATGATTTTCAATCAGCACCAGGTGCAACACCACAAGATATTCAAGGAAAATATACGTTTTTAGACAACGAAGATATTGTCGAAAAATTATTAGAATTTAAAGACGAAACAACAAGTATTATTTCGCTTTATATTCCACATATTCATTGCAGTTCCTGCATTTGGATATTAGAAAACCTGCAAAAGTTAGATACAGGTATTGGAACTTCTCAAGTAAACTTTGGAGAGAAAAAAGTTCGTATTAACTACAATTCTCAAAAGACTTCCTTAAGGAAAATAGTCGAAATGTTAAGCTCAATAGGTTACGAACCGTACATTTCATTAGAAAATTTTGACGAAGGAAAGAAAAAAGTTGATAGAAACTTAATCTATAAAATAGGAGTAGCATTTTTCTGTTTTGGAAACATCATGTTACTTTCATTTCCCGAATATTTTGAAGTCAATGAGTTTTGGATTAACCAATACCGCGGATTTTTTCGTTGGCTAATTTTTGTTTTATCACTGCCTTCATTTATCTATTCTGCAAGCGGTTATTATGTTTCAGCTTGGAAGAGTATACGCTCAGGATTATTGAATATAGATATCCCTATTGCGCTAGGAATCGTTGTCATGTTTGTCCGAAGTACGGTCGATATCATTTTGGGTTATGGGCAAGGTTTTTTTGATAGTATGTGCGGATTAATATTTTTCATGCTTTTGGGAAAACTATTTCAAATTAAGACATACGATTTTCTTTCATTTGAAAGAGATTATAAATCCTATTTTCCAATTGCCATAACCAAAATTTTGTCCAATGGAGTAGAAGAAGCAGTACAAGTTTACGATATTCAAAAAGGAGATCGATTAGTAATCAGAAATCAAGAGTTAATTCCAGTCGATGGGATTTTAATTTCAGAAAAAGCATCAATCGATTATAGTTTTGTAACCGGAGAAGAAGTAGCAGTCGAAAAAAAATCGGGTGACAAGGTTTTTGCTGGCGGGAAACAATTAGGAAAAGTAATCGAGATGGAAGTATTGTTTTCGGTATCACAAAGCTATTTAACCCAATTATGGAGTAACGATGTTTTTCAAAAAAGAGTAGAACAACAACACAAAACAATTACCGATAGAATAAGTCGTTATTTCACACCAGCCTTATTAGGATTAGCAGTGCTATCCTTTATTTATTGGATTTTTATTGATATTCAAACAGCTTTTAATGTCTTTACTGCTATTCTCATTGTAGCATGTCCATGTGCTTTGGCATTGACAGCACCTTTCACACTTGGAAACGTACTGCGAATTCTAGGGAATCGAAAGTTTTATTTAAAAAATGCTTTGGTTGTCGAACAATTAGCTAAAGTGGATAGTATTGTTTTTGATAAAACGGGAACTATTACAACCAATAAAAAAACATCGATTACGTACGAAGGAGAAGCCTTAAATGATTTTGAACTAAAATTGGTAAAAAATGTCCTAAGAGGTTCCAATCATCCATTAAGTAGAAGATTGTATGATTACATTCCAAACCAAGATAAAATAGATCCTGCAAGTTTTGAAGAAATTATAGGAAAAGGAATTTTTGCCAATATCGATGGCAATACTGTAAAATTAGGCTCCTCCCAATTTCTTAAGACCATGACCGAAAACACACATAAAAAAACAAAAGTACACGTTGAAATAAATGGGATATACAAAGGAAACTATGTTTTCACCAATCAGTATAGACAAGGAATAGAAAAACTCTTTGAAGATTTAGAAAAAAAATACAACCTGTATGTATTATCAGGCGATAACGACGGAGAACGCAAAATTTTAGAAAAATTATTACCCAATTCAGTGACCTTGGTTTTCAATCAAAAACCAGAACAAAAACTACAGTATATTGATAGTTTACAAAAACAAGGGAAAAATGTTTTAATGATAGGTGATGGATTAAATGACTCAGGAGCATTGGCACAAAGTAACGTAGGAATCTCAATTTCAGAAAATGTAAATGTATTCTCACCAGCATGTGATGGAATTTTGGACGCAACCCAGTTTGAGCGAATCGCTTTCTTTTTGAAATACTCAAAAAATGCGATGAAAACAATTTACATGAGTTTTGGATTGTCCTTACTATATAATGTTGTGGGCTTGAGTTATGCCGTTACAGGAAATTTGTTGCCCATTGTAGCGGCCATAATAATGCCTTTGAGTACAATAACAATAGTAAGCTTTGTTACTATTATGAGTAATGTTTTTGCAAGAGTTAAATAATTTATGAGAGTCACTATAAAAGCGACAATTTTATATGCAGTTCAAAAGAATAGGAATATAAAACCCCATTTATTTTTAAGTAAAATATAATGTATGATAAATATCATATTTTAAAAAAAAGGGGAGAAGTAACTTTGTTAACACAAATTTAAGGTATGAGTGTCATTTATTTATTAATCTCAATTAGTATCGTCGTAGCAATAGCATTCTTGTATGCCTTTATAAGAGCAGTAAGAAGCGGTCAGTTTGACGACGATTACACACCATCAGTCAGAATGCTTTTTGACGATGAACTTCGTAAGGAAACTAACAAAAATCAAATACAAATAACAGAAGAAAAACAAGTTTAATTATGGACAAGCAACAATTTTATTACGACAACAAAATTGTAAGAAACTTTCTCTACGCCAGTATCGTTTTTGGCGTTGTAGGAATGTTAGTAGGGCTAATTTTAGCCTTTATGTTTTTATTTCCAAACATGACAAGCGGAATTTCGTTTTTAAGTTTTGGTAGATTAAGACCTTTACATACCAATGCGGTAATTTTTGCCTTCGTTGGTAACGCTATGTTTGCAGGAGTTTATTACTCAATGCAACGTTTATTAAAAGCTAGGATGTTTAGCGATTTATTAAGCAAAATTCATTTTTGGGGCTGGCAGTTAATAATTGTTGCAGCTGCAATTACGTTACCTCTAGGATTTACAACATCAAAAGAGTATGCAGAATTAGAATGGCCAATTGATATCGCCATTGCCTTGATTTGGGTTGTATTTGGTATCAATATGATTGGAACCATAATCAAAAGAAGAGAGCGTCATATATACGTAGCTATTTGGTTCTACATCGCTACTTTTGTTACAGTTGCTGTTCTTCATATCTTTAACAGTTTAGAGCTGCCAGTTGCAGGATTAAAATCGTACTCTGTATACGCTGGTGTTCAAGACGCTTTAGTACAATGGTGGTATGGTCACAATGCCGTTGCCTTCTTCTTGACAACCCCTTTCTTAGGAATGATGTATTACTTTGTACCCAAAGCAGCCAATAGACCCGTATACTCCTATAGACTATCTATTATTCACTTCTGGTCATTAATCTTTATTTATATCTGGGCTGGACCGCACCACTTGCTATATTCTGCATTACCAGATTGGGCACAAAACCTAGGTGTTGTTTTCTCTGTTATGTTGATCGCTCCATCATGGGGAGGTATGATTAATGGACTGTTAACACTTCGTGGTGTGTGGGACAAAGTACGTACAGATGCAGTATTAAAATTCTTTGTAGTAGCAATTACAGGTTACGGAATGGCAACTTTTGAAGGACCAATGCTATCATTAAAAAATGTAAATGCAATTGCACACTTTACAGACTGGATTATAGCTCACGTTCACGTAGGAGCCTTAGCATGGAATGGTTTCTTATCATTTGGTATGATATATTGGTTGATACCACGTATGACCAAAACAAAGTTATTCTCAGAGAAACTAGCTAATTTTCACTTTTGGATTGGAACACTAGGAATAGTATTATATGCACTTCCAATGTATGTAGCAGGATTTACCCAAGCCTCTATGTGGAAACAGTTTAAACCAGGTGAAGGAAGCTTACAATATGGGAATTTCTTAGAAACAGTTACACAGTTAATACCAATGTATTGGATGAGAGCCATTGGAGGAACTTTATTCCTAGTAGGACTTTTAGTATTGGTATATAATATCATTATGACCGTTAAACAAGGTTCTTCTGTAGAAGACGAATTGGCAGAAGCACCAGCATTAGCAGCTATTAGCAACGGAAGATTAAAAGGAGAAAAATGGCATGCTTGGTTAGAAAGAAGACCAGTACAATTTATGTTGTTATCTACAGTAGCCATCTTAATTGGTGGTTTGGTTCAAATTTTACCAACTATTTTAGTAAAATCAAACATCCCTACAATAGCAGCTGTTAAACCATATACACCACTTGAATTACAAGGTAGAGACATTTACATTCGTGAAGGTTGCGTAAGTTGCCACTCACAATTAATTCGTCCTTTCCGTTCAGAAGTTGAGCGTTATGGAGAATACTCAAAAGCAGGTGAATATGTTTACGACCATCCATTCTTGTGGGGTTCTAAGCGTACTGGTCCAGATTTGCACAGAGAAGGTGTAAAAGGAAAACCATTCAATGGAGGTAGAGATAATGTATGGCACTTTAACCACTTCTATGACCCACAAAGTATTTCTCCAGGTTCATTAATGCCTAGATACCAATGGTTAGTACAAAACAAATTGGACAACTCATTAGTACAAGCAAAAATGGAAGCAATGGTAACACTTGGTGTTCCATACACACCAGAAGACATTGCCAACGCTCCAAAAGCTATTGAAGAACAAGCAAGTACGATCGAAAAAACATTATTGGCCAATGCAGAGATTAAAAAGTCATTTGAAGGCTCAGATGTTCCATTAAAAGACAGAGAAATTATTGCACTTATTTCTTATATGCAACGTTTGGGTACAGATATACAAGTAAAAGATAAAAAATAATAGTCATGTTAAAATTTGTAAAACATAATTTGGAAACGATAGATGGGGTAGCTATATACCCTATCATATCACTTGGAATCTTTTTTACAGCTTTTGTATTGTACACCGTTTGGGCATTTACATATAGCAAAGAACGAATCAAAGAGATAAGTAACCTTCCATTAAACGACTAATTAATTTCAACATATAAAAGTTTACAATAATGAAAAAAATAATTCCATCATACATAAGAGTTCCATTGATAGTTGCAATCGTATTTGCAGCCTTGGAATTTTTCATCGATTCAGGTGATAGACCCGCCTTTATAAAGTTTCCTATGGTTTCTTTATTCCTAATTGTCTTTTTGTTTTTATTAATTGCAATAGAAATTGTAGTTAATGCTGTAGATAAAGTGACCTATCATTTATTGACAGACGAACAAAAGAAAAAATTAGACGAAGCACAATCATTACCATTTACCGAAAGTAAATTCTACCAAGGGATAATGAGCAAACTTACTCGTTCTAAATCTGTAGAACAAGAAGCCGATGTAATGCTAGAGCACGATTACGACGGTATTAGAGAGTTAGATAATGTACTGCCACCTTGGTGGGTTAATCTATTCTATGCAACCATTATTTTTGCACTAGTCTATTTAGTACGTTTCCATGTCATGGGTGACTATACACAAGCGCAAGAGTTTGACCAAGAAGTTGAGTTAGCCAATGCAGAACTTGCCAAAAACGCTGCCGCTGCACCAGATGATATGAATATCGATAAAGTGACGTTACTTACAGATGCGGAAAGCTTAGCAAAAGGAAAAGAAATTTTTACCAACACATGTGCAGCTTGTCACAAACCAGATGGTGGTGGTATAGTAGGACCAAACTTAACAGATGAATTCTGGATTAACGGAGGAGGTATTAAAAATGTATTCAAAGTTATTTCAGAAGGAAGTCCAAATAACCCTTCAATGGTGGCTTGGAAAAACACCTTAAAACCAACCGATATTCAAAAAATTGCTAGTTACGTTTTAAGTCTTCAAGGTTCTAAACCAGCAGGCGGAAAAGCAGCAGAAGGAGAAAAATGGGTAGAAGAAGCAGCCCCAAAAGCAGATGCTGCTACGACAGCCACAGATAGTACAAAAACAGCTGAGGTACCAGCAAAATAATTAATAACGAAAAGGTTTTGGGAGTACTCAAAACCTTTTCAAAATTTACACGGTATTTACCGTTAAAAATACGTTAAAATGTCTACAAATAAGTTGCCAGAAGAGAGTTTTAGAGATTCAATTTCAACTATTGACAAGTCAGGAAAAAGAGCATTCATTTTCCCCAAAATTCCTGTTGGAAGATTCTATGATAAAAGAAAAATGCTAAGCTATTTTCTGCTTGCTTTTTTATTGGGAGCACCATTCATCAAAATCAATGGAAATCAATTTTTGATGTTCAATGTAATAGAAAGAAAGTTCAATATTTTTAGCTTCCCTTTTTGGCCACAGGATTTCCATCTATTCGTAATTTCAATGATTATTGGAGTAGTAGGATTGGCTCTTTTTACAGTTGTTTTTGGTAGAATTTTTTGCGGTTGGTTTTGCCCTCAAACCATCTTCATGGAAATGGTTTTTCGTCGAATTGAATTTTGGATAGATGGAGACAGAGCCCAACAAATGCGATTAGAAAAGCAAGCTTGGGATGCAGAAAAAATAAGAAAACGATTAACTAAATGGTTTATCTTTTTCGTGATTTCGTTTATCATCGCCAATGTGTTTTTAGCTTATTTAATCGGAAGTGACGAATTGATTCAATTCATAAAAGAAGGACCAGCTCAAAATACTAGTACACTTATTGCATTACTAATTTTTACGGGTGTATTCTACTTTATCTACGCATGGTTTAGAGAACAAGTATGCATTATTGCCTGTCCATATGGAAGAATGCAAGGTGTTTTGCTCGACAATAAAACCATAAATGTTGCATACGATCACGTACGTGGTGAAGGAGAAACAGGTAGAGCCAAATTCAATAAAAACGAAGATAGAGCTGCTCTTGGAAAAGGAGATTGCATCGATTGTAAAGTATGTGTTCACGTTTGTCCAACAGGTATCGACATCAGAAACGGGACGCAATTAGAATGCATTAACTGTACAGCCTGTATAGATGAATGCGATACCATCATGGAAAAAGTAGGCTTGCCAAAAGGGTTAATTCGTTATGCAAGTGAAGACGAAATCGTTAAGAAAGAAAAATTCAAGTTAACGCTACGAATGAAAGGCTACATAGCTGTTTTGGCAATATTGATAGGTGTTTTTATCGGAATGCTTTTCTTGCGAAATGATGTAGAAGCAACCATTCTGCACATGCCTGGACAATTGTTTCAACACGAAGGAAAAAACATTACGAATATTTACAATTATAAAATCATCAATAAGACCGAAGGCACTTTTGACAATGTAACCTTCAAATTGGTAGATCCTAAGGGTGAAATTAAATTGGTAGGAAACCCATCGGTAAAAGTTCCAAAACAAGGAATGTCACAAGGAACCATGTTTGTAAAAATACTGGAGTCTAATCTAAAAGGTGAAAAAGTTGAATTGAAAATAGAAGTATATAACAACGATAAGCTTATCGAATCGACCACAACTAACTTTGTTGGGCCAAGAAATTTTAACTAAAAAAGAAGAAACATGAAAATAAATTGGGGGACATCAATTGTAATTGCTTTTGCACTATTTATGAGTTTTATATTATTCTTTGTTTTCAAAGTACAATCTAATAATAAATATGATAATGAACTAGTTACCGAAGAATACTATAAAAAAGAGTTAGCCTACACCCAACAAATGGAAAAAGAGCAAAATGCTCAAGATATGGAAGTAAAAGTTTTGATATCCAAATCGGCTGATGGCATTGCTGTAGATTTTCCAAAAGACTTAGATATTACCAAAATAAAAGGAAAAGTGTCCTTATATAGACCGTCTAGTCAGAAACTCGATTTCGAAGTACCTATTTCGTTATCAAGTCCACATTTGCTCATACCTAAAAGTAATTTGGCTAGCGGTCTTTGGGACATTTCTGTAGAATGGACATACGACGGAAAAGAATTTTTAAAAAGAGAAAAAATAAATTACTAAGAAATACGAGGTAAAATGACATATGTCATCTTCTATTTCAGTACTAATAACTAACTTTAGTATGTTAATTTCAGCTTTGGTTTTCGGTTTGATTAGCAGTTTGCATTGCATAGGGATGTGCGGACCAATCGCTATGATGCTACCTGTAAATCACCAAAACCCGACAAAGAAAGCCATACAGATTTTGACATACCATCTAGGAAGATTAACAGCCTATGCAACATTAGGTTTGCTCTTTGGATTAATAGGAAAAGGATTGTTCTTAGCAGGAATGCAACAACGCATGTCGATTGTTGTGGGAATTATGATGATTGTTTTAGCCATTGTTCCCGAACGCATTTTTGCCAAATACAATTTTTCAAGACCGATTTACAGACTAATTGCTAGTATTAAGTCTAACTTGGGTAACCAGTTTAAACGCAAAACACCCGATGCTTTGTTTACCATTGGACTACTCAACGGATTTTTACCTTGCGGATTGGTTTATGCAGCCCTTTTCGGTGCTATTGCTATGCAAAATGCTTTTTTAGGCGTTGCTTATATGCTGCTTTACGGACTTGGTACTATACCCCTAATGAGCGCAGTGGTTTATGTAAGCAACTTTTTGTCGATACCGATACGAAGCCAATTGCAAAAAGCCATTCCTATTGTAACTGTTGTAATTGGATTGTTATTTATTTTTAGAGGATTAGGACTTGACATTGCATACCTGTCGCCAAGCAACTTAGACTTGTTTGTACAAGCAGAAGCCAACTGTCATAATTAGTAACCAAAAAATTAGAAAAAAAAATGGAAAGACATGATTTGCTCCACGAGTTTCCTGAATACAAGGAAAAACTAGATTTACTAAAAGAAAATGATACACATTTTAGAGATCTATTTGAGGAATACCACAAAGTAGAAAACGAAGTACACCGTATCAACACAGGCGAACAAATAGCCATAGATGAGTACGTACATGAACTAAAAGCAAAATTGCTACATCTAAAGGATGAAATTTATGCTATCCTAAGTAAGTAGTACTACAACTAAAAAAAAACGCTTCAAGAGTTATTTTGAGGCGTTTTTTTATTATAGGAAACGAAAGTATTAAATCATTTTGTACTATTTGACAATGATACAATTTTTAATTCAAGAATGTTCGTTTGAAAATAATACAAATCAATTGATTTATAGAAAGCTTTACATATCAGAGTCTTACATGGAGCAAAAATAATCTACAAAAAATACTAACCACTCTGCGTATTAACGTTTTGAGTTAAATCTTTGTATAAAATAGTGGTTTTTAGATAAATAGGTAAGTAGGACTACTTACTACCTATAAAATCTTGTTTAGTTACCACAAAAGTAGTTAAGTCAGGATTATCTATATCTGTTTCTTCCGATTTTATAAAATTGAATTTTGACAGTACATGGATTGAGTTTTGATTTCGATAATCAGTTTGCGCACGTATACTTTCGAACTTCAACGTTTCAAAAACATAGTCAATGACTACCCGAACCGCTTCATTCATTATTCCTTGGCCTTGGTATTTAGGCCTAAGTTCATATCCAATTTCGCAACTACTTTTTTCCATTGAAAAGTCAAACAAGCAAATTGTACCAACAAGCGTTTTAGACTCAGTTAAGGTAATTGCCCAATACAAAGTATTGTTCTTTTCAATATTATCAGTAACCATGTTAATAAAGTGTAAAGCATCTTGACTTGAAGTGCAAGCTTGTCTAGTAAGATATTGGTTTACTTCTGGATCAGAACGCAAAGCAAAAATAGCATCTTGATCATCTGTTGATAATGCTCTAAGTGTTAGTCTTTTGGTTGTCAAAACCGGAAAAATTGCAGAATTCATGTTTTCCATTACTTTCAAAATTACGTTAGATATTTAATTCTGCTTTGGTTCCACTAGTAGCAGTTTAGACTTTTTAGCTTTGCTAAGTTAGTAAAGACAGTACAAGTTTACAAGCACAATGTTATACTTATTTTGCATAAACAAAAATAGGCATGATAAGATAAAATACTAATAAGTATTTTATTTTTGTATTAAAACATTTTTATAACACTAATTAGTATTAAAAAGCATTGCATACAATCACAATAGTCAACCCTGTAGATGTTTCATTCCATAACCTCTTTTTATTTTTTCCGTTTGGGTTCGGGATTTATGGCTTCGTCCTCAGATGAAAAAAGGACAGAAGTAATCTTCCATTGTTCGTTGGTTCTAATCATTGCCCAATTTTCTTTTCCCCAATTTGTTTTTTTTCCTTTTTCCCAAAAACTGTAATCAAATAGTACTGTAGCAATATATCCATTTTCGAGAATTTGAATGTTAGAAAACTTTTCTTCAATGTCTTTAGTGTAAAAATGCTTGTAGAACGATTTATAATTGGAACTAAAATAATTTTTAGCCGTTGCATCTTTTTTCAATTCGTCTGCATATGATTTTTGATGTGAAACACCAACCCAAACAACAGGATCTGTGTGAAAAAGAGAATAAAATTTAATACTATCTTTTTTTACAAGACATTCCATAAAAGTTTGCAGTACTTGTTTTATTTCCTGTTTGTTAGAACTCTTTTCTGTTTGACAATAAGCAGATAGCGATAGCAGAATAATAGAAGCGAAGCTTAAAATGATTTTGCATGAAGTTTTTCTATTTTCAGTATTACATATTGGTCTGAAAAGTTTACCGTTAAAGTTTATCATTGTTCAATCGTAGTTTTATCATTATTCGTTGTTGGTTGAGAAATAACAAGGAAGTCAAGTTGTTCTTTTGTTTCATTTGCGATATAATGTTTTGTTTTCGGATGAATTAATATTCCTTTTTGTTCAATTACAGTTACTTTATTGTTTTCTAAATAAAAAGTTGCGGAACCTCTTAAAATATAGAAAAATTGTTGAGCGTTGGTGTGGAAATGCAATTTCTCTTTTGTTAAACTTGGCATACTTTCTTGTTTTACTGAAAGTCCAACTGTATCAGCCAACACCCAACTGTCACAGTTGTCGCCCCATAAATAATGTTCAGCTGTTTCTTTGTCAATTATTTTTTCTGTCATAAGCGGTCGTTCTAAAGGTTGCACACAACGGTTTCTTGCTACGCGACTGCACGTAAAAAGTCTCCGCTAAGATAGAATTTCTTCGAGAAAAATAGGTGATAAGTTAGGAAAAATAAGTGTTGTTCGCATAGCAAGCGTTAGCGGTTTGTTGCTTTTTTTGTTATTCTGTTCCAAGCTAACGCTTATATTCTGTGTAAGTAATAAATGATTTTCCATCGAAAAAGTATAGACCATTATCTCTAGTTCCCACCCAAAGATTTCCATTTTTATCTTCCAAAATTTCCCAAATCCAGGGATTGATTAGCCCATCTTTAAAATAAGTGAAAGTTTTACCATCGTAACGTCTAAGACCATCACTAGTGCCAAACCAAAGATTTCCCTTTTGGTCTTCTATGATTCGGGTAACTTCACTTGGCAAACCATCTTTTTTTGTAAAACCAGTAAATATTTTTCCATCAAAACGGTAGACTCCACCCCAATTGCTGAACCAAAGATTTCCGTTTTTGTCTTGCAATTGAGGCCACCCCCAATTATGAGCTTTAGGCTTTGGTCCATTTTGAAACAAATTCATAGGTTTGAGGTTGGTTATAGATTTTCCATCGTAACGAAATACACCTTCATTGGTTCTTCCACCAAGCCAGATGTTACCTGCATTATCTTCCAAAATGCGTTCCATCTTATCATTACAGGTCAAAAAGCCATTTGCGGCTTCATTTATTGGAAAATGTGTAAAAGATTTGCCATCGTAAATATAGATACCATCAATCGTTACAAACCATAGTTTTCCGTTTTTTGCTTGTAGCATATTGTATACCCAATGGGTTTGATAGAGGGGATTGTTATTAGGAGGCAGATTGTTTGGAAAAGGAATCTCGATTTTGGAAAATGCTTTTCCATCGTAAAGACAAAGCCCCATTTCGGTACCCACCCAAATTTTACCATCTACATCTTCCAAAATGCAATAAATTTTATTAGAATCTAGCCCATCGTTTATTGTAAATTGGTTAAACGATTTTCCGTCATACTTATAAAGTCCATTATCTGTGGTCCCGAACCAAAGGTTACCTGATTTGTCCTGTAAAAAACGTTGCACAATGCCTTTTCCTATTTTTTTTATTAGTTTTGAATCTTCCTTTTCTTTTGGCAAATCTTTTTTAACTTGTTCATTGCAGGCAGTCCACAAAAGCAGTATGGTGAGAAAAGAAAAAAATTGCATTTGGGAGATTTTTTTCATTGTTTAATTTGTCTTTGTGGTTTTACTATCTAATTGTCGGTTTAGGTGTCGCTCTGCAATGATCGCCAATGTTTCGCAGCTACAAGAAATGGCGTACTTCATTCACTGCCAATTACAAATATAACCAAAACGTTGTTTCAACAATTACCAATTCTGATAAAGACCATGCCGAGCTATTGTAAGAAACAGTTGTTTTTTATTCGTTATCATTGGGCTTACAAATTAGTAATCGTAAAGCACAAGTAAAAGTGGGTTGCGTTCTAAAATGACCATACTTTTTATCCCATTCTCCAGATCTTAAATCGTCATAAAGGAATTGAACTAATTTGTCTTCTAAGCCAATGGGTAAAAATCCCCATGCTGATTGTGCTAAACGAATTTCCTTATCCAAAAAAGCCTCGGGTCTACCATAAAATGCTTCTTGAAAACCATCCATACAATCCAGTGGAATAGGGATGGGGACTACTTTACAATTTCCGCCAAGTGAATTTTTTATAGAATCGATGCTAGGATAACGGGCTTTTTCTACCTCAATAAGTTCAGGGAAATAATTTGCATTCCAAAAATCGTCTAGATGTTCTGGGTCAAAAGTCATTATTATAACTTGTCCTTTTGTAACTCTTCGTAACTCTTTTAACCCTTTATCAATATCTGGCCAGTGGTGAATGGTTACCATAGCCATTGAAGCGTCAAATGAATTATCATCAAAAGGTAAATTGTCGGCTTTTGCATTTATGGCTGGTAGTTTCCCATTTTGAATTCTTTGAGAACGCATTACAAAAGAAGGTTCTACTGCAACGACATATTTAGTCGTAGGTTCATATGAACCTGCACCTGCACCGACATTCAAAACTGTTTTGGCATCTTTTAGTTCTTCAAAAACATATTCTGCTATTCTCGGGTCAGTTTGCCTATGTCCTGAGTATTTTTGTCCGAGTTTATCGTAATCAAATGCTGGGTTTTCTATTTTCATTTTCTATTTGTGATTTAGTGTACATTACCATACGAATCCTTTCGTGTGGTTTTATAATTTATATGCTACTACATTTTTCTAGTAATCCTTTCAACTACATAATCCAGAATTCTATTATAGTTGTCTTCTGTTTTAATTTACAACTGCCGCAGAAATGAAGGATTATAAGTCGTTTAAAATTGTAGCAAATCTTTTATTCCTTTCGGAATATGTTCTTTAAATTCTATTTTCTCGTAAAATTTTAATGCCTTTTGTTTCATTTTTTGATTTTCCTTTAACTTTGAAACTTCTAATAAACAAAGAGCATAATAAATTTTAAAGCTTTCATCTTTTTTATAAGTCGAAAAACATTTTTCTAGATTTTCTAACCCTTCTTCATATTTTTTGTTCAATGCCAATAGTATACCTTTTATAAAAATTGCATCATCTCTAACAACTTGATTCATATTTTTATATCTTTCGATTGCAATAGATATATTTTCAAGACCTTTTTCATAATCACCAATCTCAGGAGAGGTTATTGCAAATCCATAATATCCTTCAGGGCTATATGGAAAATATTCAATAATTTCATTGTATTTTTTTCTTGCTAACTTTAGACCTTCTATGTTTTCCAGTCTTAGGGATTCTGCTGCAAGATTTGATTTAAATTCTATTGATTTGTTATTTGATAAACTGTCTGCTATATAATAACATACTAAAGCATTTTTGTCATTTAATAAACGCATAGTATAACCTGTAAAAAACATTGCATCGCAGAAAGTAGAATCTATTTTATAAGCTTTGAAAAATATATCGGAAGTTTTTTTTAAATACTTTTTATCTAAATTAGTGTTTAAATATAAAGTTTCAATACCTATATTAAACAGTCTTAATGCTTCTGCATTTTCTGATCTACAATATAATCTTTTACCTTCAAAATAATTTTGAGAGAAAATAAGATTTAGGTTTAAAATAAGTACGATTATAAATATTCTTTTCATATAATTCTAAAGTTAAGTTTTTATGTTCAATTTAGGATAAATAGCAACGCTTTTGGCAATACCTTGGTTGTACCTTATTTTATTTGTCATTAAAGTATTTTTCGATTTCATTTATTGCGTTGTCAAGTCCGTTTTCGTTTGCAATTGCTTGTCCACCATTTATAACATTGTTTTTTATTTCGTCTGACTGAGATTTTTTAATGGCTGTAATAAGTTTGTCTGTTGTTAGAACTTTTACTGGTATATGAAAACCTAACTTTTTCTTTTCTACTATTTTTCCCCAAGTTGGTTGGTCTGTGTAAAACGATATAATAATTACTGGCAAATTGTGTCTCAACATTGTCGCCAAAGTTCCAGCCCCTCCGTGAAAAATGCCGACTTTACATTTTGGTAAAACAGTTTCGTGATTTAGATATTTTATACTGAATAGATTTTTATGTTTGGGTAAATTGTCAAACTGCGACCAACCTGTACAAAACAAAATGCGTTCATTGGTTTGCTCTAAAATATCTGTCAATATAGTAATAAACTTTTCAGTATTACCAACCCCGTTACTTCCAAAACCTATGTAAATTGGCTTATTGCCTTGCTCTAACCATTCAGTAAGTTCGGTTGGTGTTTTATCCAAAAAATGGTCATCTCTTTTCAGTTTAGGAATGTTAATAAATCCTGTGATTTTATGATGGTTTTCCCAATCTTTTGGTTGTGGAATTAATGATTGACTGATACAATATAAATCCAATATTTTTTGTTTGTCAAGATAGGTAACCAAATTTTCTTTTAAAATGGGTAAACCAAGTTCTTGTCTGTATTCGTTGGTGTCTTGTTTAATAAATTTCCAAAAGAAACTTTGGGCAATTTTATAAGTTAATTTGTTATACCAAGGAAAATTTAAAAAGTCAAAATCGCCTAATGGAAATTCTTTTGTAGGTACAACTGGAGGCATAAAATAAGTCAATGCTACTTTCTTATTTTGTTTTTCAGCAATGGCACTCACAATGGGAAGTGTCATTGAGTTGGCAATAATGAAATCTACTTTTGAAATAGCTTCGTAGTAACTTTTTCGTAATGGTTCTCTATTGTCATGAAGTACTTTAAAATAATACTTCATCAGTTTTATTGTGTTTTCTGTTTGTAAAATGCTTTGTCCTTCTGTTGAGTTCATCATTGTTTCAGCATTTCCCCAAAGAGGTTCAAATTTTACGCCAAATCCTTCTACAAAGTCTTTAAAATCCTCTGTTGCTGAAAGTGTTACTTTATGTCCTTTGTCCATTAGTCCAAGTGCTAATGCAATGTATGGTTGCAAGTCACCTCTTGTTCCGTATGTAAAAATTCCTATGTTCATTTAACTTTTTTGTACAGTTTTACTATTTCTTCAATGACGATTGTTGGATTTTTTATCCAAACCTTGTGGTCAGCATTTTTAGCAATTACAAAATTATGATTAGGCATTGTTCCAAATTCCTTACAGCAATTTGTCCAATTTTCTTTTTCATCTTCCTTTATCATCGGTTGTACATTTTCTGCCATAATCATAGTTACTGGTGTTTTTGAATTTAAAAACTTGTCTTGCATCCATTCGGCTGTACTTGAAAAGTTTTTTAAAGCATAAAATAAACCGGGCTTATATTGTTTTATCATTTTCCAATCTTCCTCTTTTATAGTTTGGATAAATTCATCCGACCATTTTTTAGTGAAAAAGCAAGGAGTAGCAATGTCTATACAAACAACTCCTTTTACTTTTTTTAAATTTCGATGATTAAATAAAGAAGCATAATAGCCACCGAAAGAATGGCAAACAATGAATATTCTTTTAGAATAGCCTAATTTTTTCAAGACTATTTCTAAGTCTTTTACTTCGTTCTGGAAACTGATTTTTGTCGTATCAATTTCACTTTTTCCTAAACCTGCTCTATCATAAGTTATTATTGTAGCTTTTGTTTGCTTATGAATTTCGTTTGTTAGTGATTGCCAAACAGCGCAATCATCACCATTTCCAGCTTCAAAAAGGATTGGAGTTCCTTTTCCTTTAATAATGTTAAAATGCAATTTGTGATTTCCAACATTTATTAGTGTGTCAATTGTTTGAGCTTGTCCAAAATTGTAGACTGTCAAGCAAAAAAGTAATAAAAAAATTCTGTTCATTTTCTCGAAGTATTATTGTTATTTAGCGGTGTCATAATATGGCACATAACGTTTTGCCGCTACAAGAAGTGGTGTACTTCACTCATTGACCATCACAAATATAACCAAAACGTTGATTCAACAATTATCAATTATGATGGTTCCCATACTAGCCATTGCTAGAAACAGCTGTTGGGTATAGTGCATTTATATAATCCATGCTTTTTTTTCAACATTGATTATTTTACCATCTTTAAAAAAGAACAAATATGCTATTCCCATGTAGCCATTTTTTATTGTCTTTATATTTAATAACAGATTATCTTTATCTAATTTTGATAAAGTAACGTTTGAGTTTTGTTTTATTTTGATACAATCTAAATTTAGTTTTACTTTTGAATGTTCTATGTTCTCTAATTTATTAAATAACTGATTAACTTTTTCATTTTCAAAATTTAATAATTCTTCTTTGCCAATATTTAATTGATTTTTCACATATTCTAACTGGAAAAATCCATAGTATAACCCATTATGTAATATTGAATCAAACTTAAAATTTTTGACATTTAGTTCTGAATCATTATTTAGATAATCAATACATAATTTTATTTGGTGGCATAACTCTTCGTCTGAAACAATTTTTAAGTTTTGTCCATAGATTGTTGAAGTGAATATTAGGAAAAATAAAATTTTCATTTTTATGTTTTTCATTGCATTGTACCCAACGTTTCGCCGCTACAAGAAGTGGCGAATTTTCAGCGATTACGTTAACAAATATACCGAATAAATAAAACGAAAGTTGTATTGTAAGAAAAAAGATTTTTACAGAAGTTTTATAAATAAATCCCAAGCCTAGCCATTGATTGAAATGGCTGTTAGCGGTCGTTGCTTTCTGGATTTTCAATTAGATATTCTTTTTTGTACTCTCCATTTTCATCAAACTTACTCTGAAATTGTCTATAATTAATATTTCCCCAAAATGAATTTGATTTATTACTACCCATCGAAACCCGTAATTGAGTTCTAAAATTTCCTTTGAAAATTGGTGCTAATGTAACCGCTATTTCTGATGGTGGTAATATGACTGTCCCAACTCCATTTCCGCACATATATGAAAACCTTTTCTGTATTGGTTTCCATTTTCCAGTTTTGTCTTTTGCTTCAAGAATTAATGGGATAATACTTCCATGTCCAATTGGAATTGTATCTTTAGTTGCATTTCTTAATAAAACAGGATAAAAGTTGTTAATTCTTTTTGAACTTATTTGAATCTCAATTTTCGGTTCTCGCATGAATTTAAAACGGCTTTCTTTGTTCCATTCAATGTAATAATCTGCATTTGGACGTTTTCTATTTTCGGTTTTTGAATTTTTATTAATAGGAACGAAAGTTTCAAAACCAACAATTCCTAATTTGATAGTATCTTTTAGTTTACCTAAGTAATTGAACCTATAATTTGCTGTAGAAATCCAAGTTGGATTTTCTTCGTCAAAAAGTGATTCGTATTTTAAATTAATTGGATTTAAAACGGTTGGAAATACAGTTGAAGGTTCTCCTTTTGGTATAATCTTTTCAACTTTATTTTTGCAACCAAAAAAGAATTGAGAAATGGATATTATTAAAAATAGTCTTTTCATAGAATGTTGGTTTGCAATGTCGGCTAGCGTTTTGCTGCTTCTAGCAGTGGCGTAGTTTGATTACTACCAAACCAAAAATACACAAATAATTGATTCGGTGAATTGTTTTCTGATGAAAAATTACCTAGCCATTAGCACAAACGTGTGTTGGCAGAAGGTTATTTTAATGCTCCTACTTTTGGCAACTTTGCTTTATCTAGCATTTTATTTGCTAAATTAAGTTTTTCGGGAAACAATATTTTCCCTTTAAATTCTTCCAGTTTTTTATTTATTTTAACTACTGGTATTTTTGCTTTATTTAAATCTTCAACTTTCATAATTTTAATTTTTTCTTGTTATTAAAAAACCTAAATAATCTTCTCCAACTATAAAAGGCTCAAATGTTTCATCATTTCTTAAGCCATAAACATAAAAATCATTTTTCAATTCCTCTAAATTATTTGTAATACCCATTCTGTATAATCTTGTTCTTGCTTCACTACTTCCAGTTGCAAAAATATAAGCTTCCGGATATTTACCTGTAAATGCATAAACTGTAGAAACAACAGTTGCTAAAACTTTTGTCCCGTCTCCATTATTCGTTATTACACCATCATTTATTTCTCTCGTTATTACGTCTAAATCTCCAAAAGCTAAATTATAATAACCTTTTATGTTCATTTCTGTATATTGCACTAATTTGATTATTTTTCCTTTAGGACCAATACTTTCAAATTCAAATATATTTAATTCAGGTTCAGTTGAATATTCGTATCTTGGATATTTCATTATTTATAAATTTCAAAAACAAAATTAATGAAATTTTTACAATAGAATTCTTTCGTGCAGTTTTTTTAACTTTCTTCCAACGTTTCGCAGCTTCAAGAAGTTGACGTGTTTAATTCGTTGACCATCAAAAATATAGACAAAACGTTGATTCAACAATTATCAATTATGATAAATTCCAAGCCTAGCCATTGCTTGAAACGGCTGTTGGGCGATTGTAATTTTTATTTATAATCTTCGTCTTTTAAAATACCTAAACTTTTGGTTTTAATCGTTCCATCATAACCAATTTTTATTTCTACTGATTCTACGCTTCTAGGAAAATCATGAAATTTTGATAATTGTAATTCATAATTATTATCAATTTTTCTATATCCACTTGTATTCTTATCATTTCCTAATGTATATCCATATGTTCTTGCTAAAAGCATGGCTTCTTCTAAATTATCAATGTTACCAAGGAAACTTCTAAATTCATCTTCAGTTTTGACATAATGTATTTTTTGATTTTCTATATAAATTGCATAATTACAACGATAACTTGGATGCCCTCCTTGAAATATTCCTATAACTTTGATAGGATTTATTTTTTCATTTATTTTTTTTCTTTGTAATGTATCACCACCTTGTTTTAGTACAAAATATTTTATTTCTTTTTTCCCGTAACCTTGATAAAAAGTTGCGTATTGCCAATATTCGTAATTCTTATTTGGATTAATTTTTGTACCTAAAGAGTCAAAGTAATTAAATCTTAAACTGTAAGGAATTTTATGAAATTTTGCTTCTGAGTTATTTTTAAACTCTGAATTTTCTACTGGATTGTTATTCTGCTCATATGGTATTTTACTAGTCTTTACTTCAGTTTTATTCTGACAAGAAATAAAAATTATCAGTATGATTAATAAAATTCTCATTTTTCTGTTTTTTTAGGTAATATGTCGCCCAACATTATCCAGCTTCACGTCTGCTGCAGCAAACACTGACCAAAACAAATCTACACAATTTTTTTGAAAGCTAAAATTGTAGTTACCAGATTATTTACCACGAAGGACAAAATAGCAGTAGCAAACTTACCAATAGCGCAAAATACGTGTTAGTAGCCTTATTTAAAAGTTAATGAATGAAATGGAATATCCATTAAGTCTGAATGGGTATATCTATCGTTACTCATAAATGTTATAATTACGTCTGCTACATTTTCTTTATGTAAACATACAAATTGACCATACTTATAACCTTTTCCAAATTCACAATTAAATTCAAAAAAACTATTCCCACCATAATCGGCATTAAATTCTTTTTTTACAGCTTTTGGTGGAAAATCCCCTATATCTGGCATAGTTCCATTAGTCATATTCATTCCGTTTGCAGTCATTAATCCAACATAGACGTTATTTGGATTAATCATTACCACATTCGGATGATTTTTAGACTTTTCATATTCCCCTAACATTTGTTTCATAGGAAATAATGAGTAGCGGACTTCCATAGTTTCTTCAGAATTTATAATTGCGAATGAGTATTGTAAATCTCTATTTTTTTTAACTTCTTTAATTTTATAGCCAGGAGGCATTTTAAATTGCATCCCAGATTCAGCAGCTTGTTTCTGAAATTCTTCCAATGTTAATGTCTGACAATATGTACTAATTGCAAAAAATGTAATAAATGTAATTGATACTATTTTTTTCATTTATCTTTTATAATTTAAAGTTCTTTTAAAGGTTTAGTTTTTCGAATATGGCTGCCAACGTTTCGCAGCTTCAAGAAGTGGTGTACTTCACTCACAGACCATCACAAATATAGACAAAACATTGTTTCAACAATTACCAATTCTGATAGTTCCCATGCCTAGCAATTTCTTGTAATTGCTGTTATGTGACCTAGCATTATTCAATTCTCCAATTCTGTAACACCAAAGTTATAATTGGGTGTGGCCAATTTTCAAAGTTTTGCAAAGTCGGTCTAATAGGAATTATTGATGTCGATTTCCATTGTTGACTAATTGGAGTGAACATGAACGCATCATAGTGAAGTGTTTTCAAGAATGGATTTTTAACCCACAACTGTGTACTAATTTCTTTTCTGTTTTCTGAATTTTGGGTGAACTCAATTATAATCGTTTTTTCTGGATTAATATTTTTCTCAACAACTTTCATTTTACTTATCGAGTCAGCTTGAATTTCACATTCAACAAAAATCTTCTCACCACAATATATTTGAAGAATTTTATCTTTTACAAAATAAAGACTTTCTGGAATATCAGCGGCGTATTGTTGAGTTTCATTGGCTGCAATTTCAAGTTTAAATGCGCTTCGTTTTGGTATGTCATTTTGTGAGTGTAAAGACAGACTAAAAGTTAAAATTAGTGCGAGAATGATATTCTTCATATTTTCGTTTTAAAAGTTTTTCAAGCTATGTCACATAACGTTTCGCCGCTACAAGAAGTGGCGAATTTTCAGCGATTACGTTAACAAATATACCGAATAAATAAAACGAAAGTTGAATTGTAAAAAAAAGATCTTTACAGAAGTTTTATAAATAAATCCCAAGCCTAGCCATTGCTAGAAACAGCTGTTGTCTGCTGCGCATTTCTATCGTTTATTCGTCTTTGGGGATATGTAAATGAGATATATGAAATACGAAACATATGTTAAAAAGCTTATTAATGAAACTTTTGTGTTGTTTATTCCTGATGTAACAATGTTGGTAGCAATTCCTGATAATAGAACCGAGAACATAAGTGTAATTTTGGTTGAATTTTGAGTATAATATATTTTTTTTATTGGTTAATCCAGAATACAAGAAATATTATAAGTATTTGGATTATTAAATAATTGCTTAGTTTTCCATAATCATTATTTCGCTTTGCTTTAATAATTTGTAAAATATTGAAAACTGTTGGGGTTATTAATGATATTACATAGTATATAAGAGCGAATTTAATTGCTCTTTCTATATCTAAACTTTTTTGAAATGGAATTAATGTAAAACAGAAATATGTAGCCAAACAATATGAATATTCAATAAGTAAAATTATTGTAAATTCTTTTGAGTTTAGTTTCACTTTTTCTATATCTTCCATTATTGATTTAGGAATTAATTTTACAATGACCGCCAACGTTTCGCAGCTTCAAGAAGTGGCGTACTTCACTCACAGACCATCACAAATATAGACAAAACATTGTTTCAATAATTACCAATTCTGATAGTTCCCATGCCTAGCAATTTCTTGTAATTGTTTTTGTCGCATAGCCATAATAGCTAATTTTGTTTTTCTTTTTTTTATTTTTTTATTAATTTTCTTAATTTCTTTCATTGAAATTGGAGTCAGTTGATTTTTTTCACAATCCCATATTGACATATAGTTTTTTGAATAGACATGATACTGTTTCCATTTTGTAGCTTTTTCATAAAGCATTAATGTACAGATATCTGTAGCTGTTATGAAATCTCCAGTTTCAGGTAAATGTGTGTGCGTTCCAGCTACAATTTCTTTTCCAGCTTCCATTTTCTGACCGAATTCAGTCCAAATAATGTTTTTATGTAGTCTTTTGCTGCTCAATAAGTTATTATTTTTGTCAAATTTTAATAGATAGTCATTTCCAAAAATAATTACACCATTTTTTTGAGGTCCAGTTAATACATATACTTTTTTTTCTCCATTTGATGTTAATGGAATTAGGTTCAAACTTGTGTCTTTATATTGTTTAAAAATTGTATCCGAATTAATTATTTTTAAAGCAGTTTTTCGGATTTGATATAGTTCTAGCTCTGTTTGGTTTAATTCTCTTTCTTCAAGTTCAACTTTAGCAGTTTGAACATTAAAAGTTTTATCAAAGGTCATAGTTCCAATAACTTTTGGATTATCAGTTTTTGAAAAGAAAATACATTTTGAGATTTCATTTTCTGTATAGGATAAATAGCCACCTATTTTCTCTTTTTCCTTATATTTCTCGAGAAATAAATCTGTTCCATACCATGAAGCCATTTCAGATTTGTATAATTTTTTCCCTTCTTCTACAATTACTTGCGTCTGTTTTTCAACTTTTGATTGTCCATATGAATTTATTTCAATTATTATCAAAATTAAGTTTAATATTTTTTTCATTTAAGTTTTTTTACATGATTTTACAAACGGTTTCCTCAACGTTTTGCTGTTTCTAGCAGTGGCGTAGTTTGATTACTACCAAACCAAAAATACACAAATAATTGATTCGGTGGATTGTTTTCTGATGAATAATTACCTAGCCATTAGCACAAACGTGTGTTAGCGGTAGTACTTTATTCAGTTTCGTAAACACTTTTGATAATTTTTAAAGCTTCTTTTTTTGCGGTAGTACTATTTTTGAATTCTTTATTATAGAAATAGAAAAACACTTTGTTGTATGATGGAATCTCTAAATAAATGAATTCTCCAGACTTGTGAAAATAATGAAATGTTTTGTTTTTTGTTATTCCTACTATTAAGGAGTTTACCATTTTACTTTTATCTTTAATTGAAATTCTTTTAAGTGAAAGCCTAGCTTTTGAAGTTACAGAGCGTATTGACATATCTCGCATAAATGAAATTGAAAAATCTGCTAAAGAAGGAATATATCCAGATTTCTTATGTGCCTTAAATTTTGTTACGATATCTAAAATTTGAAATTTAAAGTCAATCAATTCAAGCCATCGTATTATATTATCCCACTCTTCTGAGCTGTAATACCTTTTCTTGAGATCAACTTCATTAAGTGTTTTTTGAATATATCTTTCAAGAGAATTTAATAAATCAGAGTTGCACTTTTTGCATAAAGGGATTGTAGTTTTGATATAGTGTTGCTTCAACTCATTAACATCAGTTGTAAAATAATGTTTGGAATCACTTTCAAAAACCCATTTTGGCAAAACATGTTCTTTGGTAAGGTTATTTTCTAAACCACAAAATGCACATGAAGGTATTATCTTTTTTGTTGTTAAACCTGTTAAGTAGTTGTCAAATAATTTTCTCATTACTACTTTCCCATTCTTTCTGGCAATTAATCTAATCTCTAATAATTTGTCTTTAAAAGCCATTTGTTTTATTAATGAGGTTTTGGAGTATTACCGCTAACGTGTTGCCGCTTCACGAAGTTGTTGATTTTCAACGTTATTGATTACAAATATAGACAAAATTTAGTTTTAAAATTACCATTTCTAGTAAATCCCTTGCTAGCCATTCCTTGTAACTGCTGTTGGTGGCTGTTTATTTTTCAACTCTTTTTAATATTATAGTTTGAGAATCTTTTTTTCGAGCGAATTTTTTTGGGTATTTTGATGGATTGTTACAACTTCTCATTTCAATTGTGTTTTCGTCAAGAAATCTAATGATTGATTTGAAATGTTTTTCCTCTGTGTTAGTTTCTTTTTGGTAAATTATAAAGTCAATTTTTATTGGATTTTCTTTAGAGTCAATGATATATTTATAAACATAATTTCCACCATTCATTTCAAATTCTCCTCCATATGATTTATGTGCAGTTTCAAATGTGACAAAATTTTCTTCTTCAAGTATCATTGTATTTTTTAAGCCATTTGAATCTATTCCAGTCCATTTTCCAATAATTAATTTATCTGCATTTTCTGGATTATATTGACTAAAACTATTATAGTTATTTAAAAATATTAAGATAGAAATTAGATGTAATTTTTTCATTTTTATAGGTTTCGCTCTCACTAAATTGCCGCCAACGCTTTTTGGCTTGGCGAAGGAGGGGATTAAAAAGTACTAAAGTTCAAATTTAGTAAAAAAGTTTATAGAAAGTGCAAATGTTCAGCCAAGTACAAAAGCCCCACTTTTGCCAAACCGATGTTAGCGGTTCGTTGTTCTTCACGGGTCAGCTTGTATTTAAACAAGTTGGTTTGTGGTAAACAGGAAAGTTTAATGAATTCGCAATAAAACATAACTCATTCGCTTTCTTATGAAGTTCATTCGCTTTTTCTGTCATTGAAATATCTGTTATGGTAACTATTGGACTTAAAGTTGCTTCTGTAAATTTTCCACCGCCATTTGCAGTTTCAATCATTATTCCCGTTGCATTGTCAATATAGTCTGTTACAATAATTCCTGCTACAGCACATAAATGTAAGTACCACAGCATATGACAAGATGAAATAGATGCTAACAAAAGGTCTTCTGGATTATGTTTTGTTTTGTCGCCACGAAATGCAGGATCAGAAGAACCCAAAATTTCAGTTTTATTTGCAACAAAAATAGAATGGTTTCTTTCAAATTCTTTATAATTTGAAGTCCCTGTTCCTGTATTGCCCGTCCACCTAACTGTCAAGCTGTAATTATGTTGTCCGTTCATAAAGTTATTTTTTTAATTATTTAACTCCACCATTCTTTAATCCATTCTTCCGATACTTTTTTACCTTTTTCATAGTCGTCCACAATTACAATTAATTGATTAGAATGGTCGCTGTACTGTACTAAAATATTTACATTAGCTTCTGCCATACGTCTGCAAAACATTCCTAACTGTCCTGCAACGTCTTGACGCAGTTTTTGAATAATCACATCGTTTATTTTCACGACTTTAATTTGAACCTTTGCTAATTCTTCTTTGGCTCTCTCTGCTTCTTCCACTAAGAAATGAGCAATTGATATTTCTCCATTTTGAAATACCCCGCCACCTTCAAGGCTGATTTTATTTTTTCCTAATGTTTCACCCATCAAAGCCAACGCACCTGGCTTATTCTCTAATAAGATTTCTATGTCTTGCATTTTTATATTTTTTTGTTTGTGCAAAGAAAATGCAATTAGTACTTTTACATTTCATTTAAGATTGAACTATGAATGTGGAAGATAAATTTGTTTCAATTTCCGCTTTGATGTGTGAACCTACAAGGGCAAGAATGCTTTGGAATTTGCTTGATGGTAGAGCATATACTGCAAGTGAGTTGTCTATCGTTGCAGATACTTCGCCCACTTCTGCAAGTAATCATTTGTCAAAATTACTTGAAGCAGAAATAGTTAAAGTTGAAATTCAAGGGCGACATAGGTATTACTCACTTTCAAATTCCGAAGTTGCTTATGCCGTTGAAGGGTTGGCAAACCTTGCAAACAATTGTGCTACTAAAATTGTAAAGAAAGAACCCGATAAGAATGGTGTAAAATATTGTAGAACTTGTTACGACCATTTAGCAGGTTTTGTTGGCGTTAAAATTGTTGAAACATTAGAAATAAAAGGCTTTTTAATAAAGTCAGAGAACGTCTATTTAGTTTCTGAAAAAGGCTGGGAATGGTTTAAGTTTTTTGATATTTCCAAAGATGATTTTAATAAAAATCGTCGTCCTGTAACTCGTCAATGTCTTGATTGGTCTGAACGCCGTCCACATTTAGCTGGTCAGCTTGGTGCTGTATTTCTCAATAAAATGCTTGAAAAAAAGTGGTTTAAAAAAGTAGAGTTTTCAAGAGAATTAGTCATAACTTCAAAGGGTCATCAAGAACTTTATGAGTTGTTGGGTGTCGTTCTACAATGACCGCCAACGGTTTCGGGCTTGGCGAGGTTGCGAACTTCGTAACCGCTTAATTTTCCACTAAGATAAAATTTCTTGCGAAACGTGAACGTGAATTTACCACAAAATTCGCAATTGCGCCAAACGTGTGTTGGCAGACGTTTATTATTCCATTTGTTGAAATGTTTCTTCAATTTTTTCTCTTAATTCACGAATATGTTTATCAGCATTTTGTATAAAAGATTTTTCTTTTAATTTATTAATTTGTTGAGTAATGCTACTCAATTCTTCTTCTTCAAATTCATACATTAAATTCCAATTACCTTGATGTTCCATTTCAAAATAATCTAAATTATGACGTTGATCAATAAGAACTTTTTTTACTTCTTCAAAATCTGAAATAGTCTTTGAAAATAACATCTTAATTTCTTTTGTTAACAGTATTTTTTCTCGTGCAAACTCACTTGAACATTCTATATAAATTTTTATCCATTCGTTTATTCTTATTTTAAATTTTGAATGGTGAATAGAATTCGGTTCTGAATTAAATATTAAATTATTGGCAAGTTGAAATGAAGCTAGTTGATGATAAATTTTACGCAAAGCATTAATTTGTAATTCATTATATCTGGAAAATTTAATCTCAGATTTTTTTAAATCATTTTTAAATTTTTCAATTTTAGTTGTAACAAAGTATGCTTGAACTATTTGAATTACAGCAATAAGAATAGTAAATACAATTAATATCCAAATTTGATATTCTTTATATTCTGAAAAGTTTTTTTCTAAAACTTACTTTATTAATTCAATCATTTTTTGTGTTTTTTAGTTAAATGTCTGCTAATATGCTATTTTAGGATTAAATGCAAAGAGATTAATTATAAATGTTGTTGGCAAATAGTTTTTAATTCCACTAAAGAGTTAATTGTCGGTTCAGATTCAAAATTCTCTTTAAATACGACAAATATTCTTTTTTGTTTTTCATCACTAGCTAAATAATAACGATTAGCTAAATAACTTCTCAAATCTTTCAACCAATTAATTTTTGGGTAGTTGATTAATATAATAACAGAATTTTGATAATTGTATTTTTCAGCGTAAATATTTATGTGGAAAATATCTTTAAATATTTCAATTTTAGAGGAATTAGGATTTGTCTTAGCTTCTACAATTAGTTTTTGAAATTCTTCATCAATATTATTTTGGTTTTTATGAATTAGAAAGTCAGGAATTGTAGTGAAATATTTAAACATTATTTCAGAGTTTACTCCATTTTTGTTTTCTTTATTACTTAATTTTTCATAAGTGTCTTTAATTTTCTCATCAGGTTCTCCATAATACATATATTTTTTTGGGATTTCAAAATCTGTTTGAGTTCCGTTGTAGAGTTGATTTGTATCTGTTTCGAATAATTTTGAATATTGGACTGAAAACTCAATCATAAATCTACATTCATAATTCTTAAGGTCTTCTTCAGAATCAAATTCAAGAATTCCGTTATTGAACGTAACATTTTGCATTTCATAATATTTTTGGTCAATATTATTGAGAGCTGTTATTAAGTCGTTTAATATAGTGTTCATTTCGGTTTTCCTTAAATGTTTACCAACGTTTTGCGGCTTCAAGAAGTGGCGAACTTCGTAACCGCTTAATTTTCCATTAAGATAATATTTCTTGCGAAAGAAATACGTGAATTTACCACATTTTTCGCCATTTCTTGAAACTGCTGTTGTACGTTCGTTTGCATGCTATTTTATAGTTGAATAATTGTCATATTGTTCGTTGTCCAAATCATATTGACTTCTAAAATCAGATATAACCATTTCATACTCTAATATATCAAATTCAAATTCAATTTTAGGAAAAAACCATTTAACATTAGAACCAACATTTTCTTTATTTTCGGAAGTTTTTGAATTGTCTTGTCCAAACCTTTTCCAATAAACTCTATGTCCAATATTTTCAATTTCGGCTAATATCAATGTGCAACTGAAATCACAATCGTCTGAACACATTAAAATAGGTGCGATCGTAGTTTCATTTAAAGCAGGCAAAAATCTTTCCCAAACAATTTTTTCTTCTTCTTGAGTTTCTAAGCGAAAAGAAAGAGTTGGTATTGTCCCAATTATATCGTATTCTGGGTATAAATTACTCAAAAGTTTATCAACCCATTCACCATCAATCTTTATGTTTAAAAATTGATTTCCTCCGTATGATGGATTAAAATTAAATTTATCTATATCTGTTATAATTTTATTCAATTTTTGTTCAGATTTTGTTCGATTAAAAAGACGCACAACGTTCCCCAGCTTTCGCTCTGTTGCTGGTGCGAACACTGACCAAAACAAATCTACAACTTTTCTTTGAAAGATAGAGTTGTAGTCACCAGATTATGTTTCATGAAATACAAAATAGCAAGCGCAAGCCCAGCAATTGTGGTAAGCTGTTGTTATATGCTGTTTTTGTCATATCATTGAAGATAAGTTTGCGAACCAGGCTTCATTGTTGGAAATATAATTTCACTTTCAAAAACCACATTATTTTTATTAAGTTCTTTTAATCTATTTTGGGCAATCTTGAAATAGAATCTTCTCTTTTCGGACGAATCATTGACAATAGATTGGTAAAATTCAATAGCTTTCTCTTTGTTTTTGATGCATTCGTAGTATTGAGCATTTGCATAATGGTAAATATAGTCGCCCTTTCTCAAACTGTCGATATATGATTTTGCACTTTCATAATCTTTTAGTTTAATATAGTTTGAAGCCAACGCAGTTGCGTTATCTCCGAAAACGTATGGATATTCTCGTATGGAATTGTTAATTTGTTTTATTGATTCTTTAAAGTTTCCATTCTTATAAAATATTTCTGCCTTAAAATAACTTATTTGGTCTTGACACATTTTTGAGACTTCACTTCTAAGGTGTGATTTTGAAGTATTGAAATCCTTAATCAAACTGTCAGCTTTAAAGATTAATATATTAGCCGGAAGATTAGAATTATAAAGTGAGATTAATTTCAAATCAAAACTATCTCTAACTTTTCCCAATTCTTCTTCATGCTTACAACCTGGATGAAGGTCATAATGCGATAAATTAGGATTGTTATCTTTCTGCTTACAACAAGATAACAATATCAATGCTGCACTTAGAATAATTAATTTCTTCATTGACGGATAGATTTAAAATTGCACCAACGGTTTTCGGATTACTGAAGGTGGGGTTTTGGAAGTACCAATGTTCAATTTATTACTAATGTTTAATAGAAGTACAAATGTTCAGCCTAGTACCAAAGTCCCACTTTTGCCAAACCCTTGTTAGCTGTGGTGCTTTGGCTATTCATTCATTTTCTTTCTTGATATTTCCTTTCCATTCTCATAGATTGTTTCTTCCTTTACGTTCCCATTTTCGTCATAAGACTTTGTCACTCCGTGTTCCTTTCCATCAACCATTTCTTGATACAATTTCAGTTTACCATTACTGTATGAATATTGCTTGCCGTGTCTTTTGTAATTTCTATATTCTTGCTCATTTCTGTCAATAACACCGTTAAAAATAGAGTACTCATTAATGTATAAACCTGTTCCATCTT
>CAZLEU010000025.1:0-29241 GCA_964558625.1 uncultured Flavobacterium sp.
TTGTATATTACATACTTATTTTTGGCAAATTTTCATTTGCAAAACCCCAAAGCAATACACCTAAAAAGTTGCCTATTTCCATAATAGTCTGTGCCAAAAATGAAGAAGAGAATGTAAAAATTTTTGTACCACTATTGTTGCAACAAAATTATCCCGATTTTGAAATTGTTCTTATTGACGATGCTTCAAGAGATGAAACCCTAGAAGTTTTTGAGCAATATGAAAAACAATATTCTAATATAAAGTTAGTCAAAGTTCAAAACAACGAAGCTTTTTGGGGCAATAAAAAATTTGCATTAACACTGGGAATAAAAGCCGCTAAAAACGAATATTTACTTTTTACCGATGCCGATTGTTACCCCAAAACGACCGAATGGATTAACGAAATGAGTGCTCAATTTTCCAAAGAAAAAACAATCGTTTTGGGTTATGGCGCTTACGAAAAAATAAAAGGTTCATTCTTCAATAAGATTATTCGTTTTGAAACGTTATTAACGGCAACACAATATTTTGCTTGGGCAAAAGCAGGTAAACCTTATATGGGTGTTGGTAGAAATATGGCGTACAAAAGAGAAGAATTTTTTAGAGTTCGCGGTTTTATGGATCATATGAAAATACGTTCTGGTGACGACGATTTATTTATAAATCAAGCATCAAATACTGCTAACACAACAATTTGTTATACACCAGATAGTTTTACTTTCTCCAAACCCAAGACTACTTTTGGCGATTGGTTTCGACAAAAAAGAAGACATGTAGCAACAGCCAAGCACTACAAATCTTTCGACAGGATGCAATTGGCTATTTTTTACTTTTCGCAACTATCGTTCTTTATAGTACCAATACTATTATTGGCTTTTCAATATCAATGGATAATCGTTGTTAGTTTGATCGGTTTTCGATATTTAACCACATGGATTTCTATGGGATTCGCAGCGGGTAAACTCAAAGAGAAAGACGTAATGTATTGGTATCCTATTATAGAAATTGTACTTATATTGACACAGTTTAATGTTTTTATCACTAATATTTTCTCAAAACCAGTGCAGTGGAAATAAATCCCTACATAGAAAAAGCCAAAAAAGGTGATCAAGTTGCTTTTACCTATTTGCTAGATTATTACTGGAACGAGGTCTATGGTTTTATGCTCAAACGCACCGAAAATGAAACCGATGCCGAAGATATTGCTATAGAAACCTTCTCAAAAGCGTTTGATAAAATTTCGACTTACAACCCTGAATTTCAATTCAATACTTGGTTGATTGCCATTGCCAAAAACGTGCACATCGATTTACTTCGCAAGAAAAAAACATCACTTTTTGTCGAAATAACCGACGAAGAAGATCAACAAGCATACAACGTTGCCGACACATCGCCATCTGCCGAAGATGAATTGATTATAGAACAAAATCTTTCGCAATTACTTCAATTTATTAAGGAGTTAAAACCTCACTATCAGGAAGTTATTCAGTTACGTTATTTTCAAGAAATGAGTTATCAGGAAATTGCAGAACAACTCAATGAACCTTTGAGCAACGTCAAAATCAAATTACTTCGCGCCAAAAAATTATTGGCAGAAATTATCCAAAGCAAGCAGTAATTTTAGTAGAAACGAATGGCTTAGGAATTGTAGTTTTCCCTTTTCCTGCTTTACATTCCAATCTTTTAGACCTGACAGGTTTCAAAAAACCTGTCAGGTCTAAAAGTATTTCCATTGCAATCAGGGTTAGTTAGGTTATGTATTGAATCGATTCAGCGGTTTTGAGAAAAACTTATTAAAATTCAATAACTTCAAACAATATCTTTCTAATTTTTTATTTTTATTGCTATAATAATACAATATCGGAATAATCTTTGCGTTATTAATGATATAAACAAATTTATAAAGTCTATTTTCTATACTCTATTTTCTAAAAAAAAATATTTCGCTTATGTAACATCGATACTTAACCATTAAATTTAATAATTATGTCTAGAGTAAGTATCTTTGAAAAAAAGTGGATTGATCTTGTGTTTGAAGGCAAGAATAAAGAATACGGCGCTTACCAATTACGCCAAGAAGATTCTAGAACCACACTTGTAGCTTTCTTTTTTGGAATTGTTTTCCTTTCTGGATTTGTTTTTGCATTGAGTTCTTTTGCTAATCCAGTCGAAGTTCTTCCTGAAGGCTTTAATCCTGAGACATCTATAAGAGTAGATGTTTATAATCCACCCAAAAACGATGAGCCAGAACATAAACTTCCTGCAGCCAAGAAAACGGAAGTTGTTGATGAAGTAAAAAATGAAGATTTGAAAGATCCTGTCATTGCCGAAAAAAATGAAAAATTCGTTGATGTTAATACCAACGATGAAATGAAAAAAAATGCTACAACATCAGAGAATGGAGTAGTCGGAGCTTCTGGAACTTCAAAAGATCCTTCTGATGGTGAAGGCAAAACAGGAACATCAACAATGGTTGAACCTAAAAAACCTGAAGGCACAGTTATTACGGCTTTGTTAGATAAACAACCAGAATATCCTGGCGGAATAAATAAGTTCTATGAGTATGTAGGCAATAATTTCGAAAAACCTGAAATGGACGAAACGGAAAATATTAGTGTTTATGTTTCTTTTGTAATCGAAAAAGATGGTAGCATGACCGATGTGAGAGTTTTAAGAAATCCAGGTTATGGTTTAGGAAAAGAAGCCATTCGTGTTCTAAAATCTTTACGCACCAAATGGAAACCAGGAATAAAAGATGGTCAGCCAGTAAGAACCCAATTCACATTACCAATAACAGTCAAAAAAGGGTAATTCATATCGTTAACTATTAATTCAATTAAACCTTTGTTATAGTTTGTTTTAACTTGACAAAGGTTGTTTATTTTATAACAGTAAAATAATATCTTAATAACATGTTTATAAAGAAAATCTTTTTTTCTTGATTTTTTTTCTGATTTTCCTATTTTTACCACATGGAAATACACGGAAAATTAATCATAATAGGAGGAGCTGTTGATAAAGGCAGTTTTTCTGAAACAAATTTGGATCAAAATGCTGCAAAGAATTTGAATTTCTTTGAAGAAGGTATCCTTAAAAGAATCATTAACGAATCTAAAAATAAAGAATTATCTCGAATAGAGGTTATTACTACTGCATCAAAAATCCCTAGAGAAATTGGTCCAGAATATGTAAAAGCATTTAGTTATCTAGGAGCAAACAATGTAGATGTTTTATATATTGAAAAAAGAGAACAAACATCCGAACCTGAAGTCTTAGAAAGACTGAAAGCGGCAGATGTGGTTATGTTTACTGGTGGAGACCAATTACGATTGACCTCAATTTTAGGAGGAACACCATTTGATGATATTCTTATCGACAAATATAGAAACGAAGATTTTATCTATGCAGGTACTTCGGCAGGTGCTGCAGCGGCTTCTAATAATATGATTTACCAAGGAAGTAGTCAAGAAGCGTTGTTAAAAGGTGAGGTAAAAATAACATCGGGCTTAGGGTTAATAGATGATGTTGTTATAGATACACATTTTGTGCAACGAGGTAGAATAGGAAGATTGTTTCAAGCCGTTGTTGGTAATCCTAAAGTATTAGGAATTGGCTTAGGTGAAGACACCGGTTTACTAATAAAAAATGGTCGTCAAATGGAAGCTATAGGCTCTGGATTAGTAATATTAGTAGATGGTCGCGAAATAAAAGATACAAATTTAACCCAAGTCGAGCTAGGAAAACCAATTTCTATCAACCATTTGGTAACACACGTAATGAGTAAACATGACACTTTTGATTTGGATACATTCAAAATGCAAATTCACTCATCACAATATGTATAAAAAGTTTGTCGTTTATAGTTAGTCGATAATTGTTCCACTAACTATAAAGTACATCAATAAACTAAAAAAATGAAAGTAATCATTCACGGCGGTTTTTTCTCGGAATCTTCTACCAATCACGAAACAAAAGTTGCAAAACAAGAAGCTTTGTTGCGAATTGTAAAAGATTCGTATGCATATTTGCAAAATCACTCGGCAGTTGAAACTGTGGTATATGCAGTTTCATTACTAGAAGATGACGAATTGTTTAACGCAGGAATTGGTTCTCAAATTCAAAGTGACGGAAAAATTAGAATGAGTGCTTCTTTAATGGATGGCGAAACACAAAAAATGAGTGGCGTTATCAATATCGAAGAAGTTAAAAATCCGATTAAAGTCGCACAAGTATTAATGAGTGTTGATGATAGAGTCTTGGGCGGAAGTGGAGCAACCCATTTTGCAAGACAACATGGTTTTGAAAAATTTTCAACAGAAATTCCGCAACGAAGAGCAGAATTCGAAGCCAAGCTCGCATCAACTAAAATTGGAACTGTTGGATGTGTAGCATTAGACAAAGAAGGAAAGATTGCAGTTGCAACATCAACAGGCGGTAAAGGATTTGAAATTCCAGGTAGGATTTCCGATTCGGCAACAGTTGCAGGTAATTACGCTAATTCATTTTGCGGTGTAAGCCTAACTGGTGTTGGAGAAGATATAGTGAGTGGTGCAGTAGCAGCTAAAATTGTAACTCGTGTAACCGATGGCTTTACATTGAAAGATGCCTTTGAAAAAACGTTTACAGAACTAAAACCTTTTGATGGTTTTGCTGGTGCAATTGCTATTGATAAAAACGGAAACATTTTTCATCAAGATTCTCATCCTAGTATGGTTTATGCGAGCTTTGATGGCGAAAAGGAAGAGGTTTTTCAATAGTTTATTTTCCTTTGTGTAAATATAAATAACCCACTATTGGCTTTGGGTAGTCAACATCATTTAAATAAAGAATATAATAGTAAGTTGCTCTCGGAGAAATAATCGAATCATCAAATCGTACTTCTTGATTAGATAGACCACTCCAGTCTGGTGTTGAATTATCACCAACCCATACCAATTGCCCCCATCGATTATATATTTCTATTTTAAAATCAATAAAAACATCACGTAATCCCTCGATAAAAAAAGTAGGGTTATCATAATCGTTATTTGCAGAAATGTAATTGTAAATAATAGGCGGTTTTTTTGGTGCAGTAAACTTAGTCACAACAGCATTTATCATTACCACATCTTGACCCGATGTAAGCTCAATATCAATAGAAGTATCACCAGTTTGAACATAGTTTTGAATGTCATAAATGTCCAAGTCCATATTGTACAAAGTTGCGCTTCCTGTAATACTATTAGTGCCATTAAAAGCATTATTAGCCGGATTTAGAGGTAATTGTTCAACAACATAATCATTAATTTTTAATGTTTCATTAACTCTAATGTTCGAATCACCTTCCCATGCAACAAAACCAATTTTAGAATTAAGGTTATTAACCACTTCAATGTTTGTAAGATTAATTGATAAAGCATTTGGAACTGCCTGTAGTCCATCGTACACATTAATTTGATTTACGGGTAAGTTTTTATTTTGATAAATAACAATTATTGCCCAACCTGCAAAATTTGTTCTTCTTGTAAAATGATTATCAATAACATCACTTATATCAATATTGCTTAAGGTATAATTTCCATTTCCAGTTTGTTTTACCAGCTCTGTTATATCTTTAAAAGCACTAAAATAATCTAATATTAGTCCAAAATTATTTCTTTGATATGCAAAAGTTCTATCAGGAATTATTGTAACAGAATTTAATGTTACCTCAAAGTCACCCGTTCCCGATCCAGCCCAATATAAATAAGCGTTTTTTATAATCGAATTTGAATCCAAATTTAATGTTGCAGATGAACTTGGTAAAATAGTTGGTGCTGTTTGAAATGAATTTTCTTCAGGATTCAAAGTATTTCCTATAAAAGTAAAATCATAACGACCATTAAATTGAGCTAACAACGAAACGTCTTGTGAAAAAATTTGACAAGAAATTAGTGAAAATATACTAAAAATGATATTTTGTAGTTTAACCTTCAAGACATTATTCATTTAATGAATAATAAAAATACAACTTAATTTTTAAAAATCAATTTTTGAAAGATAATTAACAAATAATAAAATAATTGATTAATTTTCCACATTATAAAGTTGACTAGTGAAAAACCATACAGTTCGTCAATATAGACAAGAAGATAAGACCATTTGGAATGCTTTTATAAGTAACGCCAAAAATGCTACTTTTTTGATGAATAGAGATTTCATGGATTATCATTCTGATAGATTCGAAGATTATTCTTTGCTTGTTTTTGATAAATCGGAAAAGTTAGTTGGTGTTTTACCTGCCAATAGAGTAGGTGATGTTGTATACTCACATCAAGGTTTGAGTTATGGCGGTTTAGTATTACAATCTAAAATTAAATTGGAAGAAGTAATCTATATAGTTAAAAAAATACTTACTTTCCTAACAGAAAATAATAGTAAGAAACTTCATTTGAAACTACTACCAATGATCTATTTCAAAAAACCTTCTCATGAAATCGATTATATATTGTTTCTAATGGAAGCAAAGTTAACTAGAAGAGATTCGTCAACAGTTATAGAATTGAATCATACTATAAACTATTCTGAGTTAAGAAATAGAGGTATAAAAAAAGCGATTGCCAATAAGTTAGTGATAAAAGAAGAGAACAGTTTTGATCATTTTTGGAATACTATCCTACTACCAAATTTAGAAAAAACATATAACACAAAACCTGTTCATACTCTACAAGAAATAACTTTGCTTAAAGAAAAATTTCCTAAGAACATTCGCCAATTTAATGTTTACCATAACAATATAATTGTGGGTGGGACCACCATTTTTGAGACCGAAACAGTAGCACATGCTCAATATATTTCGGCAAATAATACAAGAGCCGAACTAGGAAGTCTAGACTTTTTGTTTGACCATTTGATTAAAAATGTATTTCACAAAAAACGCTTTTTTGACTTTGGAATTTCCAATGAAGATTACGGAAAAAAACTCAATGCGGGATTATCTTACTGGAAAGAAAGTTTTGGAGCTAGCACGATAGTTCATGATTTTTACGAAGTTGATACTGAAAAGTATGCATTATTAAATAATGTTATAATATGATTAAATTTCTAGATTTAAAGAAAATAAACAAACCTTATCAAGAACAATTTCAAGAACAATTGACTTCGTTTATAGATAAAGGATGGTATATTCTTGGTGATCAAGTAAAAAGTTTTGAAAACAATTTTGCTCACTTTTGTGGCACTAATTATTGTATTGGAGTAGGTAATGGATTGGACGCTTTAGTATTAATCTTTAAAGCCTATATAGAGTTAGGGAAAATGCAAAAAGGAGACGAAATCATCGTGCCTGCAAACACCTATATTGCTAGTATTCTGGCAATAAAAGAAGCTGGTTTGTTACCCGTTCTGGTAGAGCCCAGATTAGAATCATATAACCTGAATCCTGAATTAATTGAGCAGAAAATAACTTCAAAAACAAAAGCCATTTTGGCTGTACATCTCTATGGTCAATTGGCAGAGATGGAGACCATAAGTAAAATTGCAAAAAACAATAATCTGTTAGTCGTTGAAGATGCAGCTCAGGCACATGGAGCAAAGTTGGACGTCCAAAATTGGACGTTGGGAAATAAAAAAGCCGGAAATTTATCGGATGCGGCGGGTTTTAGTTTTTATCCATCAAAAAATTTGGGAGCTCTTGGTGATGCTGGTGCTATCACAACCAATGATTCAGACTTGGCAAAAATGCTTTTTTCGTTACGAAATTATGGCTCTAAGGAAAAATATCATAATGATTTTGTAGGTGTAAACTCAAGGTTAGATGAACTTCAAGCTGGATTTCTAAATATAAAATTACCTAATCTAGATGATGAAAATGTAGCTAGAAGAAAAATTGCAAAACGCTATTTGACGGAGATAAAAAACCCAATACTAAATTTGCCAGAATGGTCATTGCCAACTAGTGAGCAATCTCATGTGTTTCATCTGTTTGTGATTAGAACTCAAAATAGAGATAAGTTAAAAGAATTTTTGCTACAAAATGATATTGAAACCATGATTCATTATCCAATTGCACCACATCAGCAAAAAGCCTTTGCACAATGGAATTTATTGTCTTTCCCAATAACTGAAAAAATCCATAATGAAGTTTTGAGCCTGCCAATGAGCCCAGTAATGACTAATGACGAGGTTACTAAAGTTATTGAAAAACTAAATCAATGGACATAGTAATAAAATCGTATAATAGGCCTTATTATCTTGATAGATGTATTCAGAGTATTTATTTGAATTGCAAAGGATACGATTACACTATAAAAGTATTGGATGATGGTACACCGCAAAAATATTTAGATAAACTTCAACATAAATTTCCCGACATTAAGATATATAAATCTGATTTTTATGATGAAAAAGTAAAATTTACATCCCAAGGGAAACAACCAGACTGTAATCAAATACCAATAGAGTTATGGTTACAAGCAGCACAAAATGCCTCAGACTATTTTATTTTACTAGAAGACGATATTTGGTTTGTTGAAAAATTTGATTTGCAAAGGATGCAACAAAATTGTTTGGAAAAAAAACTTGCCTTTATAAAGTTGTTTTGGCTTGGAAATAAAAAATTAATTCAATCAAAATCAAGTTTTGTTGAAGATGATTTGGTTGTTTTTGAGCCTAATTTATATTTGAAAAAACCACTTTTGTATAAATTTGTGTTTTATAAATTCAATCGTTTCAAGATTAGAACAATATTGAAAATTTTAAAAATACATACATACGAAAGACATTTAAGCTACTATTCGATTTATGCTGTAGCGGGTGTTGTTTTTAGAAAAGATTATTTTCTAGCGTTATGGGATAATCATAAAAATGAAGTTGATGAGGGTTTGCAGTTGTACAATTCTGTAAAATATTTACATAAAAATAGCGATAAAACTGGATTTGCACATACGGTAAACGAAATTGTAAAAACTGGATTTTTATCCTCAGCCACAAATCAATTTAAAAACTATGAAGGTGTTACTATGGATATGTTTTCATTCAATAAGATTGTTAATGAAGCATGGTATAATGATGCACTTGATGTAATGCAAAATTATCCTAAAGATATCAGTGTTAGTCAAATAGTGTCTATTATTGAAAAAGAGAATACTCCTGATGTAACTGTTACTGAATGGGAAAAATGGGTTGCAAGTTTCAAAAATCAATTTCAATCATTCGGATGTAATTTAGACTAAAAATGGATAGTAATAACATTGATAATTCGCATAAAACGATTCTAAAAGCCACAGGTGTTTTTGGCATTATGCAAATTATGAAAATGGTTATTAGCGTAATTGGTTCAAAATTTGTTGCAGTTTTTTTAGGGCCAACAGGAATAGGAATGGTTGGACTTTTGAATAATACCTTAACTATAATTTCTTCTATTTCAAGTTTTGGAATTTCGACAACTAGTGTTCGTGAAATCGCTGTTACTGCCGATGATGAGGATAAAAATAAACTTAATCAAACTATTTACATTATCCAAAAAATAGCATTTGTAATTGGACTTTTTGGGGCTTTAATAGCCATTATTTTTAGTTCATTATTGAGCAAATGGACATTTGGAACGACTAACTATTATTATTGGTTTATTATTCTTTCAATTAATTTTTTCTTAACTAGTTATACAGCTAGTAGAGTTGCTATTTTGCAAGGAACAAGGATGTTAAAAACCATTGCCATTACCAATGTTTTATCTTCTATTTTGATAACGGTAGCAACAGTCTTAATTTATTATTTTTATAAGTTTGATGGTATCGTTCCTGTTATTTTAGTTTCTAGTGCGATTCATCTTGGAGTAAATCTATATTTTACAAAAAGTTTTAAGACAACAGGCATTGAGTATACTTTTTTTGAAGTTTACCAAAAAGCATTACCAATCTTAAAGTTAGGATTATTGTTGTCACTAAATGTTATTTTTGGTCATGTCTGTACTTTTCTAATTAAAATATATCTTAATGGAAGCGGTGCAACATCACAAATTTTAGGTTATTATGAAGTGAATACTGTTATCTTGATTTCCTATGTAGGAATGATTTTTACTTCTATGTCGATTGATTTTTATCCAAGATTAACCTCTATTAATCAAGATAATGTTGGTGTGAAAGAATTGGTTAATAATCAATTAGAGATTGGGCTTTTACTGGTAACTCCTGCCATTATACTTTTATATTTAGTTGCGCCTTTCGCCATACAATTGCTTTATACTAAAGCGTTTTTACCTGTGTTACTCATTTTTAAAGCTGCATTATTTTCAATTATTATCAAGGCTATTATTTGGCCTTTAGCCTTTATTATTTTGGCTAAAGGAAACAAAAAACAGTATTTTAAGCAGGAATTAGTTGGAGACTTTTTGAATGTGAGTTTTACAATTTTATTTTACAATTTATACGGACTTGTTGGTATAGGTATTGCAAGTGTGCTCAATTTCTCCTTTTATGGATTTTATGTTTATTACATTGTCAATACAAACTATGATTTCTGTTTTAGAAAAAATACACTCAGTATACTATTCTTTTCAATACTATTGGGTCTAGCGTGCTGCATATGTGCTTTTTTTGTAGCGGAAAACTATTGTAAGATCATTTTTTCTTTAGTTCTATTGATTTCAATTGTTTATTCATATTATCAGTTGGATAAAAGAATCGGTATAAAAGAAAATGTAAAAAAGATTATTCACAGTCTTTTATTAAAACTAAAATAAATGTTTAGATACTTTTTATATAAAATATAAGTATTTAATTAACTTTGAAAAAAAATATTATTTATGATATCATTATATTTTGATCCTGGAACTGGAGCGTTAATAGTCCAATTTATAGCGGCTGGTGTTGCTGGTTTTTTACTTTTTTACAGAACTGTTATCGCCAAAATAAAATCAATTTTTGGAATTAAATCTAAAGTTGAAGATGATTTTATGGATGAAAATGAATCGACCGAAAACAAAGAATAATGGAATCGAAAAGAATGACATCTTCTTTTAGAGATCCTTCGGGATATGTTTTCTTGGAAGATGGTAAAGTTAAAAGAGTCATAAATCCAATTTACTTTCATCAATATAAGTCACTTACTTCAAGTGGTCTGTATCAATTGTTGTTTGATAAAAAATATCTTATTCAACACAAAGAAATAGAATGCTCAGATGAGAAAATAGTTTTGGAAGCTACAACCATTCCTTTTTTTTTACGTATCCTTATGAATGGAGTTTTTTGCAATATAAACACGCAGCTTTATTAACATTAAAAATTCAAAAAGTTGTTCTCGAAAAAGGTTTTGTGTTAAAAGATGCTTCGGCTTTTAATATTACGTTTCACGAAGGAAAACCAATTTTTATTGATAGCTTATCATTTGATTTTTATAAAGAAAATCAACCTTGGAATGCTTATAAGCAGTTTATTACTCATTTTTTAGGTCCATTGCTCTTAGCAAAATTTTATGGGCTAAATCATTTGAAGTCACTAGTAAACCATATCGACGGAATTCCATTAGATCAATTATCAAAGTTATTACCTTTCAAAAGTTATCTAAGTCCAACAATATATTCAAATGTACACCTATTAGCTAAATTTGAGCATAGCCATTCTACTGAAAAAAAGACTAATACAAATGCCAAATTATCCAAAGAGGCACAAGTAAAGTTGCTCAACTCTCTGTATGATTTTATTCAAAAATTAGAATTAAATCATAAAACAGAATGGGATGATTACTACAATCAAACCAATTATAATGATAAGTCCTATTTGCTAAAAAAAGAATTGACCAAAAAATGGTTCTCTCAAATTGGAGGGAAAAAGATTATTGATATTGGTGGAAATGACGGAACTTTTTCAAGAGAGGTAGCCCATGAAGCTACGTTAGTATTGGTTGCCGATGTAGATGCAAATGCTGTTGAACAAAATTATAAACAAGTAGTAAAAAATAAAGAGAAAAATATTCTTCCGTTTGTGGCTGATGTTTTGAATCCAGTAGCCCATTATGGTTTTAATAATGAAGAAAGATTTTCCTTTATTGATCGAGTTCAAAAATTACAATTAGATGGCTGTTTGGCACTAGCAGTGATTCATCATATTTCTTTATCTGGAAATATACCATTTGATTTTTCTGCTCGTTTTTTTGCAAAAATGGCCGCCAATTTATTGATAGAATTTCCCACAAGAGATGATTCATGGGTAAAATTTTTGCTAGATAGTAAACGAGATTTTAAAGATTACTTTGATTTTTATAACGAAGAAAATTTCGAATTAGCCTATACGAACTATTTTGCAATAATAAGTAAAGAAGTGATTCCGTCCTCCAATAGAATTTTATACCAAATGAAGCGTAAATGATTTTTGATTTGAAAAATAAGTTCAATACGTTTATAAATAGTGACAAAGATTACCCCTTGTTAGTAGGATTTATTTCTGGATTTTACCCATTTGTATTTTATTATTCCAATAATTTTGAAATGGTAAATTCTTGGCAACATTTTCTTTTTTTTTCCTTTTCTTTTCTACTAGCGCCTGCATTGTTAATAAAAGTACTGTATGGATTTTTTGAAAAGATAAATTGGCTAAATAACTTTAAAAAACATTTTTTATTTGTATGCATAATAGCATTAACCTCAGTATACCTTTGTTTTGCTTATTATCAAGGATTTAGAAGAATTATTCTTTTTGGGATATTTCTTTTAGCTATTATATTATCAACAAAATTATACAAAGAATATAAAAAAATTGTTGTTTTTGTGGCCTTGTTAGCTATAATTCCATCATTTTCACTTGGCTTTATATTACTAAAGCATTTGAATCCAAATAAACTTTCTTGGATGAAACAGGAAGATGCTATTGAGTCTATTAAGTTTGCTTCTAGCCCTAACGTTTATTTTATAGAGCCAGACGGTTATGTTGGAAGAAAAAGCATGTCAAAAGCACCTTATTCATATGATAATAAAATGTATGATTGGTTTACCCAAAATGGTTTTAAACTATATGATTGTAATAGTAATTATCCAGCAAGCTTAGCTTCTAATGCTTCATTGTTTGCGATGAAGCACCATTATCTAAGAAGTATTCCAAAGTCTCCTTTTGAAATGGAAAATGCTAGAGAAATTATTGTAGGGAATAATCCTGTCATATCTATTTTTAAAAGAAATAATTATAAAACGTTTTTTATTGCAGAAGATGAATATTTTCAGCATAATTTCACATCCAAGTATTATGATTATTACAATATTAGTAACAGTGAAATTGCTTTTTATACAGGTCAAGATTTAATTAAAAAAGACGTTTTGGTCGACTTAAAAAAATGTATTATTTCGGAAAAGAGTAACAAACAAGCTAAGTTCTTTTTTGTAGAACGATTACTTCCACATCACATTCATTTTGATGGAACGGGCATTGACCATGAAAGAAAAGTATATTTAAAAAAAATTGAGGAAGTCAATGTCTGGTTACAAGAGGCAATTGCATTCATAGAACAACACGACCCAAATTCAGTAATCATAATTAGTGCAGACCATGGTGGTTGGGTTGGTATACAGGATTTGCAAGAAATGTTTACAACTAAAGATCAAAAACTTTTGGCAAGCCTATACAATAATTTGTTGGCAATAAAATGGAATTCAAAAGATTTTGCGGAATATGATTCTAATTTAAAATCAAACGTCAATATTTTTAGAGTTTTGTTTTCGTATTTGAGTAAAGACAAATCATTATTAAAAAAACTTGAAAAAGATGATAGTTATAGAATCCTTAATGATGGATTTGGAAGAAAAGCGGAGAAAGTTGAATGGTAACGCAAAATAATAGTATATTTGTTGTACGTGTGATTATAAATAGTTTAAATGGAAATCAATATTTTAGACATTCCCAAAATTGAAAACAACCTTGGGAATATAGCTGTTATTGAAAATGATACAATTCCTTTTGAAATAAAGCGTGTATATTATCTCTATGATATCCCAAGTTCTGCAGTTCGTGGTGGACATGCACATAAAGAATTGAAACAAGTTTTAATTGCAATTTCAGGTAGTTTTGATGTTGTTTTGGATGATGGAAAAACAAAGAAAACGATAACCCTAAACAAGCCTAACAAAGGGTTGCTTATTCAGAATAACATATGGAGAGAACTTGAAAATTTTTCTTCTGGAGCAGTTTGCTTAGTACTTGCTTCTACACAATATGAAGAAAGTGACTATATAAGAGACTATGGTATTTTTTTGAATAGTAAAAAAGAGTAAACCTAAATAGACCTTAGTCGTAACAACAACCATAAAAAACCATTTTTAGCAGTCAAACCCAAATCAATAGCTTTTACCGATTTTTTCAATTCGTAAAACACACTTTGAGATAAAAACTTATTTTCTTCTTTGGTTTGGTTAAGTTTTGATGCGTTTTTAAAAATTAAGTACGTTGATTTACCAATAAAAGAATGTTTTTTTATAAAACTTGAGTGAAGAGAACTCGATAGTATTCTTTTCTTGACCACAATTTCATCTAAGAAATCGATATTGAAACTTCTTGATGCTCTTATCCAATAATCTAAATCCTCATAGGCATAATTTTCATTATATCCTCCCAGATTATCAAATATCGTTTTTTTGTATAAGGCTGATACAGAGCATATAGTGGTTGCAGGACTTATCACATTTTTATAGATGTTTCCAGTTGGTCTATTATGAATAAGTTTCTTATTTGAATCGGTTTCAAAATAAAACTTAAGATGTTCTCCATTTTCGGTTATCTCTTCAGCATTACCATACACAAGAGCAAGATTGGGATAAGTTGAATTCTGAAATTTATGCAACAATAATTCTACACACCTTGGCATCAAAATATCATCGGCAGCTAAGTCTATAAAAAAATCGCCTTCAACAAAATGCATTGCCTTTGTAACAGATTTTGTAATTCCTAAATTCTTAGGGTTTTTAATAAAAATTATATCGCTTTTTTTTATGATAAATTCTTCAATTACGGACACAGAATTGTCATTACTACAATCATCAATAACAATTATCTGTATGTTAGGATAGGTTTGATTGCATACCGATTCAAGACACTCAACAACATATTTTTCATGATTAAAACACGAACAAATAATTGTGACCTTTTGATTTTGCGACATTCTTGTTTTTCTTTTTATATTTGAGCAAATTAATTTATTGTGCTACACAAAGATAAAAAAATAAAAATAGGATTAATAGGTGATTCTTTTGCAGGAGGCGGAGCAGAAAAGATACATGCACTCCTGTCTATTTACTTTAAAAAGAAAGGTTTAGATGTACACAATTGTATATTTAGTGATAAGGTTTTTTATGAATTTGATGGAAGTTTGCTAAACCTTGGTAAAATTAAACCAAACTCTAGTTCTTTTTTGAGAAAAAGAGCAAGATTATTTCGATTTTATTCCTTTGTAAAACAAAATGATTTTGATGCCATTATTGACTTTAGAATGCGACCTAGTTTTTTGTTTGAATTTATGGTGTCAAAATGTATTTATCCTAAAAACACCTATTATTATGTCTTGAGCGGTGTACTGTCATTTTATTTTCCAAAAAGCAACTTTCTATCTAAAATAATATACAAAAATCGTAAAATCACAACTGTTTCTGATGCTATTGAAAAAGCAATCATTAAAAAAGGGTATGCAAATCAGGTGAGAAACATGTTTCAACCATTTGATTTTTCTGCTATAAATATTATGAAAAATGATTTTAATAGTGAGAATAACTATATTCTAGCTGTAGGCAGTATGAACTCGGATATTAAGCAATTTGATAAATTGATAACAACCTATTCAAAATCCATTTTACCTCAAAAAAACATTAAATTACTTTTTTTGGGAGATGGTCATTTAAAAGATAATTACATTCAACTTACTAAGGCTTTGAATATATCACATCTAGTTTCATTTAAAGGGATAGTGCAAAATCCATTTCCATATTACAAAAATGCAATTTTCACCGTTTTATGTAGTAAAAACGAAGGATTATCAAATGCAATTGTTGAATCTTTAGCTTGTGAAACTCCTGTGGTTTCTTTTGATTGTTTTTCGGGACCAAGAGAGATTATTATAAATCATTATAACGGAATATTGGTTGAAGACCAGCAATTTGAAAGACTAGTTGAAGCAATGAACCTTATGATGACCGATACTAACTTGTACCAAACTTGCAAACAAAATGCCGTTAGGAGTATTGAAAAATTTTCAATAGAAATTATTGGTTCTCAGTGGTTAGATCATATGTTTAACAACAATTGAAATTATTCATAGCTGTTAATATAAATACCTTTGTATAATAGGAACCTTTTTATTTTGCCTAATAATCTCAATAGCGATGCTGGTAAATTTAATAAAAAATATTGTTTAGAATTTAGACCCGAAATCTCTGGATTTGTATCTATTTCAGATTTTAAAATTTTATACTCCTCAAAAAGATTCTGTTTTTTATAATTATTGGCCATCATATACCTGTTTATATCAAGGTATTTTTTTAAACTCTTGTTGTTTTTTGCCAATGGTTCATACTTATTAAAATTTGTTATTGGTTTGTTTTTAAGCGAACTGTGCGTTATTTTATTGTCGGAGAACATTATATTCAAAGACAACTCTTCTGCAGAATAGGCTAGTTTGAATTGTGTATTGGATCTAATATTAAAATCAACATCTTCACCATATTTTATTTCAGTGTCATAATACCCTACTTTTTCGAAAACGTCTTTCTTAACACATAAACTAGAAGGAAAGTAAATATTATGATACAAGCTACTTTCAAAAAAATCATCAATTATTCCATCTGGGATATTCTTTTTTTTAAGCTTGGAAACAGGTTTGATAGCAACATTATTTGGGAATTGCTCAATAAAGTTAGTTGCATATAAACCAGCATTAGGAAAACTAATTATTAAGGAATTTATTTTTTCTAAGTAAGTTTCTTTCCATAAATCATCTGCATCCAAAAAAGCAATATAATCAGATTTTGCAGCAATAATTCCAGTATTTCTCGCAGCCGAAAGACCTTTGTTGACATCGTGTTCGATAATTCTAATTTTATCAGAAATTATAGAAAAAGCAACTTTTTTGCTATTATCAGTTGAACAATCTTCAACAATAATAATCTCAAAATTCGCATAGGTTTGGTTAAGAACACTATTCACAGTTTTGACAATAAAGTGTTCTTTATTGTACAACGGAATCACAACAGAAAACAGTATTTCATTCATCGTTTAGCAGATATTCAAAAAGTTCAAACCAAGTATGTAATTGATTTTTTGTATCAAATTTATATTTATTTCCTTGATAAAGAATAGTTTTGTTTACGAATTTTGTTAGTAAGTCTGCCAATTCATTTGGATTGTTAACATCAAAAAATGAAACTTTATCATAATTCCCAACGGTTTCTTTGGCATAACTTAGATTCGATAATAACATAGGTTTCATAAAACTTTTTGCTTCAGAAATAGGCAATCCCCAAGTTTCTAGTTTAGATGGGAATACTAGGCAATCTATTGAATTATAATAGTGAACCATCTCTTCCTTTGAAAGTATTCCAATGTAATTGATACACTTTGTGTCCTTATATTTTTTTACTAAATAATTAGTATAGTTGTTTCTGTTTTTTTTGTCTAAAGTCAAATGTATTACGATTTTGTCAGAGACATTTTTTTCCAATAAATTAATTGCCTCAAAAATAATTTCAAAATTTTTAAAACTTCTAGCCAGACTTGGATAAAAAAAATGAACTTTTGAATTATCTAATGCTATTTTTTGTGCAACAGTGTTTTGTACGAACTCTGGTTTTGTAACCACAACATTTCCGATTTTGTACATTTTTTCAAACTCTTGCTTAATCCAGTTTTGTTGTACAAATACCGCTTTGTTTTTGTTTATATTTATGCTTTGTAAGTATTTGTAAAGTAATGAAAAAATGCCAATTTTTGGGTTGAATATCCAGTCTTTTAGTGTTGGTTTGTAAAATAGTGTAGGGTGGTGGCAGTAGACAAACCTTTTTTTACATAAGACAGTAGGTGAGATATCATGTAAGGATAGCCAAATGTCGGGGTTGATTTTTTTTGAAAGATTTTTAAAATGATAATACTCATAGTATAATCGCAAGAACCAACTTTTTTTTGATTTTGGGTATTCTAGAAAATCTATATTAGGATAATTAAATCTCGATTTATCTCCAACTAGAGCAATGATTTGGTATTCTTGCGTTGCATTATATAAACTAATCTGTTCCAAGCAATTATCAAGAATGGTGAAAATTCCACCTTCTTTCATATTGATACCTGATATGACTATTGTTTTTTTTTGCAATTCGTTTTGGTGTGTTAAACCGTTCTTTGAACTACTTCAAAAAGTTGTCCGTTTTCACATTTTAACGTTTTGGAAGGGAACTTCATTAACAACGCATAATCGTGTGTTGCCATGATAACCGTTTTGCCATTTGCATTTATTTTTCGTAATACTTCCATTACTTCAACACTTGTTTGTGGATCAAGATTCCCAGTTGGTTCATCTGCCAAAATAAGCTCTGGGTCATTTAATAAAGCTCTTGCGATAGCTACTCTTTGCTGCTCTCCACCAGAAAGTTGATGAGGCATTTTTGAAGCAATTGATTTCAAATCAACTTTTTCCAAAACGGTATCAATTTTCTCATCCATTTCGGTTTTATCTTTCCATCCAGTTGCCTTTAATACAAACAGCATGTTTTCTTTTACACTTCTGTCGGGTAATAGTTGAAAGTCTTGAAAAACAATTCCTATTTTGCGTCTCAAATAAGGAATGTCATTTTCTTTTAAGCCGACCAAATTATAATCAACAATTTTACCTTCTCCTTCTGTTAAAGGCAAATCGGCATAAAAAGTTTTCATCAAACTACTTTTTCCAGAACCTGTTTTTCCAATAATATAAATAAAATCACCATGTTTAACATCAAGACTTATATCCGATAAAATGGGGTTGTTTTCTTGATAAATAGTAGCATTTTTTAATGATAAAACAGTTTCTGACATAATTTGTTTATTTAATGTTGTAAAAGTAATAAGATAACGCTGGTATTCAAAATTATTTTACTGTTTTAATAAAAAATACAACATCTACAGCGAACATAAATCATTCTTCAATCTTTCATCTTCAATGTTCCAACTTCAGCATCCAAATGATTGTTAAAAAGAATGTTTATAATAAATACTAACCTTATTCCGTTATAGACTATAGAAATCGATACATTTGACAGTAAATAAGTAAGGCAATGATACAAATAAAAAGACTACTATTTCTCTTGATTTTTATAACAAGTAGCATCAGTTTTTCACAAAAATCGGCTATCTATTCTAATGATTTAGAAGATTATCAAAGAGCCATAAATCTGTATAAAGACAATCAATATCAATCGGCGCAAATTATTTTTGACAAAGTAAAATCAAATGTTAGTAACACTGATATTCAGGCTGATTGCGCCTATTATAGTGCTAATTGTGCTATTCATTTGGGGCAAGCAAATGCTGATCAAATGATGGAGCGATTTATAGCAGAATATCCAACTAGTCCTAAACAAAATCAGGCTTATACAGAAGTTTCACAATTTTATTTTGAACAGGGAAATTACCCTCAATCATTGGCTTGGTCTGAGCGAGTTGATGTTAATTCCTTGAGCTATGAAGAGCTCGAAAAATATAATTTTCAACGTGGTTATTGTTATTTTTCTGCCAACAAAAAAAAGGAAGCAACACCTTATTTTAATAAAGTTTTGAAATCTAAAAAATATGGTTCACAAGCCAAATATTACTTAGGTTTTATGGCTTATGAAGGAGATGATTATAAAAAAGCCAACGAATTTTTTAATGAAGTTGCCACAGAAGAAAAGTACAAAGAAAAACTGTCCTATTTTCAGGCAGATATGAGTTTTAAATCGGGCAATTTTCAAAAAGCAATCGATTTAGGACAACTTGCTATGGCCAAATCTACTGCATCAGAAAAATCAGAGTTAAACAAAATTATTGGAGAAAGTTATTTCAATTTAAAACAATATGATAAGGCAATTCCGTTTCTAAGAGAATATAGAGGTAATAAAGGCAAATGGAGTAATACAGATTATTATCAGATAGGATATGCTTATTATAAACAAGGCGATTATAACAGCGCAATAGCACAATTCAATAAAATTATTGGAGGAAAAGATGCAGTTGCACAAAATGCATATTATCACTTGGGTGAAAGCTACATGAAAATAGATAAGAAACAAGAAGCTTTAAATGCTTTCAAAAATGCCTCTGAAATGGAATTTGATTTAAAAATTCAAGAGGATGCTTATTTGAATTATGCTAAATTGAGCTACGAAATTGGAAATTCTTATCAAAGTGTACCTGATGTTTTGAACTCTTTTATGACAAAATACCCAAATTCACCGAACAAAACAGAACTTCAAACACTATTGATCAATTCCTACATAACTTCTAAAAATTATAAAGAAGCTTTGAGTTTGTTGGAAAAAAATAAATCTTTTGGAAACAAACTGGCCTATCAAAAAGTGACTTTTTATCGTGGTATTGAACTGTATACAGATGGTGATTATCAACAAGCATTAGCGATGTTCAAAAAATCCATTGCAGAACAAAGCGATGCCAGATTTACTGCAAGAGCAACTTTTTGGAAAGCAGAAACAGAATATGGTTTGGATAATTTTAATGATGCTTTGCTAAGTTTCAAACAATTTGCAGGTTATCCAGAAGCTAAGGCAACAACGGAGTATAAAAACATTAATTACAATATTGGATATGCCTATTTCAAATTAAAAGAGTATGAACAAGCAGGAAATTCATTTCAAGCGTATGTAGAAAATGGTAAAGAAGATAAAATTCGCCTAAATGATGCCTACTTGCGATTAGGTGATAGCCGATTTGTAAGTGCAAAATACTGGCCTGCTATGGAAGCCTACAACAAATCGATGGAAATGAAAGGTATAGATGCCGATTATGCCGCTTTTCAAAAAGCAATTAGCTATGGATTTGTAGCAAAGAATGAGAAAAAAATTCAAGATTTCAATGCCTTTTTACAAAATTATCCAAAATCACAATATCGGGATGATGCATTGTTTGAATTGGGAAATACCTATGTGACCGAAAATAAAACAGACTTGGCAATAAAAACATATGATCAGTTAATTACAGAATTCAAAAAAGGATCATACACTTCAAAAGCAATGTTACGTCAAGGTTTGATATACTACAATGCAGAAAAAGATGATTTGGCAATTGCAAAATTTAAAAAAATAGCAGCAGAGTTTCCCAATTCTCCCGAGTCTTTAGAAGCTGTAGCAACGGCAAGATTAATATATGTAGATAATGGTAAAGTTAATGAGTATGGCGATTGGGTAAAAACATTGGGATATATTCAAGTTTCTGATTCAGAATTGGATAATGACACTTATGAAGGTGCAGAAAAACAATATTTGCAAAATAACGTTAAGCAAGCTATTTCATCGTTAAGTAATTACATTGCAAAATTTCCAAATGGGAATCATGCCTTGAAAGCTAATTTCTATCTAGCGCAATCGTATTACGCAGATGATTTGGCAAACAATTCAATTCAGAATTATGAATACGTGATTTCTAAACCACGAAATGAATTTACAGAACAAGCGTTAGCAAGATTATGTGAGATTTACCTAAAAAAAGAAGATGCTGCCAAAGCAATTGGGGTTTTAAAACGATTAGAAACTGAAGCCGATTTTCCTCAAAATGTAACTTTTGCACAATCTAATTTGATGAAAACGTTTTATGAAAGCAAAGATTATCCAAATGCAGTAATTTATGCAGAAAAAGTTTTAGTAAATCCAAAAATTGACGATAAAGTAAAATCGGATGCACAAATTATTGTGGCTCGTTCTGCAATAAAATCGAATGATGAAGTAAAGGCAAGAGCCGCATATGCAAAACTACAAATGATAGCCAAAGGTGAATTGGCAGCCGAGGCTTTGTATTATGATGCTTACTTTAAAAATAAAGATTCGAAATTTGAGGAATCTAATAAAGTTGTCCAAAAAATTGCTAAAGAATATTCAGGATATAAATACTTTGGAGCTAAAGGCTTAATAGTAATGGCTAAAAACTTCTTTGCATTAAAAGATAGCTTCCAAGCAACGTATATTTTGGAAAGTGTTATTAAAAACTTCTCCAACTATGCCGATGTTGTAGAAGAAGCTAAAAAAGAATTGGATACAATTAAAGCGTTAGAATCTAAGACAAACTCCTCAATTGGTAATTAATTCATAGTAAAAAGTAGAAAAAATGAAATTCAAAATTCAATATATAGCATTTAGTTTATTATTTCTTACAACACAATTTGCTTTCTCTCAAAAGAAAGACGAAAACATTGGAACAGAAGTTGTAAATGTCGTAAAGCCTTATACACCAACAATTTCGGATGCTTTTAAAGTAAAAGAAACACCTAGTTTGAACGACGAGGAAACCAGCAAGAAAGAAGAAATTAAATATTCTATTTTCTCTTTTCCAGTTGCTTCAACTTTTGCACCAGCCAAAGGTAAAGCGGCAGGTGTAGACAAAGAAGCACAAGAAGAATTATTTAACAGTTATGCAACACTTGGTCTTGGTAACTACATAAATGCTTTAGGAGAATTGTATATAACCAAAAACATTGGAGACACCGATTATTTTGGAGGAATGTTCAAACATTTCTCTTCTCAAGGAGGCATCAAAGATTTAGTTTTAGACGATAGGTTTAGTACAACAGCTTTTGACTTGACTTACGGAAGTAAAATGCAAGCATATTCTTGGACAGCCGATTTGGGATACGAATTAAAAAGCAATTTTTGGTATGGTTTGCCATCTGATTTTGGAAATTTATATACCGAAGAAGAAAAAAATAAAGTAGTGAATACCATCAACGAAGTTAATTCATTTAGTACTATCTCTGCTGGTGGAAACATCAATTTCAATAATAGTATGTTTAATGATGTGAGTGTAAAATTCAATCACTTTTCAGACAAATTAAAGTCATCTGAAAACAGATTTTTGGTAAAACCAACATTCGAGTTTGATGCGGCTGGTACCACAATCAAAACCAAATTAATAGTCGATTACCTTGGAGGAAGTTTTAAAAAAGACTACACCAACACCTCTTCAATAAATTATGGTTATACTAATCTAGGGATTCATCCAAGTATTGCTATGAGCCGAAATGAGTGGTCCTTTAATTTAGGTGCTGCTGCTTTTTATGGAATTGATATTGAGAATAAGAAAAACAAATTTTTTGTTTATCCTCAAATTAATGCTTCTATCGCTTTGGTCGAAAACATTATGATTTTTTATGCAGGAGCCGAAGGAACGTTACAGCAAAATACCTATCGTGATTTTGTTGCCGAAAACCAATTTGTTTCTCCAACATTACTCATTACACCAACAGATAGACAATTTGACGTTTTTGGAGGTTTAAAAGGAAAAGTTTCAAATAATTTGAGCTATAATATTCGAGGTTCGGTTATAAGCGAAAAAAATAAAGCCTTATTTATAAGTAATTATTTTGATGAAACGTATAATGAAGAAAATCAAAAATATCAATATGGAAACTCGTTTGATGTGATTTATGATGACATGAAAACGATTAATTTCTTCGGCGAATTAAAAGCAGATTTCACCAAGAATTTTTCGATGGGTGTCAATGGAACTTTCAGCAAATACAGTATGAATAATCAAGAAGAAGCATGGAATTTACCCAACATAAGATTGGGAGCCAATCTTGATGTTACCATTACACCAAAATGGTATGCTGGTGCCAACCTATTTTTTGTAGGTGACAGAAAAGATGCAATAGAAAAAGAAAATTTGTCGACTACAACTGTTGTGACATTAAAAAGCTATTTCGATGCCAATGCGCATTTGGGTTTTAAATATACTAATCGTCTAACTGCTTTTCTTAAACTTAACAATATCGCCAATCAAGGTTATCAAAAATGGTTAAACTACCCTGTGCAATCATTTCAGTTTATGCTTGGAGCAAGTTATAAGTTCAATTTATAGTAACCAATCCTTGTACTTTTTGTGTTAAAAAGGTATTCTTTGCGATCATGACTTTGTGAGAAAAGCATCTTTGAAAACATTGTGCCTTCTTAATGTCTTAGTGCTCAAAAATCTTTGTAAATTTGCCACAAACAAAGTAGATACATGAATATTCCACAATCGTCAAATCCCAGAATTGTCATCATAGGTGGCGGATTTGCAGGTATAGCTCTTGCCAAAAAACTAAGAAACCAAAACGTACAAGTTGTACTTTTAGATAAGCATAACTATCATAATTTTCAACCACTTTTGTACCAAGTTGCTACAGGTGGTCTCGAAGCAGGTTCGATTGCATATCCTATTCGTAAAATATTCCAAAATACTTCCGATTTCTATTTTAGACTTACCTCTGTAAAAGAAATTGATACTGTAAACCAAAAAGTAATGGCCGAGATTGGTGATTTGCATTACGATTATCTTGTTATTGCAACGGGTTCCAAAACGAATTATTTTGGTAATAAGGAAATCGAACGGAACGTGATGTCAATGAAAACCATTCCGCAATCATTAAACATTCGCAGTTTGATTCTCGAAAATTTTGAACAAGCTGTTCTTACAAAAGATGAAGCAGATAGAAATGCCTTAATCAATTTTGTATTAGTAGGAGCAGGGCCAACAGGAGTTGAACTAGCTGGTGCATTAGCCGAAATGAAAAAGGCTATTCTCCAAAAAGATTATCCCGATTTGGATATCAACAAGATGGAAATCAATTTGATACAAAGCGGTGATAGAGTGCTTAACACCATGTCTGAGAAATCATCTGCGGCTGCCGAAAAATTCCTTTTAAATCTTGGTGTCAAAATCTGGAAGAATGTTCGAGTAACCAATTACGACGGACGTACCATCACCACCAATTCTGATTTGAGTTTTGAAACGGCTACTGTTATTTGGACAGCTGGTGTACAAGGTGCCGCAATACACGGATTAGATGCCAAATCATTGGTGGAAAGAGTTGAGAGAATTCGTGTAAACCAATACAATCAAGTAGTTGGTTATAACAACATTTTTGCCATAGGCGATATTGCTTCAATGGAAAGCGAGACTTATCCACAAGGTCATCCCATGATGGCACAACCTGCTATGCAACAAGGAACATTACTTGGTGAAAATTTAATCAAATTACTAAATAAAAAACCGTTAAAACCTTTTGAATATAATGACAAAGGATCAATGGCAACAATTGGGAGAAACCTTGCCGTTGTCGATTTACCTCATTATCATTTCAATGGCGTTTTTGCATGGTTTGTTTGGATGTTTGTGCATTTGTTTTCACTAATAGGTTTCAAAAACAGAGCTGTTGTTTTCCTAAATTGGGTATACAATTACATTCGTTTTGACCGTGAAGGACGATTAATAGTTAGACCTTATAAAAAGAAAAGTTTTGTAACGTTTACTAGTGATGAGGTATAGATTTAAGAATATAGATTTTCAGGTTAAGGTTATAAATCAATGTAAATTTATTCAATCTGTATGATTTGTCTTCAAAAAGAATGGTTACAGATTCTTTTCTTTATAATAACCAACCAACAAATTCACATATTTACTATAACTTTCTATACCGTCTTTTTGTTGATTTAGTTTTAGAAATTGATCATAAAACGCATGAAAACCTTTGTCGATTATAGTGTCGTATTGTTTCCAAAAAGTGTCACTTTCTTTAAAGTTTTCTAGAATTCCAGGATTTAATTTCTTTAAAAATGCTTCAGTTTTGGTTTCGTTCAAAGCATTGATATTTCTCAAACAATAACGTAAAGCCGCTGTATAAGCTGAATACTGAAAATACAAATCATCATTTTTTATACAGGCCAAAAAGCCAATAAAATTGCATTCACTTTCGCTTCCAAAACCTATTTGATGCGCCATTTCGTGACAAATCACATTCGGAAAACCATACATCGGAATTTTAGCATTTACTTGTGCTTCATTCGTAAACGGATTCAAATATCCTCCAAATCCCATATAGGTTAGCGGTAAACTAAACAACGATTTTTTTCGACTCGGAATTTCATATTCAAAAAAAGGATATTGTTTTGCTAAGTTGGAATAACCATTTTCAGTCATTTTATAAATCACATCTTGCGAATACGGATTGGTAACCTTTAGGTTTTTATCTTTCGTAATTTGAAATTGAATTTCATTTGTTTTAGCAATCAATTTAGTGGTGAAATCGTGTAAATCTTCTTCGGTATAATCACGTTCAATTTTCATTTTTTCAAACAGTGGTACACGATAATAGTTTAGTGCCCAAAGCAAATGAAATAAAAAGTAAACTATCGAAAGAGTACTTGTGATTTTTAAAAGATTTTTTTTCCAATCTAATCGCCAAAATTTTCTAGTTTTCCATATTTTGAATACTAAAATGACAATCAAAATTCCATAAATAACATCACCAACCGAAAACGGAATTTCTCCAAATAAAGTTCTTAAATTTTTGGAAATAAAAACATACAAACCATTACTGTAAAATCGTTCAACAATTTCTGGGGAAAAAGAAATTATCTTTAGAAAAATAATCTGAATGATTAGAAATAATGGAAGAATATATTTACGTTTAGAATTCACTATCTCAATTTTTATGGTATTGATTTTTGATATAATCTTCGCAAATGATTTTGAAAATTTCTTCCTCAAATTCATAAAATGAACTATTTTTTCCTTTTACAAATTCATTTAGACTACCATTTGTAATAATTACAAACCCGAAGTTTAGTTTTTTAGAAAAGTACGCATCGCTTATCAATCCATATGCATCGCCAGCATGTCCAATAAAATCAGCAAATGTTGTTGGATTATTCACGATATCACTGCTATTCATGTTCGTTTTATGAAGCCCCAAACTATATTTTTTAAAAAAACCATTGTATGTGTCTCCATTATTTCCTTTGAATTGCCATTCACTTTTGATCATTGTTTTTAATGTTCTTTTTGAAATTAGATTTGCCACCAAGTTGCCTTCACTTTTAATATATTTCAATAGTTTTACAAGGTCATTGGCACTAATTCTCAAACCTCCTTGTGGGCCTAAAAAAAGAGCATTGTTACCTATTGTATAGTTAGTTAAATCTATGGGATTAGGCTTATTGATTGTATAGTCATCTTTTTGTGGTTTCCAGTTTTGATTTTCACCTCTATATAGTGTAGCTAAGTTATTACTATCAATTTCATTCAGATTATAATTGCCAGAAATTCCTAAAGGATATAAAATTTCATTTTTCATGTAAATATCAAACCGTTGACCGCTTATTTTCTCAATTAAAGTTCCAATGATGCCGTAATTTAGATTGCAATATGTAAAGAATGTACCAGGTTGTCGATTTAACCAAATGTCTGAAGTATAATAAAACCCATTAGGTTGAATGATTGAACTTATATTTGGAATTTTTTTTTCATTAAAAGTTGCTGCCAAAAAAGAATCATAACCAGTTCCGTCTTGTAAACTTGAGGTGTGATTTAGGAGCATCCGAAATGTGATTTTATGTTTTGGGAAATTCGGATTTTGAACTTTGAATCCAAGATAAATAGATATATCATCGTCAAGTTTGAATAATTTTTTGTCATATAATTTCAACAACCCAAGTGCAGTAAAAGTTTTTGATATTGAAGCAATTCTAAACTTGGTATCATTATTAATTTTTTTGCTTTCAAGAGTGTTTAGGAATCCAAAATTATATGATTTTTGTTCATTTTTAGTAAAAGTATGAACAGTCAACCCCATTAGTTTGTGTTTTGTAAAAACAGAATCTAATGCTTTATTAATGTTTTGAGACAAACCAGAAAAACCAATTAACAACACTAATTTTAAAATGAAACTTTTCATTGAGTAATTAATTAAATTCAAATATAATAATTATCTATTTAGTAATTAAACTTTGTAACTTTGCGTATAATTAAAAAAATAACTAAACGTCAGGTTTCATCGTTTTATTGCAAAAAGAACTTTAGTAATCCTTGTAATCTGTCGTAAAAAAGTAAAATATGAGTCAAGAAATCAGAAACCTGGAGCCAAAAGTACTCTGGAATAAATTTGCCGATTTAAATGCTGTTCCTCGCCCGTCTAAAAAAGAAGAACGTGTAATTGAGTTTATGAAAAACTTCGGAAACAGTTTAGGATTAGAAACGTTTGAGGATGAAATACGAAATGTAATCATCCGCAAACCTGCAACATCAGGTATGGAAAACCGTAAGCCCATTGTCTTACAAGGGCATTTGGATATGGTACACCAAAAAAATAACGATACCAATTTCGATTTTTTGACACAAGGTATCGATATGTATGTTGATGGCGACTGGGTAAAAGCTCGCGGAACAACACTTGGTGCCGACAATGGACTTGGAGTTGCTGCTATCATGGCAATTTTGGAAAGCAAAGATATTCCACACCCTTCTATTGACGCACTTTTTACTATTGATGAAGAAACAGGAATGACAGGTGCTTTAAACCTAAAAGGAGGTATTTTAAAAGGCGAAATTCTTTTAAATTTAGATACAGAAGAAGACGACGAAATCGACATAGGTTGTGCTGGTGGAGTAGATGTTACTGCTACAAGGACTTACCATGAAGAAGAAACACCAGAAGCTTCTGTTGGTTATACGATTACTGTAAAAGGTTTAAATGGCGGTCATTCGGGAATGGATATCCACAAAGGGTTGGGAAACGCAAATAAGATTATGAACCGTCTATTGTTTGACGGATTTGAGAATTTTGGTCTTCAAATTGCCGAAATTTCGGGTGGAAGTTTGCGCAATGCAATTCCGCGTGAAAGTGTTGCAAAAGTGATTATTGCGTCTATGTACGACGAAGCGTTTGTGTTTGATATGCAAGAAGTGATTACCGATATCAAAACCGAATTCAAAACAACAGAACCCAATCTTACTATCGAAATTGTAAAGTCTGATTTGCCTGCAAAAGTAATGGAATTAGGCGTTCAAGAAGGTTTGCTTCGTGGTATTTATGCAGCTCATAACGGTGTTTATAGAATGAGTGCCGATATGGAAGATTTAGTTGAAACGTCAAATAATATCGCTAGAGTAGTGGTAAAAGACGGCGAAATTTCGATTCAAAATTTAACGCGTTCTTCTGTTGAAAGCTCCAAGTTTGATTTGGCAAATGCTTTACGCTCGGCGTATGAATTGTTTGGTTGCGAAGTAGAATTCGGTGGAAGCTATCCAGGTTGGACACCTAATGTAAAATCGGAGATATTGG
>CAZLEU010000026.1:0-29166 GCA_964558625.1 uncultured Flavobacterium sp.
TTGGCGTTTTTTCAACACTTGCTATTTCTTCTTTTTCTATTTTGATAGGCTCTTCTTTCTTAGCAATTACTGTTTCGGTTTTGTTTTCTATAACAGGTTCTTTAATCTCAACAGTTTTCTTTTCTTCTTTTGGTTTATTGTCAACAGCAGCTATTTCTTTTTTAGGTAAAGCAGGTTGTACGTTTTTTGAAGTACTTTCTGTGACTCTGTTTTTTTCTACTTGTGCAATTTCTTTTGTTGTTGGTTTTTCTATACTAGCTACTTTTGTTTCTTCAACTTTTATTGCTGGTAGTGTAGCTTTTGGTTCAATTTTTTCATTAGAAGTAATTAATTCTTCATTTGCTTTTGGTAATTCATTAGGTTTTACTACTTCAACATCAAATGCATTAAAGAATACAAAATATCTATCTCCAGTTGTTTTTAATTTTACTGTTGCATCGGTAGTATTATTTCCTAAAACAGAATTATTAAAATTTTCTAGATTCATTATAAATGAGTCATAACCCAAAGTGTTTTTACTTGCAGGTTTTCTAGTATCGAAAAATTTGTCTTCTATAGAGATCGAACTATTAAAGATATTTGCTCTATCTCTCAAGTTATTTTGTAATTGTGTAAATTCATTATTCTCTGCTGCTTTGAATTGTAATTGATCTCCTTTTAAATTCAAGTCTCCTTCTAATGCTGCACATGCAATTTTGGCTTTTACTTCTCCCGTTGGTAATGTTTGAAAACCTGTAATATTTATTTCTGTTGGTTTATCTGTTACACCAGCAAAGCCATCATAAGTTGTAATAAATTTACCTGTCATTTCTTCATCTTCATAAACAAAGAAGATACTCCAACCTCCAGAAACACCACCGCTTAATTTACCTTGTGTTGCTTTCACATTTGCGATTGTGTAAGTTCCAGTTGGATCTTTTAATTTTTTTACCATATCAGTAACATCAGCATACATTGCATAAGGAGCACTTTCTTTAAATTTTGGGTCTTTAATACCGTCAAATAGTAATTCTCCTTTTACTGGTGTATAGGTTGTTTGATTTGGTAATTTGATTTTTATTTCATCAAAAGATTCTCTTTTAGGATCTACAGCTTTAAATTTATTTTCTTTTTTACTAATACCGCTGTTGTATAAATAAGTAGCTGACCAATACAAACCAGCATAAACAATTTTCTTGTTTAGAGGATTGTTTAAATACAAATCAGCACTACTTGATGAATAGGTAGATTTGTCGTTATCTATATCGGTGTATAGCATCATAAATTCATCATTTAGTTCTCCTTGATATGCTCTACTATCATGCGGAGAATTTGAATCATTATTATAATCAACTCTATTAACTATGTTATTGGCAATCATTGTCATATCACCTTTAACATAACCTTGATGTCTAATTTTGAAAGGAACAGCTAACTGTGAAAAGCCTAATGACGTACTTAAAATAGCAACTGCTATTAGAAAGCTTTTTTTGCTAATTTTCGTAAAAGAATTTTCCATAATAAAAACTTTAAATTGATATTCGTAAATCTTTTTTGGTTTGATTGTGGACGTAAAATTATGCGATTTGATAACATAAACATCATTTTTAAAATCCAAAACATCGACAAATTGTAATTTTTAACGACAAAATACCATCAAAATTTATTTATTAACACTTAAATCATCTTGTTGAAAAATTATTTATATACATAAATACATAAATGTTTGAAATTATTATTTTTTAATGTCTTGTTTAAAATGCAAATTTAATTTTCAACAATATTTGTTAATTACTTTTCATATAATCTATTTTATTATTCTTTTAATTAATTTTAAATCAATTATTTATGTTTGTTTATATAAATGAAAGCTAAATATAAAAATCTTTTTTTTTTCGAATTATTTTGTTTTCAATTTATATAAAATTGAGCTTTCCTTCCTGTTTTTTTTATTTATCCAAGTTTTTTTGAAAAAAATCAGTTTGAATCGAAAAAAAATAATATAAACTGAAAAAAAATGTTAGCAAAATTCGTATAAATAATAATTTTCTTACTTTTATAAACCATTAGATAGTATAAATTTGCATTGTGAAATTGATTTTTATATTATCAAATACCATTTGAAGAAGATAATTTTAACAACAAGTTATTATGCAACAAAGAATTTTTGTGATTGGTGATATTCATGGTGGTTTACTGGCCTTAAAAGAAGTATTGTTAAAGGCGAATGTGAACAATAATGATAAATTAATTTTTTTAGGCGATTATGTTGATGGTTGGAGTCAGTCACCTCAAGTGCTCGATTACTTGATTGCGCTTAGAGAAAAACAACAATGTATTTTTATAAGAGGAAACCATGACCAATTATTGCTGGATTGGCTTGAGAATACCGATGCCAATTTTAATGAAAAGTTGTGGTTTCAACATGGAGGTGAGTCAACTGTAAACGCCTACAAAAATGTTTCTGTTGAAAACAAAAAAAGACATGTTGATTTTCTAAAATCCTTGCAAAATTATTTTATTGATGAACAAAATAGGTTATTTGTTCATGCAGGATTTACAAATTTGAACGGCGTTACTTTTGAATATTTCCCTAAGTTGTTATATTGGGATAGAACATTATGGGAAACAGCTATATGCCTTGACAAGAAAATAGAGACTTCAAGTTCATACTATCCCAAACGATTTACCCATTATAAAGAAATATATATTGGTCATACGCCTGTTACAAAACTCAATCAAACGATTCCATTACATTATGCAACAGTTTGGAATATTGACACTGGAGCAGCTTTTACTGGACCATTAACTATTATGAATATTGACTCCAAAGAATATTGGCAGAGCAGCCCATTAAATTTATTGTATCCCGATGAAAAAGGTAGAAATTAAAAAGAACTTATTATATTTGACAAATTTTTAAAACGAAATAGATATGAAAAAAATTATTACTTTATTGGTTGTCCTATCAGTGAGTTTTGTTAATGCTCAAGCATTCAAAGGGAAAGGAGATTTTAAAGTTCAAGTTGGTGCTCATTTACCTGAAAAAGCAACGGGAATTCATTTAACAGCTGATTATGGAGTTGGTGAAAATATGTCTGTGGGTGTTGCCACTTCATATTTAATGGGTTTTTCGGATGGTGTTAAAGCATCTGATGTTGATTTTGAAGATAAGATTGATGTTAGAGCAAGATTTAATGCAAATATTGGAAATGTATTAAAGATTGATGACAAACTTGATGTTTATCCAGGATTAAGCCTTGGTTTACATGACTTTGGTGGACATCTAGGGGTTAGATATTTCTTTTCAGATGGATTTGGTGTTTACACCGAACTTGGAACTCAGTTAGCTCAATATGATTCTGATGATAAGGGGTTTTTTATAGCAAACATTGGAGTTTCATTTAATTTATAAAATCAAATAACACAATTTAAAAATCACGAATTAAGCTCAAAATTTAATTCGTGATTTTCTTTTTAAACAAAATATAATGAGTATAGATAAAAAATTACACGAAAGAAGTGGTTCAAAATGTGAGTTGTGTGGTAGCTCTGATGATTTAAAGATTTATTTAACCAAAGAAGAAGCTATGTCGGTTGACAATTCTGTCTTAGTTTGTTCTACATGTAAAAATCAAATAGAAAATATAACAACTACTGATCCCAATCATTGGCGTTGTTTATCTGATAGCATGTGGAACGAAAACAAACCCGTTCAAGTTGTTGCATGGAGAATGTTGAATAGATTAAGAGATGAAGGTTGGCCGCAAGATTTATTAGATATGATGTATCTTGATGATGAAACATTGGTTTGGGCTGCAGCAACAGGTGAAGGGGAAGATGAAGAGGGTAAAATTGTTCATAAAGATTCTAACGGAAATATACTAAAAGACGGAGATTCTGTAGTTTTAATTAAAGATTTAGATGTAAAAGGAGCCAACTTTACTGCTAAACGTGGAGCAGCTGTTCATAATATCAAATTAGTTTGGGATAATGCAGACCAAATAGAAGGAAGAGTTGAAGGACAACATATTGTAATTTTAACACAATATACAAAAAAGACAAAGTAGTATCTTTTCTTATTGAGGCGTTAATTTAATTTCAATTTGTTTTGGTATAACATGGCAAGCATCTCGAGTAATATTTATCACATCAGAAACATAGGTTTCATAACCAACTTTTGTAACCGTTAGAGTGTAATTTCCTGTTCTTTCCCATGCACCAAAAAAAGTGGTTTGTGTTGGAAAGAAAGATTCTAATAATTCGACATACATTCCATCTGTTGCTTTTACAATTACACCTTCATTCAAAATTTGGTTGGTATTTAAATCTTTTACCGTAACGTTTAATCCTGCTTTTGCTTCTAATGTGCAGTTAATTTGATCTATTTCCTCATCATTTTCGCAAGTTGATGCTAACAAAAAAGGAAGACATAAAAAGAGTATTGCTTTTTTCATAAAATATATTTATAACAAGATGCAAAAAGTATAAAAAGGTTGCATAAAAAAACCGACAATTAAGTCGGTTTTTTTTATTTATAAATCAAATTTAATTCCTTGCGCTAGTGGTAGACTAGTTGTATAATTGATAGTATTCGTTTGCCTACGCATATATACTTTCCATGCATCAGAACCCGATTCTCTTCCGCCACCAGTTTCTTTTTCTCCGCCAAATGCGCCACCAATTTCAGCTCCAGAAGTTCCAATGTTTACATTGGCAATTCCACAATCAGAGCCTGCTACCGATAAGAATGCTTCTGCTTCACGAAGATTATTAGTCATAATTGCAGATGATAGACCTTGTGCAACACCATTTTGAATAGCAATTGCATCATGAACATCACCTGTGTATTTAAGTAAATAAAGTACTGGTGCAAACGTTTCGTGCTGGACGATTTCGAATGAATTATCAGCCTCGACAATGGCAGGTTTTACATAACAACCGCTTTCATAACCTTCACCAGAAAGAACACCACCTTCAACCAAAATTTTTCCACCTTCTGCAACAACTTTTTCTAATGCCCTGTTGTACATCTCTACAGCATGAGTATCAATAAGTGGTCCAACATGATTATTTTGATCTAATGGATTACCAATTCTAAGTTGTCCATAAGCTCCAACAATGGCATCTTTTACTTTATCATAAATACTATCATGAATAATTAAACGACGTGTTGAGGTACAACGTTGGCCAGCCGTTCCAACTGCGCCAAAAACAGCCCCAATAACAGTCATTTTAATATCTGCATCAGGTGTTACAATAATAGCATTGTTTCCACCCAATTCTAATAGTGAATTTCCTAAACGAGCTGCGCAAGCTTGTGCTACAATTTTACCCATGCGAGTGGAACCAGTTGCAGAAACTAAAGGGACGCGCTTGTCGTGAGTCATAAGTTCACCAACTTTATAATCACCATTAATTAAACAAGAAATCCCTTCTGGAAGATTATTTTCTTTTAAGACTTCTGCAATTATGTTTTGACATGCAATTCCACATAATGGTGTTTTTTCAGAAGGTTTCCAGACACAAACATCACCACAAATCCAAGCTAATGCAGTATTCCATGACCATACAGCTACTGGAAAATTAAATGCAGAAATAATTCCAACAATTCCAAGTGGATGATATTGCTCGTACATTCTATGACCAGGTCTTTCAGAATGCATTGTTAACCCATGCAATTGACGAGAAAGGCCAACTGCAAAGTCACAGATATCAATCATTTCTTGAACTTCTCCGTAACCTTCTTGCAACGATTTTCCCATTTCATAGGAAACCAATTTTCCAAGAGGTTCTTTGTATTTTCTCAGTTTTTCTCCAAACTGACGTACTATTTCTCCACGTTTTGGAGCTGGCATTAAACGAAATATTTTGAATGCTTCGGTTGCCGTTTGCATAACTTTTTCGTAATCTTCGGCAGTTGTTGTTCTTACTTTTGCAATAAGTTGTCCATCTACTGGCGAATAACTTTCTAGAATATCACCATTGGAGAAGTGATTATTCCCTGTAGAAGTTCCTTCGTTGATGGGTTTTACACCTAGAATTTCTAATGCTTCGGTCATGCCGAATTGTTGAGCAATTGTTGACATTTGTATGTTTTTATTTGTGATTTATAAAATTTTGGTAAAAATAGTGGTTTATTTTGAATTTTTAGCATTTAGCTCAGATAGGAACTATTTCCTTTTTATCCTGTTTTTTTGAGGTAAAAAGATAGAGAGGATAGCTGGATAGCTCCAAAAAAATTACTTTTTATCTACAAAATTTGGACTGATTTGCATGATAGTCCCACATTTTTGACAAGTTCTTTTTTCTTCAGAATTGTAAAACTCTTTAAAATGAAGAAGAAAATCTTTTTCAATATTGTGTAATTCAAAATAAACTTCGTGTAATTTATGATTACAATTGTCGCAAAACCAAAGCAAACCATCTTTTAGACCCAAGTTTTCTCTTTTTCTTTCGATAACCAAACCTATAGAATTTTCTGTTCGAGAAGGAGAATGTGGGACTTTGGCTGGTAGCAGAAACATATCTCCTGCGGAAAGATTCATTGCTTTCTTTTTACCATTTTCCTGAATATATACTGTAATATCTCCTTGTAATTGGTAGAACAATTCTTCGGTCTCGTTGTAGTGATAATCTTTTCGGGCATTTGGACCACCCACAATCATCACAATATAATCTCCAGAATCAATATAAAGATTTTTATTGGATACAGGTGGTTGAAGAAGATGTTTGTTTTCTTCTACCCATTTGGATAGATTAAATGGTTTTTGAACTAACATAGATGTATTTTTGACGAAGTTACTAAAAATAAAAAAGGTTGGCAAAACCAACCTTGAAATTATTTAACTTCTTTGATGAGATAGACATAAACAGGAAAGTGATCACTAAATCCTTGTTCATTAACCGAATGACGTAAAGGATATCCTTTATATTGTCCGCTTGTTTCAATCATATAAGGTTTATTATATATTCCCGCTTTCCAGTACTTGAAAGTGTTAGAATCACTATTTATCAATCGTTCACTAACCATTATTTGGTCAAAAATATCACCAGAATCTCTATAAAATAGAGTGGCATGACCTTCTTTTGCCATTTGTTCGAATGGATTATATATATCTCCAGCCGACTTAAGTTCTGTCTTTTTAAGTTTTGCTCCCAATTCAACTTTTACACTTTTATTATAGGAACCATCATTTAGGTCACCCATTGTTATGATTTTAGCATTAGGATTAATTTTCACCAATGAATCAATAATCTTTCTGTTTAACGCTCCAGCCGCTTCTCTAAATGGAGAACTTTTCTTTTCACCTCCAGAACGTGAAGGCCAGTGGTTTACGATAATATTAATTTCTTCACCATCAAGAAAACCAGTTACCAGTAGTTGATCTCTGGTGTAAACTCTTTTTGAAGAAAGATCATCTGCAATAACGTCATCGGTTGACTCTTCTTTTTCTTCTTTTTTAGATTTTTTTTCCTGATCCTTGTATATATATAAAGGAACATTTGTATAACTTGTTAAAGTAAAGTTTTTCTTTTTGTAGAGTAGTCCAACATCGATTCCTCTCTTATCGGGAGAATCAAAATGAACAATTCCGTATTGTTTATCAATAAGTAAAGGCTCTTTTACTAAATCCTCTAATACCCCTCTGTTTTCAACTTCACAAACACCCAAAAATGTTGGTGATTCTTTTTGTTGATCATTTGTTCCAATTTCGGCAATGACCCTCGCCATATTTTGAAGCTTTTTCTTGTATTTTTTAGAATTCCAGTTTTGAGGACTACTAGGTAACCACTCTTCATCATTGTTAGGGTTGTTGATTGTATCAAACAAATTTTCTAAGTTATAGAAAGCAACAGTATGAATTTTATATTTCTTTGCTTGCGCATTTGCAATATGGATTGCAAAAAAAGCAATCAAAAACATTATTAGTTTATTAATCCTCATAAATTGATATTATTTTACAGTAAAGTTATTTACAAATTCTCTGCCAAAAGTATATAATATTATTAAATGATGTACATTTGTACCATTAAGAAATTAATTCTTAATAAAAAAAAATGTAAATTAATTTAATCTTTTTTATGAAAAAACTTGTTATCAGTACATTATTTGTAATGCAAGTGTTATTTGTTTTTGCCCAAACAGGAACTGGAGTTTCTGGAAAAGTTTTGGATTCTAAAACACAAAAACCATTACAAAATGTTGTTACATCCATTCAAAACACAAATTTAACTGAAATTACAGATAGTTCTGGAAAATTTGTATTTAAAGGAGTTCCTGTTGGAAATCAATTACTTCAGGTTAGAAGTCAAGGTTACAAAGATCAATTATTACAAATTGAAATAGTAGCAGGAAAAATAATCGATGTTGGAGTTATTGTTCTTGACGTAGATATTACAGAAGAACAACAAATAAGCTTAATTACCATAACAGACAATGATTTAGGTGATGACAATAGCGGTTCTGAAAACACAGCGGGTTTGTTACAAGCTACTCGTGACGTTTTCCAGCAAGCAGCAGCTTTCAATTGGGGTCAAGCTCGTTTTAGAATTAGAGGTCTTGATAATGAAAATGCAACAACTATGATAAATGGTGTTGCAATGAATAAAATTTATGATGGTAGACCACAGTGGGGAAATTGGGGAGGATTGAATGACGCAACTAGAAACCAAGAATTTACGATGGGTTCTGCTCCTTCTGATTATACATTTGGGGGTATTTTGGGGACTCAAGAAATAAATACTAGAGCTTCAATTTATAGAGCAGGTTCCAGAATATCTTTTTCAGGTACAAATACTAATTACAGTTGGAGAACAATGGGGACTCATGCATCTGGGATGAATGCAAAAGGATGGGCTTTTGTCGTTTCTGCTTCTAGAAGATGGGCACAAGAAGGATTTTTTGAAGGAACAGATTACAGTGCAAATTCAGTATTTGCATCAGTAGAAAAAAGATTTAATGACAAGCATAGTTTGAATTTTACAAGTATTTATGCTCAAAATAGTAGAGGAAAATCTTCTCCTAATACAAACGAAGTAAATGATTTAATGGGAATTAAATATAATTCATATTGGGGTTGGCAAGATGGTAAAAAGAGAAATTCGAGAGATAAAGATATTGAAGAACCAATTAATATGTTAAGTCATTACTGGAAAATAAGTAATAAGACTACACTTAATACAAATGTTGCTTATCAATTAGGTTATGTAGGAAATAGTAGATTAGATTATCAAGGGGGTAATAATCCTGATCCTACATACTATAAAAACCTACCAAGTTATTTTTTAAATCAACCAGAATTATATGTTACAGATATCAATGGTAATGTAACAAATCCCTCTGCTAATAATGCTAGAAACTATTTTTTAAATAATAGTCAAATTAATTGGAATGCGATGTACTTAGCAAACAAGAATAGTTCAAATGCTGGTAGAAGTGTTTATGCATTGTATGAGGATAGAGTTGATGATAGACAATTTTCTGCAAATTCAATTTTATTTTCAAATTTATCTGACAATATAAAATTAAATGCGGCTGTAAGTTTTAGAAAACTTAAATCTCACAATTATCAAAAAATGTTGGATTTATTAGGCGGAGAATTTTTCTCTGATGTTGATCTTTTTTATCAAGGTGATGCCGCTCAATCAGACTTAAATAACCCCAACAAACAAGTACAAGTTGGTGATGAATATGGTTATAACTATAATTTATATTCTAATATTTTTGATGCTTTTTCTCAATTTAGATTTACTTATAAAAAAGTGGATTTTTATTTAGCTCAATCATTTGCAAGAACTCAATATCAAAGAGATGGTTTGTATAGAAATGGTATTTATGCAAACAATTCTTTTGGAAAAGGAGATAAATTAGTTTTTGAAAACTTTGGTTTTAAAGGCGGATTAACGTATAAAATTACTGGACAGCATTTGCTTGATTTTAATGGTGTTTATTTGACAAAAGCTCCAAATATGAGAAATACATTTGCAAATGCTCGTATAAACAATAATATTACTCCAGATTTGCAAAGTGAAAGAATAATAAGCTTAGACGCATCTTACATAGTTAGAACACCGAAATTAAAAGCTAGATTAACTGGATTTGCTTCTAAGATACAGGATGCAACCGAAATTTCTTTCTTTTATGCAGAAGGTGTAGGAGAAGATACTGATGGTGCTGAAGAAGATGCATTTATTTCTGAAATTTTATCAGGAATAGACAAAAAAAATATAGGTATTGAATTAGGTGCAGAATATCAATTAACTTCAACTATTAAAGCTACAGTGTCTGCGACATATGGTCATTATCTATATGACAATAATCCTAATTTAAAAATTAACGATGATGCACAGGCAACTTTAACAAATACTCAACCTGTTATTGATTTTGGTAATGCAAATTTAAAAAATTATAGATTACCAGGAATGCCACAAAGCGCTGCTTCATTTGGTTTAGAATATCGTGACCCACATTTTTGGTGGATTGGTGCAAACATCAATTATCTTGCAGATTCTTATATAGACATATCTAATATTACTAGAACAAATAATTTTGTTGTTGATAGTGATGGTTTAGGTTTTGCTGGAGCAACTGACCAAAATGTAAAGGCAATATTAAAACAAGAAAAATTTAATGATTTTAATTTGTTAAATATTGTAGGCGGAAAATCTTGGAAAATTGACAATACAACTTTTGGTTTTTTTGCATCTGTTAATAATGTTTTAGACACAACATATAAAACAGGAGGTTTTGAACAATCTAGAAAAGCAACATTTCCTGACGCACAAGCTGATAATGCTTATGGATCACCCTCTTTTGGTTCAAAATATTTCTATGGATATGGAAGAACTTATTTTGTAAATCTTTATGTTAATTTCTAAATAAATTGAATATGAAAAATATATATTTTAAAATATCTTTAGTAATTATAACTTTGAATTTTATAAGTTGTAACGAAAACGAAACTGAAATCCCTGAATTTAATCCTGTAGTTTATAAAGAAACTTTTAATCCAAATTTTTTACAAGAAGATACTTATCTTGTTCTTGACGGATGGAAAAGTTTTACTGAGGTTGGTACTGTTCAATGGGAAGAACAAGATGATGATAACAATGGATACATTCAATTTACAACTTTTGGAAGCAATACAGTTGATGTAACAAATGTTGCTTGGGCGATTACTCCCAAAATAAATATGGATAAATCTGAAAATGAAATATTAACGTTTAAATCAGCTGCAGAGTTTGTTACAAATAGCGGTAATAAATTGGAAGTTCTTATATCAAATGATTATGATGGTGTAAATGTTTTAGCAGCAACTTGGACGCCTGTTACAGCTAATGTGGCAGGATTTGCAACAAATTTACCATCTGGAAGCCCTGATGGTGTATTAAATGTACAATCTGGGGATGTTGATTTATCTAATTTTTCTGGAGATATTTATATAGCATTTAAAGCTACAGGATCATCTACAAATAGTGATTTAGATGGTTCTTTAAGAGTTGATGACATTAAAATTTATAATAAAAATTACAAAAACTAAATGAAAAACATTAAATTATTTTTGTTAGCATCATTATTTGCAACTACTTTAAGTTGTGTAAATTCTGATAGCTATGGAACTCCAGATTTATCTGGAGAATGCATAGATATGGTTGTGACCAAGCAGGTTCAAGATATTGCAAGTGCAGCTACAAGCGTTGTTCAACAATATCCTACTACTAATGATGAAATTATTGAAGCATTCGTAACATCAAGTGATGAAGGAGGAAATTTTTATAAATCAATTTCAATGGTTTCTGTAGATGGAACAAAAGGATTTACAATTCCAGTTGATGATTACAATTTATACACAAAATTTGAACCAGGAAGAAAAGTGTTTGTTAATATGAAAGGCAGATATTTTTATAATGGTTCTGCTTCTAGTGCTCTTGAAATTGGAGATTTATATGATGTTGGTGCTCCAGAACCTAAAGAGGTAGGTAGGATTTCTAATATTGAATATCAAAATGTGATTAAGAGATCGTGTTTTAAAGTGGATGAAAACACTATAGTAAAAAAGTTAACCATCCCACAATTATTAAACAATGCTAACTTACACAAGTTAATAGAAATTGATGGAGTACAATTTGCAGATTCAAATGTTGGAAAGAATTATTTTGATGTAAACAACCAAATTGGTGGTGCAACTAATAATATTATTTCAGATAATTTAGGAAATACTTTAATTGTTAGAGTTTCAGAATTTGCAAATTTTGCTGGAAACCCAGTTTCACCTTTAAATGGTAAAATTAGAGGTGTTTTAACAAAATTTGGTTCAGATTTTCAATTTATGGTTCGTACCGAAAACGATATTAATTTTACAAATCCTCGTTTTGATGGTTATCCTCCATTAGTGGGTAATTCTATTGTTTACAGTGGTGCGTTTTCAGAAAATTTTGAGAGTTATACAGCAGGTTCTGTAACTACAGGTCAAAGGTTATTCCCAAAATATATTAATGATGCAGCTATAGGCGCAGATTATTGGTATGTCGAATCTTTTAGCAATAATAAATATTTAAAAATGTCTGCATTCAGTTCTTCTGCAACTTTTCAAGATCCTTTAAATAAAGTTTATTTTATTGTTCCTGTAGATTTTACCGCTGCTAATTCAATGTCCTTTAAAACTCAAGACCGTTTCAATGTTGGAGGCGTTTTAAAAGTTTATACCACTATTAATTATAGCCCTGGAAGTGAAATTACAGCTGCAACATTGACAAATGATATAACGAGTAGTTTTACAATTGCATCTGGAACAACTGGAAGCACTTCACAGCCTTTTGTAAATAGTGGAGCTTACAATTTCCCTTCAAATTTAACTGGCAATGGATTTATAATATTTGAATATACTGGAGGTTATAGTTTTAATCCAGCATTAACTACTACAATGCATATCGATGATATTGTAGTAAACTAAAATAAGTGATATTACAAAAAAGCCCGTTTCAGTAACGAAACGGGCTTTTTTTTACACAAAATCTAAATTACTTAGCTTCGTTATATCTTCTTGTAACTTCATCCCAATTGATAACATTGAAAAAAGCTTCAATATAATCTGGACGACGATTTTGATAATGTAAATAGTAAGCATGTTCCCAAACATCCATTCCTAAAATTGGAGTTCCGCCACAACCAACACCTGGCATCAAAGTATTATCTTGATTAGGAGTTCCGCAGACTTCTAATTTCCCATCTTTTACACATAACCAAGCCCAACCTGAACCAAATTGAGTTGCTCCTGCCTTTGCAAACGCAGCTTTAAATTCGTCAAACGAACCAAAATCTTTTTCTATTGCTGCTAGCAAATCACCTTTTGGTAATCCGCCACCATTAGGTGACATTACAGTCCAAAATAAGTTGTGATTGTAAAATCCACCACCATTGTTTCTTACAGCTGCCTTGGTCATGTCTAGATTTTTTAGGATATCTTCAATCGATTTCCCTTCTAAATCTGTTCCAGCAACAGCAGCATTTAAGTTGGTAGTATAAGCGTTGTGATGTTTTGTATGATGAATTTCCATCGTACGGGCATCAATATGTGGTTCTAACGCATCGTATGCGTAAGGTAACTGTGGTAATTCAAATGCCATGATATTGTAATTTAAGTTAGTATTAAAATTGAATTCAAATTTATATATTTATCTTCGTAAAAAGAAATACTTTTTCTCAATTAACAAATAATTAAAATTGATGTAATGATTAAAATAATTCTAAAATCAAAAATTGTTAATCAATTACCAACTACCTAATGCAAAGACCTTCATTCTCTATATACGACGCATCGGCTGGCTCAGGGAAAACCTATGCTTTGGTAAAAGAATACCTCAAAATCATTCTTACATCAAGCAAAAATGATTCCTATCGAAACATTCTTGCCATTACGTTTACCAATAAAGCCGTTCACGAAATGAAAAGCCGTATCGTAGATAGTTTGTCTGAATTTGCAAAAGAAGAACCCAATGAAAGAGCAATCAACTTGATGCATGATTTGGCTATAGAAACCAACCTTTCTCCAAATCAAATCAAATTTAAATCGCAACAAATCATAAAGCACATTATTCATAACTATGCCGCTTTTGATATATCTACCATCGACAAATTTACACATCGTGTTATAAGAGCTTTTGCCCACGATTTGAATTTGCCCATGACTTTTGAAGTGACACTCGACACCGAAAATTTGCTAACAGAAGCAGTAGATGCTATTATTGCGCAAGCTGGCGAAGACGAAACCTTGACCAAGTTACTCATCGATTTTACTATGGAAAAAACGGACGATGATAAAAGTTGGGATATTTCACGCGAAATTCTTGAAACAGGAAAATTATTGCTAAATGAGAATAACCGAGAAGAAATTACGCATTTTCACAACAAGACAATTTCAGAATTTTTAGAAATAAAGAAACGACTTGCCAAAATTGGTGAACAACTAGAAGCAGAAAATATAAACTTGGCTACAAAAGCGATTTCAATTATTAACCAAAACGGAATTGACACCAAGTCGTTTTCTGGAGAATATTTTCCTAAACATATTCAGAGTATTATTGACGGAAAATTCAACCCCAAAAATAAAACCTATCACGAATTTGGAGATGTAAAAATCAATAAAACCGCCAAAGACACTATTATTATTGAAAGTGTTATTCCGCAATTATTGGAGCTTTTAGATACAATTTATAAAAATTTTGAAAAAAGAGATTTTTACAACGCTTTTCTAAAAAACATCACACCACTTTCGTTGTTAAATACAGTAAGCAACGAGTTGGTCAAAATACAATCAGAACAAAATGTGCTTTCAATTGCCGAGTTTAATGCCATAATTCATCGTGAAATTCAAAACCAACCAGCACCATTTATTTATGAGCGATTAGGCGAGCGTTACCGTCATTTCTTTATTGATGAATTTCAAGATACTTCCGAAATGCAGTGGCAAAATTTGATTCCGCTAATCGACAATGCTTTGTCGGGCGAAATTGATGGCGAAAAAGGAACCTTGATGATTGTTGGCGATCCAAAACAATCTATTTACCGTTGGCGAGGCGGAAAAGCAGAACAGTTTATAGCATTAAGTAAAGACATTAATCCTTTTAACAATCCCGATAAAAAACAATTCCATTTAGATAAAAATTACCGAAGTTATTCGCAAATAATTGAGTTTAACAATCAGTTTTTCAAATTGTTATCGAACGAATTTCACAATACAGCATATAAAGATTTATACGAAAATCATAGCTTTCAGAAACCCAATGATAAAAAAGGAGGTTATGTAAATATTTCTTTTTTACCCATAATCGACAAAAACGAATTTGAAAACGACGACGAGACATTGGACAAAACCGAACTATTCGTTTTGGCAACTTTAAATACCATTCAAAAAGTTTTAAAAGAAGGTTTTGAGTATAAAGATATTGTCATTTTAACCCGAAAACGCGATCAAGGTATTGCCATTGCCAATTATTTGACTGAACAAAATATTCCATTATTATCATCAGAAACGTTGATGATTCAAAATGCAACCGAAGTTAGATTGATTATTCATTTATTAAAATACCTAAAAAACAATGCCGATTTAGAAGCAAAAGCGCATTTTTTGAATTATTTGGCTCAAAATAATCAAGACCAAATACCCATTCACGATTTTATTGCAAAAGGAATGTCACTTACAAATGAAAAAGAGTTTGAAAGTTGGCTCGAAAGTTTCCATGTAAATTTATCATTTCAGAACATCAGAAAAAAGTCACTTTATGAAGCGGTTGAAATTTTAATCACAAAATTTTTGAATTTAAAAGTTGGTAATTCATATATCCAATATTTTCTTGATATTGTTTTAGAAAGAGACATTCGAAATCAAGCAGGAATTTCTGATTTCTTAAATTATTGGGACAAAAACGCCGAAAAATTCAGCATTCCATCACCCGAAGGGACAAATGCCGTTCGTATTATGACTATTCACAAGTCAAAAGGATTAGAATTTCCTGTTGTGATTTTTCCTTTTGCCGCAGAAGATTATACTCGAAAACCTAAAGATAAATTATGGCTTTATAATGAAGAAGAAACAGTCGAATTGCCAAAAATATTGATAGACAACACTACTTCGGTTGAAGGTTTTGGCGAAGCCGCAAAAGCAGTCTATGATTCCAAAAAACAAGAAGAACTGCTCGATAATATAAACGTTTTATATGTTGCACTTACTCGTGCAGAAGAACAATTATATGTGATTTCGCAACAGCTAAAACCTAAAAAAGATGGAGAATATCCGAGCAATATGGCCTCATTCTTTATAAAATATTTGCAAAACCAATCTGTTTTTGATGAAAATAAAGTAGAATATGCATTTGGAAATGCTAAAAAACTATCTTTAGTAAAAGAACATGTAGATACTTCTAAAGTAATTGAATCTGTTTCAGAAATTTTAAATCCAAAAAATATTAAAATTGCACAGCGAGAAGCCATTATGTGGGGAACACGCCAGCAAGAAGCCATAGAATACGGAAACTTAATTCACGAAATCCTATCTTTTGTAAAAACCAAAGAAGATGTTGATTTTGCTATCACAAATGCTCTCGAAAACGGATTAATAACCAATAATCAAAAAGCAACAGTCGCTAGAACCATCGATGAAATTGTAAATCACTCAGAACTAGAAAGTTATTTTGATAAAAACACCATAGTACTCAACGAACAGACTATCATTCAAAAAGAAGGAAATATAATAAAACCTGATAGAATGGTTATTTCAAAAGAAAATGAAGTTTATTTATTAGATTATAAAACAGGTTCACATCAGTCTAAATATAAGCTTCAACTAGAAAATTATCAAGCGGCTATTGAAAAAATGGGCTACAAAGTCAATAAAAAAGCACTTATATATATAGGAGAAAAAATTGAAGTAGTACATTTGTAGCCACAAACAATAAACTACAAACAGTAAACCACATTTATATGTACGGAAAAATTCAACAACACCTGCAAAACGAGTTACAAACAATTGAAAACAATGGTTTGTATAAAAAAGAAAGAGTTATTACTTCGCCACAAGGAGCAGAAATTACAGTTAACGGCGAAACGGTATTAAATTTTTGCGCCAACAACTATCTAGGATTATCATCACATCCCGAAGTTATTCATGCAGCCAAAGATGCATTAGATTCACACGGATTCGGTATGTCATCTGTTCGCTTCATTTGTGGAACACAAGATATCCATAAAACATTAGAAAAAAAGATAGCCGACTTCTACGGAACAGAAGACACCATTTTATATGCAGCTGCTTTTGATGCTAATGGAGGTGTTTTCGAACCCTTATTAGGAGAAGAAGATTGTATTATTTCGGATAGCTTAAATCACGCTTCGATTATCGACGGAGTTCGTTTGTGTAAAGCCGCACGTTACCGTTACGAGAATTCCAACATGGAAGATTTAGAACAGCAATTAATCAAAGCTACCGAAGCAGGAACTCGTTTCAAACTCATTGTAACAGATGGTGTTTTCTCAATGGACGGATTAGTAGCACCATTAGACAAAATTTGTGATTTAGCAGATAAATACGATGCCATGGTTATGATAGACGAGTGTCATGCAGCAGGATTTATAGGCGCTACAGGAAAAGGAACACTAGAAGCAAAAAATGTAATGGGAAGAGTAGACATTATCACAGGAACTCTAGGGAAAGCATTAGGTGGAGCAATGGGAGGTTACACAACCGCTAAAAAAGAAATCATTGAAATTCTACGCCAACGTTCTCGTCCTTACTTGTTTTCTAATTCATTAGCACCAGCAATTGTAGGAGCATCTATAAAAGTATTCGAATTATTAGAAAAGGATACATCATTACGAGACAAACTAGAATGGAATACAAACTACTTTAAAGATGGAATGAAAAAGGCAGGATTTGATATTATTGATGGCGATTCTGCAATAGTGCCAGTTATGTTATATGATGCCAAATTATCGCAAACAATGGCAAACGAATTATTAAAAAAAGGAATTTATGTAATAGGATTCTTCTTTCCCGTTGTTCCAAAGGAAAAGGCAAGGATTAGAGTTCAATTATCAGCAGCGCATTCAAAGGAGCACCTAGATAAGGCAATTTCAGCATTTATTGAGGTTGGAAAGATGCTAAATGTTATATAAATACAAGTTTTATAACCTTTTACATGTTTTTTTTTAGTTTTCATTTTGCAGTTAAAAAATTACGTGTTACTTTTGTCCCATTAAATTATTGTAATCTAACAAAATTAAGTATGAAACATCTTAACAAATTATTTGCTGTAGTGTTATTGTTTGCTGGACTAAGTTCGCAAGCGCAAGACAGTGACAACCCATGGGCAATTACCTTTGGAGCAAACGCAGTAGACGGTGCTAGAGTTAGCGCTGCCTCTAAAGTAGAAGATCAATTTTCTCAGTATTTCAATGTAAAAGGCTACTGGAATATTATTCCTTCTGTATCTTATTTGAATGTAACAAAACATGTTGGTGGTAATTTCTCTTTTGGAGTTACTGGATCGGTAAACAAAATTAACAAATTTGTTGAAGGACGTGAAACAATCCCTGGAGACTATGTTGTTAGTAATCCTGGAGATTTAAGTTATTATGCTGCTGATGGAGTTATCAAATATAGCTTCGGTAAATATTTAAGCAAAGTTGTTGAACCATCTGCTCATATTGGTGGTGGTTACACTTGGTTTGGTGATGCAAGTTATGGTACTGTAAATGGTGGTTTAGGATTAACTTTCTGGTTTACAGAAATGGTAGGTCTTTCTCTACAATCTACATACAAATATTCAATGGAAGACTCTGAAATGAGAGGTATGCCAGATGCTGGTAGAACAGGAATGGATAATGTACCAACTCACTTACAACATTTTGCTGGTCTTACTTTCAAATTTGGAGGAAAAGATACTGATGGAGATGGTGTATATGATAAAGATGATGCTTGTCCAGAAGTTGCTGGTTTAAAACAATTCCAAGGATGTCCTGATACTGATGGTGATGGAATCATTGATAGCAAAGATGCTTGTGTTGATGTATTTGGTTTAGCAACTCTTAATGGTTGTCCTGATACTGACGGAGACGGAATTGCTGACAAAGATGATGCTTGTCCAGAAGTTGCTGGTTTAGCAGCACTTAACGGTTGTCCAGATTCTGATGGAGACGGTGTAACTGATGCTTCTGATAAATGTCCTACTGTAAAAGGTCCTAAAGATAACGCAGGTTGTCCATGGCCAGATACTGATGGTGACTCAGTTCTTGACAAAGATGACAAATGTCCTACTGTAAAAGGTACTGTTGCTAACAAAGGTTGTCCAGAAGTAAGTGACGAAGTTGTTAAAAAATTAAATGATTATGCTAAAACAATCTTGTTTGATACTAATAAAGCAACTTTCCAACAACAAACTTACCCAGTATTAGAAGCTATTACTGCTATCTTAAAAGAGTATCCAAACTCTAACTTCTCTATAGAAGGACACACTGATAGCGATGGTAAAGATGCTGCTAACCAAACATTGTCAGAAAATAGAGCTGCTGCTGTTAAAAACTACTTAGTAGAAAAAGGTATCGCATCTTCTAGATTAACATCTGCTGGTTACGGTGAAACTAAACCTATCGATACTAACAAAACTAAAGCTGGTAAAGCTAACAACAGAAGAGTTGAAGTGAAATTAGTAAAATAATTTCTTTTAAAATATTTCTGAAAACGCCTCGATTTATCGAGGCGTTTTTTTATTTTTATACAATGACAAACACCTCTTTTTTAGACGCAATCGCTCAAGTAATACTAAAGGATTATTCAAATGATTTGTTGAATACTTATATCATTTTGCCTAACAAAAGAGCAAAAGTATTCTTAATCGAAGCTTTAAAGAAAAAAGCCGACAATACCATTTTATCTCCAAATTGTATTAGCATAGAAGATTTTATTCAAGAAATTGCAGGTATTCGATCTATTGATGCAATCGAATTGTTGTTTGAGTTTTATGAAGTTTATCTTTCTGTAACAGAAAAAGCTAACCAACAAGAGTTTGAATTGTTTGCAAACTGGGCCAAAACGTTACTACAAGATTTTAATGAAATTGATCGTTATCTACTCAATCCAACACATGTTTTATCGTATCTTAAGGATATAGATGATATAAAAAAGTGGGGAATTGAAGTCGAAAACAAAACACCTTTACTCGAAAAATATATAGATTTCTGGAAATTATTACCCAATTATTATCAATCACTTTATGACCATCTAATTCAAAAAAAGATAGGTTATCAAGGATTGATTTATAGAGAAGCAACAAATAATTTACTTCAATTTTCAAATTCTATTTCGAACAAAAAAATAATATTTGCGGGATTTAATGCACTCAACGCTTCAGAAGAAAAAATAATTCAATTTTTCTTAGAAAACGGTCAAGCCAAAATATATTGGGATATTGATGAAACGTTTTTAAAAGATTCCTTTCACGATGCAGGTTTATTTATCCGTCGTTATAATCAAAACTGGAAATATTATAAATCTAATCCTTTCGAATGGATCGCGACAGACTTTTCCAAAGAAAAAAACATCAATATTATCGGGACACCCAAAACAATTGGTCAAGCTAAAATAGCAGGTAAACTTATTGAGAATATCATCAACAAAAAACAACAAAAGAAATTAGATAAAGTTGCAATTGTACTAGGCGAAGAAAGTGTATTAGTACCACTTTTATACACTTTACCATCTTCGGTTGAGGCTTTGAATATTACAATGGGTTATTCAAGTAAAAACAATCCAGCACAAGTTCTAATTGCTAAACTTTTCAAGTTGCATACCAATGCATTATCTCGAAACGGTGCAAGTTATGTTTTTTACTACAAAGACGTACTCGATATTCTGACACACCCACTTGTAGAACCGTATGTTTTTGCAAACAAATTGGTGAGCATTATTAATCAAAATAATTACACTTTCATAACACACAAAAAACTTTTTGAACTTATTGAAAACCCCAATAATTTATTCAATTTGCTTTTTACAAAATGGGAAAATGGTTCAATTTCAGTTCTCGATACAATATCAACTTTATTGTGTACTATAAAAGACAATTTGAGTAACGATAATGAAGACGAAAAAATTAGCAAAGCATTTGTTTTTTCTATTTTTAAAACCATTAATAAACTCAACACCTATTATTCTAATCATCAAAGCATTGACAAGATAGAGACTTTATATGCTATTTACAAACAAATTATCGATTTGGCCGAAGTTTCTTTTGAAGGTGAGCCATTAAATGGTTTGCAAATTATGGGCGTTTTAGAGAGTCGTGTTTTAGATTTTGATACCGTCATCATTACCTCTATGAATGAAGGTAAATTTCCAGCAGGTAAGTCAATGAATTCATTTATTCCCTATGATGTAAAAAGAGAATTGGGCTTGCCTACATATAAAGAAAAAGATGCTATATATACCTTTCATTTTTATCATTTGATACAGAGAGCCAAAAATGTTTACTTACTCTATAATACAGAAAGCGAAGGGTTGGATGCTGGAGAAAAAAGCCGTTTTATAACACAATTAGAAGTCGAAAAACAAGCAAATCATATCATTATAGATGAAATATACAATGCTGTTTTACCCGAAGTTGCCTATCAACCATTGGTAATTCCAAAATCGGAAAGCGTGATGACTCGATTGAAAGAAATTGCGACATTAGGATTTTCCCCGTCTGCTTTGACAAGTTATATCCGAAACCCAATAGATTTTTATTTTCAAAAGATTTTACACATTCGAGAAGTCGAAGAAGTCGAAGAAAATATTGCACTAAATACTTTAGGAACGATTATTCACGAAACGTTAAAGTTCTTATACGAACCTTTTATTGGAAAGTTTTTAACCGAAAAAGACATTCATAATTGCTTTGAAAAGTTAGATGATGAGGTGTTAAAACAATTCAAATTGGTTTATAAAGAAGGAGAAATAAAAAAAGGACGAAATTTGCTCGCTTTTGAAGTAGCCAAAAGAAATGTATACAATTTCCTCAAATTAGAATTAGAAAGCATTAAAAGCGGAGATGCAATTAAGATAATTGCTTTGGAACAAACTTTTCAACGTGAATTAAATCATCCCAAACTACCATTTCCAGTCCTTATAAAAGGAAATGTAGATCGAATAGAAGAACGCAACGGTATCATAAGAATAATTGATTATAAAACAGGAAAAGTAGAAAAAACAAACGTCACGCTAAAATCGTGGAATGGTTTGACCAATGATATCAAGAACGATAAAATAATTCAAGTTTTGGCGTATGCATTTATGTATGAAAAACACGCAAACGGAAAACCAATAGAAGCAGGAATTTTATCATTCAAAAACTTAAAATCAGGATTTTTACCATTTATTTTCAAAGAAGATAAAATCGAAAATAACGTAATTGACCAATCAATTTTGAACAATTATTTAGATCAAATAGCATTGTTACTACACGAGATTTTAGATAAAAATGTACCTTTTGATGAGAAATTATAATTTAATTTTGTGCTTCTAAACAAATTGTGGAAACCCTAAATTTTCTTCAAAAAACCTTTCAAAATCAATTTAAGTTCATCTTTGTTTTCGATGTGACTCATGTGCCCATCTTCAAAAGTGACTAATTCAACCAAAGTGTTTTCTACTTGAATACGATTTTCTTCATAATTTAAAACACCGTCTTTTTTGCCAAGAATCAATAATTTAGGATAGTCAGTAAGGTGCAACAAAACTTCTCTGTTTTTTCTTGTTTTCATACCTTCTTGAGCTGCAATATAACCCTGAACAGGCGTTTTTAAAGCCTCATTTTTCACTACGTCAATAACTTCAACTAATTTTTCACGATTATCAATGCTAAACAAATTAGCAATTGATAATTGAACAAGAGTTGAATAATCAGTTTTTGCCAATTTTATTGAACGATTTCTATTGATTTTTCGTTCATGACTATCGGCATAAGAAGTAGAATTCATCAAAACCAAGCCTTTCATTTTTTCAGGGTACAATTCGGCATAAGCCAAAGCAACATAACCACCCATCGAATGCCCAACAAAAACGGCTTTTCTAATTTTTAATTCATTTAAAACCGCCTGTACCATATCGGCTTGATCCTCCATCGTGTGAACATAACTTAGGCAATCAGTTTGTCCGTGACCTAACAAATCGATAGTAACCACACGATTTTTGAGCGATAATTCAGGAATAAGTTCATCCCACATAGACTGATTTTCGAGAAAGCCATGAAGTAAAACAACAGTTGTGCCTTTTCCAGTATCAGAAAAAGAAACATTTATATTCTTATAGTGAATTGTATTCATAGTCTGGCAAAGATAAATATTTAAAATTCCAAAAAAGAAATTCCAAATTTCAAATTTCTATATCTAACTTCAAACTTCCATCCCAAAAAAATTCTAATTACCTTTGCATCAAAATTGAGTAAAACCATGATAGAAGATAAAAACCCACAACGCACATCAATTTCGCAATTAGGAGAATTTGGGTTAATAGAACATTTGACCAAAAATTTTGAAGCCAAACAACCATCAACACACAAGTCAATAGGAGATGATGGAGCAGTATTGGATTTTGGGGATAAAAAAGCAGTTGTTACCACCGATTTATTAATAGAAGGTGTTCATTTTGATTTGTCCTATATGCCATTGCGTCATTTGGGGTATAAAGCGGTTGTGGTCAACATTTCAGATATCTGTGCCATGAATGCCAAACCAACACAAATAACGGTTTCTATAGCGGTTTCCAATCGTTTTCCACTCGAAGCATTAGAAGAACTATTTGAAGGAATTGCCTTGGCAGCAAAATTTTATAAAGTAGATGTAATAGGAGGCGATACAACCTCTTCTCAAAAAGGATTAATTATTTCTATAACAGCTATAGGAGAAGCAGCCGAAGAAGAAATTGTATATAGAAATGGAGCAAAACCGACCGATTTACTAGTCGTTTCGGGAGACTTAGGCTCAGCATATATGGGACTACAAGTTTTAGAACGTGAAAAACAAGTTTTTAAGGTAAATCCAAATAACCAACCCGATTTGGATGCCTACTCTTACTTAATAGAAAGACAATTAAAACCTGAGGCTCGAACCGATATAAGGACGCTACTTTTTGCATTACAAATAAAGCCAACAGCTATGATAGATATTTCAGACGGATTATCTTCCGAAATAATCCATATTTGTAAACAATCAAAAGTAGGTTGTAACCTTTATGAAGAAAAAATTCCAGTCGACCCACAGTTTATAAATGTTTGCGAAGAATTTAATATCGACAGTACAACCGTAGCTATAAACGGTGGCGAAGATTATGAATTATTATTTACAATTGCATTAGACGATTACGACAAACTTAAAGGCAATCCAAATTTTACGGTTATTGGACACCTCACACAAGAGAGCGAAGGAATACATTTGATTACAAGAGCTAATACCAAAATTCCACTCAAAGCTAGGGGATGGAATGCTTTGGAAGAATAGAGTATAACCTTCAAAAAAAAGGATATATAAATAAGGGATTTTTTTAGAGTATTAAATCAATCCCTTTTTTTTCACCTGTATCAACAAATCGGTATATTTGAAAGTATCAATTTTAAAAAGTAAATACATATCCAACAACCTCTTTTCAACATTTTCTACAGTAAGAGGAACATATTTAGACAAATATCGAGGTTTTATACCATTAGACATCTGAATTAGCAATTCTTTATCATATTGATCAAAGTCGTAATCATCATACTGTTTGACACGCAATAACTTAATAACCGAATTACTATAATAGTATAAATTTCGCATTACTTTTTCAAAACCCCTCATCATTTCCTTATGATCCAAGTCAATTTTGATTACCAAACCATTTGGATTAACAGAGTCAATAAGCGATAAAACTTTATCCATATCATTACTCATCGTAAGCATCATTAGGCGGCAATCGGGATTTTTTTCTCTAGCCAAAAAAGCCAAATCTTCACCCGATAAAATATTCTTTTCAGGATAAGCAGGCATATTCAAGTCTAGTAAAACAACATCAAACGGATTTTGGGCATTCATAATTATCTCGTAACCCGTTTTGCAACTATCAGCTTGCGAAATAACAAATTCGTATTTCTCTTTTGAAATAAAAGAGTTTATAGCATGTTTATAACCTTGAATGATAAAAGGGTGATCATCAACTATTAGTAGGTTTACAATATTGGACATTCTTATTCGATTTGGTTTGGAGTAAGTGTGTTTAGCGGAATTTTGACTGTCGTAACAGTTCCTTTTCCAAGTTCAGAAATTATTTCATAGTTTCCATTTGATTCTTCAGTTCTAGAAATCATATTTTTAAGTCCGATTCCTTTTTTCTTTTTGGCTAAGTCAAAACCAACACCATCATCCTCAATTCTCAAAACAACATGGTCATTATTTTGTGTAAAAGAAACAGATATTGTTTTTGCCATAGCATATTTATTAATATTTTGTAATGATTCTTGAAGAATCCTATACAAATTAATCTTTGCTGTATTGTCCAGTCTTTCCCAATGTATTGTTTTATCAATCGAGTGAACCAAATTGGTTTCAAAAGACCCATTTTGACTTGTTAACAAATCCATTACAATATTTACAAAGTTATTAATTAATTTTCCTTTTTCGCTACTTAAGTCATGAGAAATTTCACGAATTTCTTGTTCTATCGATTTCAACGCTTGTATATAAGTGTATCTCATACTTATAGAATCATTATCTGTGGACTCGTTCAAACTATCCAAATTCATTCTTGTACCAAACATTTTGCTCAGTATACCATCATGAAGTTCCTGCGCAATCCTATTTTTTTCATAAGCACTAGTAGCATCCACTTTTTCTTGTTGCGTAATCATCAAGTTATAAATTTGACGGTTACTTTCTTGCTGCTCCTGCTTAAAAGCAAGTTCGCGATTTCTCATTTTTTGAGTTCGCACAGCATACAATAAAAAGAAGATAACAATAGTACCAAATAGAAAAATAACTAAATTCCTGTTTTTAACTTCCAACTCAGTATTTTTTTGAATAACTTCATCAGTTTCATAAGCTATTCTCGCAAATCGGTCTTTAGCTTTTCGCTCTTCGTTTTGGACACTGTCACTAAGTCTAATATATTCTTTAGAATATTTTACAGCATTTTTTTCATCAACGGTTGATAGCTGTTTTAAAGAAGCCAATATATCACCAGAAATTTTTGTTTTTTTTGCAAGTTGCAGTGCTTCATTTGCAAATTTTCTTGATTGTATTGTGTCCTTAATATAATTATAGTATTCAGAAAGATGTATTTTATTAATGATTATACCTTGATTCAAATTATTTTTCTCTCTAATTTTTAATGAAACATAAAATAAACCAGGCAACTCATTAAAATCATTAGATTTAAATTTTGAATAAGCATAGTTATCTGTTAAATCGGCGTAAAGTGTAGGTTTGTATTCAAAAAGTTTATTTTCTTTAAGTCCTTTCTTAAAATAGTTAATAGCTGTTTCCTGTTCTTCAAGTTTTTGATATACATAACCAATATTGTTATTAGACGTAGATATGAAAAAATTATTTTTTTCTTCCGTCATTTCAGTTGCAATTTCTAGTGCATTTTTCAGATAGCGTATTGCATTTCTGTAATCTTGATTTTCTGTTGAGGAGATACCAATCAAATTATTAGCTAAATAATTTAATTTTAAATTGCTTTTTTTCGAATATTTAAGAGCAGAAAATGCGGCCTTTTCACTTTCAATATAATTGTTAACGGTTATAAGAAAATTTGAAAAGTCAATGTAGTTTTTCGATAAATTAAGACTGTCCTTTTTTTGTAAAAAAGTTTTTTCAGCTTTTAAGAAATAATAATATGAACTATCATTTTGATTTAAGTCAAACTTATACTTTGCTATAAAATTATAAGACACTCCAATAAAAGTTGAATCCTTGCTTTCGGTGGAAAGTTTTAACAATTTGTAGCAAGATCTTCCAAGTTTTTCTGTTTCATATAAATTGTAATATTCATTTGAAATGTCTGAGAGGTATATTCTATTTTTTATGTTATTTGATGAGGAACTTACATGTTTCAAGCAATTATCTAGAGCTTCAATCCTTTCTTTTTTTGACAACTCTTTGTTTTTGCCAATCAATATGTTTTTCTCTATTTCAGCACCTTCAGTTTTATACAATTTATCTTGTTTCTTGTTACAAGAAATTATTAGAAGTAGAAAAAGGAGCAGAATAATTTTTTTCAATTTTTGAATTAAATTTTTTTATAAAGATAAAAAAATAAATAAAAAAAGGATGTATAAAACATCCTTTAAATTTTTCTATGTAGAATTATTATCCTCTTACTCCTGTATTTTGTCCACCAATTTCAGTAGTAGTTTTAGATATTGTTACTTTTTCAGTTTTTGGCTCATTAAAAGATGTTAATACAACCATAGTAAAGAATACACCAAAAGTTAAAATTGCTTTTTTCATAGTTTTGAGGGTTTTTTTGTGTTATAAATTATTTTAGATGAATGCTAACTTTTTTGATAGCGATGTAAAATTACCTAAGCCATTCATTTACCATACTTTGAAAAGATTAAGCATGGTAGAATAGCCTTGTTTGATAGTGAATGGTTTTTAAAATAGAGAATTTTATTGAGTTGAATCTTTTTACAGCAATTTTAGTGTAATAAAAGTATAAATATGATTTTAAGTTATTGCATAATAACACACTAAATAAATATATAGCACAATAGTATTATAGAATTTTCTTTAATTTCGTCATTGCTTCGCTAGTTTAACCCAACATTGTCATTGCTTCGCCAGTTCCACCCAATATTGTCATTGCTTCGCCAGTTCGAGCAGAGCTCTCATGTCCGTAGGAATCCCACGCAAAGTAATCCCACAAAGTAATTCCCTTCAGTTTTGTCATTCCGTAGGAATCTTTTATTTTTACTTTTTAGAATCAATATGTATAAGCCATGATAGAACACACCGAAGGAATATATACTTTCTATGTATATATACTAACCAATAAAAACAAGACAGTATTATATACAGGAGTAACTAATAATCTAAAACTAAGATTACAACAACACAAAGAGAAACTAAATCCAAAAAGTTTTACTGCCAAATACAATGTCCATTTTCTTGTATACTTCGAAAAATTTTCATGGATACAACTTGCAATTGAAAGAGAAAAAGAAATAAAAAATTTCACAAGACAGAAAAGACTCGATTTGATTATGGTTCAAAATCCAAACCTTGATTTCTATAATCATTAGTTTGAGACTCCTACGGAGTGACAAACAGAACGTTGACTTGTTAGTGTTTTAAAACTAACCACAATATTGTCATTGCTTCGCCAGTTCAACCCAACATTGTCATTGCTTCGCCAGTTCGAGCAGAGCTCTCGTGTCCGTAGGAATCTCACGCAAAGTAATCACACAAAGTAATTTCCCTCAGTTTTGTCATTCCGTAGGAATCTCACGCAAAGCATTTCCACCCAGTTTTGTCATTGCTTCGCCAGTTCGAGCAGAGCTCTCGTGTCCGTAGTAATCCCACGCAAAGTAATCCCACAAAAAAAAGAGACTCCTACGGAGTGACAACAGAACGTTGGATTATCATTGCTTCGCCAGTTCAACCCACTGTTGTCATTCCGTAGGAATCTCACGCAAAGCATTTCCACCCAATATTGTCATTGCTTCGCCAGTTCAATCCAATATTGTCATTCCGTAGGAATCTCACACAAAGTAATCACGCAAAGTAATTACACAAAAAAAGAGACTCCTACGGAGTCACAAACAGGCGGTCAATTGGTAAAGATTCACATATTACCAAAGTCCTTTCTCTAGCAATTCTATGCGATAAACCCAACATTCTTTGTCATTCCGTAGCTAGGAGACATAGTAATTAGGTTCAATTTGTTGTAAGCGTAAGAAAAAAAAGAAGATTAAATTTCCAAGTAATTCCCATTGGTAATACTACTAATTATGGAGTCAACATTATCTTTGTAAGACTTGGAAAAAGGAAGTTTGATAGTAGTATGTTTTATATAGCAAACGGCGTTTCCAGTATGAATACGTGAAACATAATCTATATTTACAATATAACTGTTATGAATGCGAACAAACGGTGATTTGAGCACATTTTCAAAATGTTTT
>CAZLEU010000027.1:0-28216 GCA_964558625.1 uncultured Flavobacterium sp.
ATAAGTGTCGATAATAAAATGCCACTATTGTATTTTAGAAATATTTCCAACTCAACAAGACGATTTTTCGTTTCCTAAAAAATTAGAATCATGCTCAAAAAGATACAAAACCATTTATTGATCAACCATCCACTAGTATGGAATACTAAAGTGATTCCGTTTTCAATTTTACTAGTACTAATAAATCTAATTTTCTTTATTGTTGGTCATACAACTACAAGCGTAAACTTTGATGAAACAGATAGAAATTATTTGTATGATAATGAAATAACTGTCAACTTTTTTGCTGTATTAGTTTCCATTTTGGCATTAATCATGTGGTTGGTATATTATTTCAAAAATAATTCATTCAAATCGTTTTACCCAAGAACTAATTTTTCATTGTTTAAAGAATGGAGCATTACATTGTTAATCAGCTTTTTATTATCGCTTTTTATTACTTCCTTCTATTTTGGAAAAGATGTAAAAATGAGAAGTTATTATTCTAAAAGTGAAACTAAAAGACGATGTGAAATTTTAAGTAAAGGTTCGTTCTTTGTTGATGGTTCATTTTCTAACAATTATAATTCTTATAAAACAGTAACTGCTCCAGCAGTTGTCGACTCTGCAACAAATGAATTTATTTTTAAAGGAAAAAAATATTCTTGGAATTCATTACTAAACAAAAACTTAAATAGTTACAATTGTTTTGACTTTAAATCAGATTCATTAAGAAAAGTGTCTATTCAAAACTTATTAGTTAACAACCAAAAAGATTCGATAAAACGTATTCTTAAAAACTACTTGGCAATTGCCAAAGAACACAAATTGGAGGCAAATGTTGATGCAACTAAATGGTTTGAATTGATTTATGACTATCCCAATTATGAAAATTATAAAATAGTTGGTGATAATGGAGTTGGTGATTATTACTATCCTGATAACTATGATAAAAATAATAAGTTTGATTCAATAAATAAGTATATAAAAACAATAAATGGTGAACAATTTGAGTATTACAAGTACTTTGTACCAGAACAAAATCTAAATTATAACTACTCCAAAATTTCAGATGCTTGGAACAGCCCAAAAATTAATTTTGACACGCTTCTAATCTCAATATATCTTGCCATAGCATTATCGTTATTAATATTTTCATTCCGTGTAACTTCGGGAAGAAATTGGCTAATTGCACTTGTAGCAATTGGTGTTTTGAATATTTTATTTGGTATACTAAGTGCTATAATATCGTCGGAATTTAGTTATCCTATTTTGCTTCTATCACTAAATATTCTACTCTTTTCGTATTTTATAATAGTAACTAGTAAAAAAACAAAAAAACAATTATCAGGTATAACATTAAATGGAACTCTTTGGTTATTACCAGCCACTATTCCTTTAATTTATTATATTGTTTTAGAAAATTATAAGAGAATAGTACACAATACTATCAATGTTGATTATTACAAACACGCACTATATCCAACTATTAAATTTTTAGAGGATAACTTAATTAACATGGCTTATCTAAATATAGTTTTCATTCTAATTATGATGCTTTTCTTATCAATAAAAATAAAAAGATGGAAAGGAATTGCTGAAGATTAATTTTTTTTTTTAAGAAACGAAACTTCCGGTAGTTTTGTAATGGTAGTTCCCCCTATCCGCAGTATCTGCTCTCCAAAAGTGCAGGATACTTGCTCCTATCGGGGTTAATGATAATCCATTTTAATTTTTGTTAAGCTTTGGTAAAGTTCTAAGGTACAAGTCTTCTACTTTTTTTCTTGCCCAATCGGTTTTACGGAGAAAAGTTAAACTCGATTTTACACTCGGGTTTTCTTTAAAACATTTAATATTTATCAATTCTGCCAATGTATCAAAACCGTAATATTCTACAAGTGTTTCAACGATTTTTTGAAGTGTAATACCGTGAAGTGGATCTTTCGATTTTTGCATAGAACAAAAGTACAATTCTTGGACAGAATTCCATCAAAAAAAACCATCAAAAAATTTTTCTTGATGGTTTTCATATATTCTATAAACTCTTCTTATTGAACCGCTAATAAAGCATTGATGTTGCCATAACCGTATTCGGCGTTTTTAATAGGGTAATAGGTAGACGATTGTTTCATTTTGGCCAATACTTGGTCGCGGGTCCAAGTTGGATTTTTTGCCCATACCAAAGCGGCAATTCCTGCAGTAGTGGCGGTTGCAACCGATGAACCGCCTACATAATCGGTTTGCGCATTGTAATAACTATTTACAGGAACCGTATTTCCTGAAGCTGCTCTTTGCATTTGAATGGTAAAATCGATTTTGCTTCCCGAATGGCAAACATCGCATTTTACATTAGAAGTATTTTCTACAACGCCAGTAACGGCAACTGCTTCGGCCATGGAAGCTGGAAAAATTACTCCAACAAAATTGGTAAAACTAGTAGAAGTTCCGCCAGCGCAGAAAATTAGTTTTCCTTTGTTATAAGCATATTTTACACCATCTTCTATCTTCCCAACAGAAAAAATATGTCCCATCGACATCGAAATGATTTTTACAGAGGCATTATTCCCTAATGCAACAAAAGCATTTTTAACACCATTTTGTTCATGATAACCATCTAATACCACATTTGAAGCCGCTCTGTACGTTATTAAGTTTGCATTGTACGCAACGCCAACTGGCATTCCATTTGCATTTCGAGGTGCTGCCGCAACCGAAGCCATACTTGTACCATGACCACATTGATCATTTGGTCCATCGGTAGTTGTACTCCATGGCCAAATAGAATCAACATAAACGCCATATTTATAAACTGTTCTTCCTGTTGACAAACCATTATTAAAACTAGAACCTAGAAGGGATTGATTTGGCGAAACACCAGTATCAACGACTCCTATTGTAATTCCTGCGCCAGTACTGTAACCCCAAGCGGCAGGAATATTGTGTTTGTAAAAAGTCCAAGGTGCCAATGCATTTGGTGTAACGGTAGTATAATCTGCCGTGTTTAAAACTTCAGACTCATAACCGCACCCTGACGAACCAGATGAGTTTGTTGTGTTTGAAGAACCATTAGCATTTGTTGCTCTATAGGCTTTATTGTTTTGAAAATATCTATAGTCCGATGGCTCAAAGTAGCGTATATATTGACTTTTTCTAAGAGCAATAACTGTTTCTTGCTTTTCGATTACTACATCGACCAGATTCAAAAATTGATCAGAAGAAATAACAATTTTATCAAGTGATTTCCCTTCATAATATTGAATAATTTGCAACAGTTCACGTTCAATTTTTTTATTTTCAGGCGATTTGCTTCTATCAAAATCATTTTTGGATGTACCGAAACCGATAGTTGCAATATTATTTCCTCGTTCTATGGCACTCCATAGAAAGTGATCGTCTACTTTACTCCAATCAAAATATTTTTCAGAAGAAATCGATTCATCAATAGAGGTGTTTATACTTTCTGTAGAAAGAGCTATTTTTTTAGAAGCATCTATTGTAATCTCTTCATGATTATCTTGGTTACAGGAAGCTAATAAAAGGAAAGAAAGACTTAATAAGGAGAGGCATTTTTTTATCATATCGCTATTTTTTTAAGGTTGGTTTTACGAATATAACATTCTTTTTGCTATAAACAAAAAAAATCGCTATTCAATTAAGAACAGCGACCTTTCCGACCGAGTACTAGTCGGTACTAACCAATAACTTATTTTTTTATTCTATAAGGAACTTCATTCTTTTAATATTTCCTAATGCATCTTCATAAATCAAAACATAAATTCCTTTTCCATAATTTGATACATCTACTTTGATACTTTCATTGTTATCAATATTAATTTCGTTTATTGTCCTTCCATAAAAATCAATAATTGACTTTGGTTTGCAATTATTCAAAACGATATTTAACTCATCTTTTGCAGGTACTGGATATAAAAATGGTTTACCAATTTCAGCTTTTTTTTCTATTTCATTATTCCCTTCATAAGAATTTACCAATTTTCCGCTTAAACTTATTCTATTATTTTTATAAATTGTACTAGCACATAAAGAATTTATTTCTGTTTGGGTAGCTTGTATTACTTTGTTTGTTGGGATAGCTGGAATAAAACCTGTTTGAGCGGCATAACTATTTGCATCATTTATATAGTCAGATCCTGACATATTATATCCAGCAGGTGCAGGCTTTAACTCAATTGGATATGTTACTACATATAACACATTTTGTGCTGTTGGATTATCAGTTCTCTTCAAATTTAATACAAACTTAAGTTTAAAATTTTTAATTCTTGGGGTTAAAAACTCAGTCCTAGGTGTAGCACCGTTTGGTGTATTACCAGCCAATGAAAAAGGATTTGCTGGAATAAATGGAGGTGAGCTATATAAATTACCGATTCCATATTTGAGGGGTATAATATCATTTAAATAAGAAAAAGAGTAATCATTTTTATAGTTTAATATTCCTATAGGTTTAAAAGCATTTTGAAAAATTCCATTTAAATTATCAATGGAAGGACCTTTGTCAGTACCATTAATATCTAATCCATTCGCAGTATCAATATCTACATTTATAACTTTGGGATATGGATAAATGTTTGAATATTTGACAGAAGGCTTTTCGTATTCTGCTATTAACATTACTTCAGCATCTTGTAATTGCAAATGCGAAGCAGGGTTAATTACATACTTTAAACTTTCTGAAGACATTTTATAATTTCTAGACCGAAAATCATATTTACCATCATATAAAGCCTTAATTAATACACTTGATGTTAGTATTGCATTCTTTTTATATTCAACTACACTAGAGGTTTCTGTATAATACATAACTGGATGATTAAGTAAAGTAAACACACCCAAAGTTTCATTATACAATGGTTGTCCACCCATAATTCCGGGTAAATCATTCTGATGTATACTTCCAGGCAATCCTATAGTTTGATTGTGCATTGGATCTGCTGTTGATATAGTGCCACTTATTTTAACATCTAAATTTACACTTAATGGTGCAAGTTGTATAGGCTGTGTACCACTAGCTCCACCACCAAGTAATCCAGACAAAAACTTAACTCCTTGACTAACATAAGGTAAAGCTTTTAGACCAGCTTTCATAAAACTATTGTTATTCAAAAAATTACCAATAGTATTTATTGCATTTATTGTTACGCCACCATCAGACAAATTTTGATAAATTGATTGATAGTTTTGTGCAAAACTTGTAACTCCCTTATGTACTTTCATCATTTTATCATTAATACTATTTGCGGTTTTCCAAAAAGCCCCATCCGAATTAGCAGAGCCTTGACCATTAGATATTGAAGTAATAGTTCCATTAATTTTACCTGTTAGAACAACAGATGAATTACTTATTAATTCTGAATACAAAGCTAATCTAGAAGATTCTGTAAAACTACAAGTACATGGATCATAATTTAATTTAAAATCTGCATATGCCCAAAAATTATTATCATTATAAAATTTCAAAGCAGTACTAACAGAAGGATCGATAACATGGGCTACATCAAGTGCTTTTTCTTCAGTAGACATATCAAGTAAATTGGTTTGAAAACCTGGAGCAAATTTTAAAGTTAATAGCGCACCATTATAGTTTGTATTTCGACACCATTTAACTAAAATCCTCAATATTCCTGTATACTTATTGTATAACATAATGTATGTATGCTCAGGTCTACTTGCTAATGGATTATTATTATTGTCAAATCCTAAATTATATGCTATCATCTCCCATCCATCAATTGGCAACATATCCTTTGAAAGCGATAATGGTAATAACTCCAATTGGTTTGATTGAAAAGGATTAGGAGTGGAAGTATTGGGGCTGCAAGTTGTATTAATTTGATAATATGGACTAGTTGTCGTCCAATCAAAATGGTTTAAATATGCAGGATCATTAGGGTTCATTGGAGATTGAGGGTTAGTTGAAACACCATTAGGGTCACAAAAGTCTTCAACTGGGTTGGGATCAACCATTTTTGCGTTGTTCTGTGCTAGCAAAACAACTGTGCTAAAAAGCATTAATAAAAGAATGTTCTTTTTCATATTATCAATTTTAATGTTAAAAAAAACCACCATTCTTATTTGAATGATGGCTTTCCGACCGAGTACTAGTCGGTACTAACCAATAACTTATTTTTTAATTAGAATAAGAATTTAACACCAAGTTGTAATCCTCCTAATGTTCTATCGGAAACAGAATTCATAGGGTTAGCATTAAAATTAAATTCTGATGTTTTATCACCTTCTTTAGGAGTTGTAGTAGTACTACCAATACTTAAGATGTTGAATGATGTTTCAACAGTTAGCCATTTGTTTACTACATAATCAAAACCAGGAGCTAAATCTAAAGAAACTGAAGATGTTTTTTCATCTGTTATTTTATCTTTACCCATGATAACAGGTAATGCAGCTTGTCCGTAGAAGAATAAGCCACCTTTAATATTCCAATATTTTCTTACCAAAGGTTTAATAACAATTGCATTCGTTTCAGCCGTTGTAACTGAAGCTGCTTCTTCTTTAGTACTCAAACTTCCAACTCCAAGACCTACAGTAACAGATGGTGTGATAAAATTACCAACAATAGGTAAAATTGTACTTGAAGTAGATTTAACATCTCCTGTTTTTTCAGAACCAAACTGAACTTGTCCAGCTGCCCACCATGTCCCTTTTAAACCGTCTTGGGCATTAGCTGATAAACTCATTAAAGTGATTCCTGCAATTAAAAATAATTTTTTCATTTTGTTTTTAGTTTTAAAATTATGAGACAAATTTAGCGGCTACAATCAAGACAAAAACTGATATAAATCATTGTTTGATTTTTTTTTTAGACTTAAAATAGCGCTTCCTATTGTAAAAAAAACCTTTTTTACATTACATTTGCGCCAATGCTAAAAACAATAAACATACTTAACAAAAGAGCAAAGTTCGATTATGAAATAATTGATACTTATACTGCTGGTATTGTGCTTACAGGCACAGAAATAAAGTCTATTCGTTTGGGAAAGGCGCAGATAGCCGAAAGCTTTTGTGAATTTAATAACAATGAGTTATTTGCAATCAACACCTACATAGAAGAATATGCTTTTGGAAATCAATTTAATCACAAATCACGAAGTGAACGAAAATTACTTTTAAACAAAAGGGAATTAAAGAAACTTGCACGTGATGTTCAGACAAAAGGATTGACAATTGTACCGCTTAAACTATTTACGAACGAAAAAGGTTTAGCAAAATTAGAGATTGCTCTATGCCGTGGTAAAAAAACATATGATAAACGAGAATCCCTTAAAGAACAAGATACCAGAAGAGATCTTGATAGGATAAAAAAAGCTTACTAATTGAAAAAAATTAGAAAAGATTGCGAATGATTTTTTTTTCAAAAAAAATGACTAAATTTGTCAAGAAATAAAAAGTCATAAAATGAAAACGCTATTAAAAAATGCAAGAGAAAAAAAAGGCTTAAAAACAAGAGAAGTTGCACAATTGCTCAAAATAGACCAAGCCCTAATTAGCAAGTTTGAAAAAGGAACGAGAAGACCAACTAAAGACCAAGTTTCAAAATTAGCTACACTATTAGATATCAATTATGAAACATTAATGATTGCTTGGCTAAAAGAAAAAATCATTTATGAGATTGGTGATGACACATTAGCTTTACAAGCAATGTCGATGGTTAAAGAAGAAATTGAAAATAGTTATAAGGCTAATAAAAGAACCATTTCTAAAAACCTACAATCAATATTAGATGAAATTGATGAGATGAAGAAACAATTAGATTCTTATAGAGAATTTGACAGTTATAGAATTGCCCAAGCTTTAGAATTAGAATATACTTTTGAAAGTAACAGACTAGAAGGAAATACATTAACTTTACGAGAAACCGATTTGGTAATCAATGAAGGATTAACAATTTCTGGAAAAAGCATGCGTGAACATCTTGAAGCAATCAATCATGTAGAAGCAATTGGATATATAAAACAACTTATAGAAAAAAATTTCCCTTTTAACGAAAGAGAAATGCTTTCAATACATAATTTAATTCTTCGAGGGATAATTCCTGAAGATGCTGGTCGTTATCGTCGTGTGCAGGTCATGATAAAAGGAAGTGCCCATATGCCACCACAACCTTTTATAGTTCCAAAAGAAATGGAAAATTATTTCATTTGGTATGAAGAAAACAAAACTAAACTTCATCCAATAATTCTTGCAGCAGAAATGCATGAAAGACTCGTAACAATTCATCCTTTTATAGATGGAAATGGAAGAACTTCACGATTAATAATGAACTTAATCTTATTACAACATGGTTATGTAATCGCAAATATCAAAGGTGATTATGAGTCAAGAATGCGTTATTATCAATCATTGGAAAATGCTCAAACTACTGGCAATAAAGAAGATTTTTTGATTTTGATTGCGAGTATAGAAAAAGATTGTATTGAGCGATATCTAGATATTATAAAACAATAATAATTGAGAAACTCTGTCAAAAAAAATGATTTTGACAGAGTTTTTATTAATTTTTATTTTCTAATAGTGGAACAAATTTAAAGTCTCCAAATTCGTGTTTTTCAAATTGGGTTTCATTTTTACGAATTAAGAGGGTCATAATTTGATCCTTTTCCCCTACGGGAATAACTAGTCTTCCTCCTACTTTTAACTGGGCCATTAAGGGTTTCGGAATAATTGGTGCACCAGCCGTAACTATTATACCATCAAAAGGCGCATGATTTGGCAATCCTTTGTATCCATCTCCGAACGAAATATGCTTGGGTCTAATACCTAATTTGGGCAATAATAAAGAGGTTGACTTGAATAACTCATTTTGTCTTTCAATTGTGTAAACAGTAGCACCCATAGCAAACAAAACGGCAGTTTGATAACCAGAACCTGTTCCGATTTCAAGGATTTTATGACCTTTTTTAACTTGCAGTAGCTGAGATTGAAAAGCAACAGTATAAGGTTGTGAAATTGTTTGCCCAGCACCAATTGGGAATGCTTTGTCTTGGTAAGCAAAATCTTCAAAACTTGAATTCAAGAATAAATGTCTTGGAATTTTTTTAATGGCTTCCAAAACGTTTTTATCGTTAATTCCTTTCTCCTCAAGTAGTTTTACTAATTGATTTCGTAGTCCTTGGTGTTTGTTAGTGTCTTTCAATTTGGCTTATATTTTGATTGGTAAAAATAGATTGAAAAAATACAAAAAGCAAATTCCTAAATCTAAAATGCTAAAACTTTTAAACCTTTAAACTTTTAAACTTTAAACTAAAATTGTACTTTTGATAAAATTTAATTTTATGCTTAAAGTTGGTGTTTTAGGTGCTGGTCATCTTGGAAAAATACATTTACGATTATTAAAACAGTCTGAGAAATACGAATTGGTTGGTTTTTATGATGAAAATGCAGAATATGCCAATAAGATTGCTGATGAATTTGGATATAAACGTTTCGATACAATAGCCAAATTAATTCATGCAGTAGATGTTATTGACATCGTAACACCTACACTTTCCCATTATAAATGTGCTAAGGTTTCTATCAAAAGTGGCAAACATGTTTTCATCGAAAAACCGATTTCGACAACAGTAAAAGAAGCCGAAGAAATAATTGCCTTAGCGAAAGAATATAATGTAAAAGGTCAAGTGGGTCATGTTGAGAGATTCAATCCAGCGTTTATTGCTGTAAAAAATCAAATTGAAAATCCGATGTTTATTGAAACTCATCGTTTAGCTGAATTCAATCCTCGTGGTACCGATGTTCCAGTGGTTTTAGATTTAATGATTCATGATATAGATGCTATTTTAAGTGTTGTAAAATCGAAAGTAAAAGCGGTTCATGCAAGTGGTGTCTCAGTTTTGAGTCAATCACCAGATATTGCGAATGCGAGAATTGAATTTGAAAACGGTTGTGTTGCCAATATTACTTCGAGTAGAATTTCGATGAAGAACATGCGTAAATCACGTTTTTTTCAAAAAGATGCATATATCTCTGTAGATTATTTAGATAAAATATGTGAAGTTGTAAAAATGAAAGATGCGCCAGAAGTGCCGGGTGATTTCGATATGATTTTACAAAATGCTGAAGGCGAAAAAAAACAAATCTATTTTAATAATCCTGAGGTGGCTCCAAATAATGCAATATTGGATGAATTAGAAACTTTTGCTGATGCCATTGTAAATAACACCACTCCAGTTGTAACTTTAGAAGATGGAACTGAAGCATTGCGTGTTGCATATATGATTATTGATTCTATGGAAAAAAATGGACTCAATGAATAATAACAAAAGTAAGATCGAAAAAGTTTTAGTAAACTTGGTATTGCTTCACTAAAATCTAGTTATTAATCGAAGAATAACGTTTCTAAAATGAAACACTAAGTGTAACGTTTTTAAACCAAATATCATTGAAGAAATTGGGAAAATCATATAATTAATATCCCTACAGAATGACAAACTATACAAAAACAAACTAAACAAACATAATGAAAACAATAGCTGTAATAGGCGCAGGAACAATGGGCAACGGAATTGCTCACACTTTTGCACAAAGCGGATTTACCGTAAAATTAATCGATATTTCAGAGAAATCTTTAGAAAAAGGAATGGCTACTATTGCTTCCAACCTTGATAGGATGGTTGCTAAAGGAACGATTACTGAAGAGGATAAACACAAAACAATCGGAAACATAATAACTTATACCGACATCAAAGATGGTGTTATTGGAACTGATTTGGTTGTTGAAGCGGCAACAGAAAATGTAACATTAAAACTGAATATTTTCAAGCAATTGAGTGAAGTTTGTGCCCATAATGTTATTTTGGCAACCAATACTTCATCTATTTCTATTACTCAAATTGCGGCTCAAGTAGTCCATCCTGAGCGTGTAATCGGAATGCATTTTATGAATCCAGTTCCAATTATGAAATTAGTGGAAATTATTCGAGGTTATAGTACTTCTGATGAAGTGACTAAAATCATTATGTATTTATCTGTAAAATTAGGAAAAACACCAACAGAAGTAAATGATTATCCTGGGTTTGTAGCTAACAGAATTTTAATGCCAATGATTAACGAATCTATCGAAACACTATACAACGGTGTCGCAGGTGTTGAAGAAATTGATACAGTTATGAAACTAGGAATGGCACATCCAATGGGGCCATTACAATTAGCCGATTTTATTGGTTTAGATGTTTGTCTTTCTATCCTAAACGTAATGTATGACGGCTTTAAAAATCCAAAATATGCTCCTTGTCCCCTTTTGGTAAATATGGTAATGGCTGGAAAACTTGGTGTGAAATCTGGTGAAGGTTTCTACGATTATTCTGAAAGTAAAAAAGCAGAGAAAGTTTCTAAACAATTTCTGAAGTAAACAGTCACAGATTTCAGTTGCATTAACTGATTATTGAGACTGAGACTGAAAACTATAAAAGATGAGTAAAATAATTCCTTTCAAAGCTGTTCGTCCAACTCCAGATAAAGTAGCATTGGTAACTTGTCGTAATTACGATGATTATTCGCCTGCAGAATTGGCTTCGTGGTTGGATTTCAATCCATATTCTTTTTTACATGTGATTAATCCTGCCTATGTTCATTCGCAAAAAATTACTTTGGACAAGCGTTTTAAAGGTGTAGCCCATAAGTACCAAGATTTTAAAAATGATGGTGTCTTTCTTGAAGATGAAAAAGCAGCTTTCTTTTTATATGAAATTCAGACTAAAAATCAATCATTTACTGGAATTGTGTGCGGAACCTCAATTGATGATTACAAAAACAATATCATCAAAAAACACGAAGATACACTGCAATATCGAGTAGAATTATTTAAGGATTATTTGCATCAAACAGGTTTTAACACCGAACCTGTTTTGATAACCTATCCTGATAAATTGGAAATCAACAATTGGATTTCTGAAAAGAAAAAAGAACAACCCTTATACTATTTTGCTACCACTAATAAAGAAAGGCATACGCTTTGGAAAGTAGATTCTGATGTTGAGATTAAATGGTTAGAATATCAATTTGAACATATTCCTGAATTGTATATTGCTGATGGTCACCATCGTTCTGCATCTGCAGAATTGCTTTATGACCAAGATAAACATTTGGGGAATCAAAATTTAGATTATTTCATGAGTTTTTTAATTGCAGAAAGTAATGTCAAAATTTATGAATTCAACCGAATTATTCGCGATTTGAATGGTCTTTCTAAAGGAGATTTTCTTGAAAAATTATCGGAACATTTTATTATAAAACCCAAAGAACAAGAGCTATGGAAACCGCAGAGCAAGTTTGAATTTGGCATGTATCTTGACGGCTGTTTTTATGCTTTATTTTATAAACAAGTAAATGGAGATAACAATACTATTTTGGCAAATTTAGATGCTCAAATATTATACGACAAAGTACTACAACCATTACTCGGAATTGAAGATTTAAGAAACGATGAACGAATAGAGTACATTCCAGGTAAACAGTCTATTTTGACACTAAAAGAATTGGTTGACGAAGGTGAGTTTGAAGTAGGTTTTATGTTGTATCCAAGTGATATTTCTGAAATCAAAACATTGGCTGACAACAACTTAATCATGCCGCCAAAATCAACTTATATTGAACCTAAGTTTAGAAGTGGATTGATGGTTTATGAGTTGTAGTTTGTTTCTAAATCGATGTGTCTCAACACAATTATCATTCATATTCTATGATAATTAAAATTTATGATGAAATACATATAATAAATTGAATTCATATAAAATATAATTGTTAATATAAATGCCAATAGCAAGCAATCTTTTCCAAATAAAATCCCAACTTCCTAATCACGTAACATTAGTCGCGGTTTCAAAAACAAAACCTGTTGCCGATTTAATGGAAGCCTATAATGCTGGTCAGCGTATTTTTGGAGAAAACTATGTTCAAGAATTAGTCGAAAAACATCAAGAATTACCTAAAGATATTCAATGGCATTTTATTGGACATTTACAATCCAGAAAAGTCAAACTTATTGCTCCATTAGTGAGTTTAATTCACGGTGTTGATAGTTTGAAATTAGTCCTCGAAATCAACAAAGAAGCAAAAAAAAACAATCGTGTAATTGATTGCTTATTGCAAGTTTTTATTGCTGAAGAAGAAAGCAAATTCGGATTGGATGAAGCGGAATTAAATCAGATTCTTAACTTCGTTCAGAATGACAAGAACGAAATAAATAACATCAGAATCGTTGGTTTAATGGGAATGGCAACCTTCACAGACAATCAAGACCAGATTAAAAAAGAATTTCAAAACTTGAAAGCAATTTTTGATAAATTCAAAATTCTGAATTCTGAATTCAAAATTCTTTCCATGGGAATGTCTGGCGATTACAAACTAGCAATCGAATGTGGAAGTACAATGGTTCGAATTGGAAGTAGTATCTTTGGGAATAGAAATTAGAAGTTAGAACATAAAAAAATTAAAATTTTCAAAAAAACTCTTAAACAATTAAATTTTTAAACAATTTACTGTATACTCGACATAGAAACCACTGGAGGTCAATTCAACGAAGAAGGAATTACCGAAATCGCCATCTACAAATTTGATGGGCACGAAGTCGTGGACCAATTTATCAGCTTAGTCAATCCCGAAATTCCTATCCAGCCGTTTGTGGTCAAACTAACTGGTATTAACAATGCTATGTTACGTTCAGCACCAAAATTTTATGAAATTGCAAAACGCATTATTGAAATTACAGAAGGTTGCATCATTGTCGCTCACAATGCTTCTTTCGATTACCGAATTTTGCGAACAGAATTCAATCGATTAGGTTATAATTTTATTAAACAAACTCTATGCACTGTTGAACTTTCCAAAAAATTAATTCCCGATCAACCCTCTTACAGTCTAGGAAAATTGGTTCGTGCATTGGGCATTCCAATGGCTGATAGACATCGTGCTAGCGGTGATGCAATGGCAACTGTCAAATTATTCAAAATGCTTTTGGTAAAAGACACCGAAAAAGAAATTCTAATCAATTCTATAAAAGCGGAAATCAAAACGGGTTTGTCTCCAAAATTACTTGATATAGTTGAGAGTATGCCATCCAAAACAGGAATTTATTACATTCACAACGAAAAAGGAAATCTAATCTATATTGGCAAAAGTAAAAACATCAAAAAACGAATTAACCAGCATTTTACGGGAACATCTGGCAAAAGCAAAAAGATCCAACGAGAAGCATTTGCGGTTACTTTTGAAGAAACGGGTAGCGAACTAATTGCTCTTTTAAAAGAAAGTGAAGAAATCAAAATAAACAAACCTATTTACAATCGCGCTCAACGAAAAAGTATCTTTCAATGGGCTTTGTACAAAGAAAAAGATGACAATGGTTATTACAATTTGAAATTACAAAAAGCTGATGGTCGTAAAAAGGAAATTACATCTTTTACGTCTGTTCAAGAAGGTAAAAATGTGTTGTTCAGGATTACTGACAAATACAATTTATGTCAAAAATTAAATGGTTTATATGAAACCCAAAACGGTTGTTTTCAATACAAAATAAAAGAATGCAACGGTGCTTGCTTGGGTGTCGAACCATCTGAAATATATAACGAAAGAGTCGATGAATTTATAAAAGAAATGGCTTTTGAAAACGACAACATGGTCATCATCGATAGAGGTCGTACCATCAACGAAAAAAGCGCAGTTCTAATCGAAAATGGCATCTATAAAGGCTATTGCTTTTTCGATCTAAATTACCAAGTCAATAACATAGAAATATTGAAAAACATCCTAATCTTGATGCAAAACAATCGAGACACTCGCACAATTATTCAAAATTATTTACGAAAAAATAAGGTAATAAAAATAATTAATTTTTGAAATTAGGTTTCGTTTTTCCAAACAAGTTTTTTAGATGTTTAACAACTAATACTATAAACAAATGAGTAATATTTTTTTTGACTTCATTAATTTAAATAGCGGAGAGGAAAAAAGAGAACAAGTCTTAGAAAACATAAAATCAAATATTTCATTTAGAGGTTCGAATTTATGGATATTAGCTTGTGCAATAGTAATAGCATCTGTTGGCTTAAATGTTAACTCAACAGCTGTGATTATTGGCGCTATGCTAATTTCTCCATTAATGGGGCCAATAGTAGGAGCAGGTTTTGCATTGGCTATATATGATTTTGATTTACTTAAAAGATCAATAAAAAATTTATTTATTGCTACAATTGTTAGCTTACTTGTTGCTTTAATCTACTTTTTAATAAGCCCTTTCAAGGAAACTCAATCTGAATTATTAGCTAGAACTTCACCAACAATATATGATGTATTAATTGCCTTTTTTGGCGGACTAGTGGGAGTAATCGCTATAACAAGAGTTGAAAAAGGAAATCCTATCCCTGGAGTGGCCATCGCCACAGCATTAATGCCTCCACTTTGTACTGCTGGATATGGAATAGCTATCGGAAATATTTCATATTTTTTTGGTGCTTTTTATCTATATACAATTAATTGTTTTTTCATTTGCATAGCCACATTTTTTATAGTAAAATATTTAAACTATGAACCTGTGAAAAGTCTTAATGCAAAATCTGAAAAACAAATAAAATATGGAATAACTTTCTTAATATTCGTAATGATTATTCCCAGCTTTTATTTGGCTTACAATTTATTGAATGAAAAAAAGTATAGTCAAAATGTTGAAAATTTTATTTCGAATGAGTTTATAAACAATAATATGACTTTGATTTATAAAAAAACAACATTCAATACAAATCCTAAAACCATTGAATTGGCATTTTTATCGAAGAAATTTACAAAAGAAGAAATAAAATTATTAAATGAAAAACTTTCTAAATATAACATTGATAACACTCAATTAATTATTAAACAAGATAAAAAAGATATCAAAAATGAAATTTTAAATGAGATTAACAATCAAAATAGGTATTTAGATGAAAAAGATATTCAAATTAACAACCTTAAACAAGAGCTACTCGAGTATAAAATAGATGATTCCAAAATAATACATGAGCTATCAATACTTTTTCCAGAATTGACTAATGTATCATTGGGTAATCATACGCAATACAATAATGATTCTATAAGAAAAATGACCGTTTTGTTATACCATTCAAAAGATAAAATTTCCAATATTGAAAAGCTCAAAATAAAAAAATGGCTCGAATTAAAATTAGATAAAAAAAATGTTTTACTAATTGAACAAAACTAAATGAACTATCTAATAACCATAATCGGACCTACAGCAATAGGAAAAACATCCTTAAGTATCGCTTTGGCCAACCATTTTGGTTGCGATATCGTTTCGTGCGATAGTCGTCAATTTTTTAAGGAAATGAAAATCGGAACAGCGGTTCCAACCGATGAAGAATTAGCTTTGGCAACCCACCATTTTATCCAAAACAAATCTATTTTTGAAAATTACACCGTTGGCGATTTCGAAAAAGAAGCTATCACTAAGTTGGATGAACTGTTTTTACAAAATAACATTCAAATTATGGTGGGTGGTTCTGGTTTGTATGTTGATGCCGTTCTAAAAGGATTTGATGTGTTTCCTGAAATAGAGTATACAACAAGAGTTGAAGTTCGTCAAAACTATGAAAAAAATGGTATCGAATTTCTTCAAAATCAGCTCAAAGAATTAGACCCTAATTATTATACATTTATAACCCAAACCAATCCGCAAACATTGCAGAATCCGCAACGAATGATGCGCTTTGTTGAAGTCTGTTTGAGTACAAATCAACCTTATTCATCATTTCTAAACAAAGAAAAAAACAAAAGAAACTTCAAACCAATCATTATTGGCTTAGAGTCCGAAAGAGAAATTATGTACAGCAGAATCAACCAAAGAGTTGATATTATGATAAATGAAGGTTTAATTTCTGAAGCTGAAAAATTAATTGCAAGTAAAGACTTAAATGCTTTACAAACCGTTGGCTATCGAGAATTATTTGATTATTTTGAAAGAAAAACAACATTAGAATTCGCCATCGAAGAAATCAAAAAAAATACACGACGATTTTCTAAACGCCAATTGACTTGGTTCAAAAGAATAGAAAATGCAGTATGGTTTGATTATTTAATAGATAGGACAAAAATAATTGAGTATATAAATCAAGTCATAAAGTCATAATTCATATTACACAAATCTTAATACTAAAATGCCAATTTCACCTAGCTTCACCTCTATTCTATCCAAAGATTGGGAAATCAATTTTCTGCAATGTTATCCTAATGGGAATTTGAAATACACCGAATTATGCAATCTCTTTCAATTAACTGCAGCTGCGCATTCTGAGTTGGGTGGCATTAGTTTTAGTGACATGCAAACATTTCATCAAGCTTGGGTTTTGAGTAAAATGCTAGTAGAAGTGCATAGATTGCCTAAATGGAAAGATAAAGTAACTGTAAAAACATGGATTAAATCGTTAGAAAATTCGCGCTCGGTTCGTTGTTTAGAACTTTATATTGGTAATGAAAAAGTAGTGGGTTGCGAAACTTTTTGGGCTGTTTTCAATACACAAACTCGTCGTCCAGAATCATTAGCATTACCAAGTGATCACTTTGAGAAATATGCAGAAGCAAATGCAACGCAAAATTCATTTTCAAAAATCAATATCCAAAATGAATTTACAACAATTGCCGAACGAAAAGTGGCTTTATCAGATTTAGATATCGTAAATCACATGAATAGTGTAAAATACCTCGAATGGTGTTTAGACACGATGAATCCAAAAGGCTTAATTTCTGGTAAACTTAAAAGTTTTGAAATGAATTATCTAAAAGAATTATCGCTTTCTGACCATGCTATAATTGCTCAAAATAAATCTGTTATAACCATCAGCAAAGATGGAAAACCCTGTTTTGCATTGAGTTTTGATGTATAAAATCTCAACACAATTTCACAAATTATTTGATTCTATAATATCTAATTTTTGACATTTTCGTCAAATTCGTGAAATGTGTGTCTTTTCTAACCAATCATTCCAATAAAATCATCTTCGCTAATAATTGCGATTCCGAGTTGATTGGCTTTTTCAAGTTTGGCTGGTCCCATATTGTCGCCTGCCACCACATAATCGGTCTTAGACGAAATGGAACTTCCCACTTTTCCACCATTATCTTCAATAGCTTTTTTCAAATCATCTCTTGAAAATGTTGAAAAAACACCCGAAACCACAAAGGTTTTTCCTGCTAATTTGTCTGTTGCATTTGGATTAAAGGTTTCAATAACTTCAAATTGAACTCCATGATTTTTTAATCGTTCAATAATTATTATGTTGGTTTCGTTTTCAAAAAATTCAATTACACTTTGCGCAATTCTATCTCCAATTTCATCAACTAAAACCAAATCTAAAATCGAAGCTTGTCGCAATGCATCGATAGTTTTGTAATGCTTGGCCAGTTTTTTTGCAACCGTTTCGCCAACATAACGAATGCCTAATGCGTATAATACACGTTCAAAAGGAATGCTTTTTGATGACTGAACGCCATTCACTAAATTTTCAGCCGATTTTTGTGCCATTCTTTCCAATGGCTTGATTTGGTCAACCGTTAGTTCATATAAATCGGCATAATTTTGAACCAAACCATTATTAAATAGCAAAGCAACCGTTTCGCCACCTAAACCTTCTATATCCATCGCTTTACGCGAAATATAATGTTGAATTCTTCCGATGATTTGTGGTGGACAACCATAAAAATTGGGACAATAGTGTTGGGCTTCACCTTCTTTTCTTATTAACTCAGATTTACATTCTGGACAATGTGTTATATATTGGGTAGGTTGCGGTTCATTTCCTCTTTTGGCAACCCCAATAATTTTTGGAATAATTTCGCCGCCTTTTTCTACAAAAACCTCATCGCCTACTCTTATATCCAATTTTTCGATTTGGTCGGCATTGTGCAAAGAAGCTCGTTTTACAATAGTCCCAGCAAGTTGAACAGGTTCTAAATTGGCAACTGGTGTAATCGCTCCTGTGCGGCCCACTTGATACGAAATTGAATTTAATGTTGTCGTAACCTGCTCCGATTTAAACTTATAGGCTATTGCCCAACGTGGTGATTTGGCGGTATAACCTAATTCTTGTTGATGATTAAAATCATTCACTTTTATCACAACGCCATCTGTTTCATAAGGCAAATTATGACGATACGTATCCCAATACTTTATAAATTCAAAAACGTCATCAAGATTTTTTGCTAATTTAGATTCACTTGGAACTTTGAAACCCCATTTTCTTGCTGCTTCTAATCCATCATATTGACTATCAAAAGGAAGATTATTTCCAATGATAAAATACAGTAAGCAGTCCAAAGGACGTTTGGCTACTTCGGCACTATCTTGTAATTTCAAACTCCCTGAAGCTGTATTTCTTGGGTTAGAATAAGGTGTTTCGCCTATCTCTATTAACTCTTGATTCATCTTTTCAAAACCTTCAAACGGTAGAATGATTTCTCCACGAATGTCAAATTTAGGTGGAAAATTTCCTTTCAAAACCAACGGAATTGACTTAATTGTTTTGATATTATTAGTCACATCATCTCCTTGAAAACCGTCACCGCGTGTTACAGCTCGCGTTAATTTTCCGTTTTCATAAGTGATACTTATCGAAGCCCCGTCATATTTTAATTCGCAAGTATATTCAAGATTTACATTGCCAAGAACTTTTTGAATTTTGGTTTCCCAATCGTACAAATCTTCTTTTGAATAGGAATTATCAAGTGAGTACATTCTATTTTCATGAACAACAGTCGCAAAATTTTTGGTAATAGTGCCGCCAACCCGCTGTGAAGGTGAATTTTCGTCAAAAAATTCAGGATGTTTGGCTTCTAACTCTTGAAGTTGTTTTAGCTTTTGATCAAACTCAAAGTCAGAAATCGTTGGATTATCCAACACATAATAGTTGTGGTTATGTTGATTGAGTTCTTCTCGCAAAGACTGAATTGTACTTGAAATATCCATAAAAAAAATTGGCTATAATAGTGTTTAATTTTGCACTAAAATAACCAATAAATTTGAATTTTCTACAAAAAAACTATTGCATAATTGTCATAATTTGCTTGTAAAGTTGTCCATCGCTCAAAATGGTTCCTTGCATTATCAAATCGAATAGTGCTTCATTACGTTCTTTGTCGTAACTTTTTTTCCCAGTTAGAATTTCAACAGTTTCTGTAAAAATATTGTCGGTCAACCATTGCAATCCTTCTTTGGTAAGAAAATCTACGTCGGAAACTAATGATTTTAAAACCATCGAATCGATATAGTCTTCTTTACAGTGAAATAAGAAAATATGATTTTTGGAAAAATGCTCAAGATATTCGGCTTTGGTTAAAACACCTTCCCAAATTAAATCTGAAAATACATCCAATTCTTGTTCAGCAACTTCAGGTTTTTCTTCTTTAATGGTGTCCCATTCTTTTTTATCGATAGATTGAGAAGCTAAAAAATTGGTAAACTCTGGATGTAGTTCCTCAAATTGTTCTTTGGTAAGTCTTGCGTATTTCATTTTGAAAATATAGAAGTTTAACTATCTTTTTAATTTAAAGATTAAAAAAAATCCCGATTTCGTTTTGCAACGATTCGGGATTTTGTATGATTGAAGCTAGCTATTATTGCTCAGCAACGATTTCATAAGGTAATTCAACAATTACATCTCTGTGAAGTCTTACGTTAGCAAAATATTTACCTGTACGTTTAACGATACCAGAAGTGATGAATTTTCTATCAATTTCTTGACCCGCTTTAGCAAGAGCTTCAGCAACATCAATATTGGTTACAGAACCAAAAAGTTTTTCTCCACCAGCTTTAGCAGCGATTTTGATTTCAAGAGCTTTTAGAGCTTCTGCTACTTTCTTAGCATCATCAACAATTTTAGCTTCTTTGTGTGCTTTTTGTTTCAAGTTTTCAGCTAATACTTTCTTTGCAGAAGAAGTAGCTAGAATTGCGAATCCTTGAGGAATTAAAAAATTACGACCGTATCCTGGTTTTACAGTTACTACATCATCTTTAAATCCTAAATTTTGAACGTCTTGTTTTAAAATAAGTTCCATGTTGTTGTCCTTTTTTATAGAAGTTAGGTTTCATGATTTGAAAACCAACAACTTAATTAATATATTATTTCAATAAATCAGCCACATATGGCATTAATGCTAAATGTCTAGCTCTTTTTACAGCAACAGACACTTTTCTTTGATACTTCAATGAAGTTCCAGTTAAACGACGAGGAAGAATTTTCCCTTGCTCGTTAACAAATTTCAATAAGAAATCAGCATCTTTATAATCAACATACTTAATTCCTGATTTTTTGAAACGGCAATATTTTTTTGTTTTATTCGTATCAATATTTAAAGGTGTAAGATATCTGATATCTCCATCTTTTTTTCCTTTTGCAGATTGTTCTATTGTAGCCATTAGATTATGCTTTAGCGGTTTTTAATTTTGCTCTTCTTCTTTCAGCCCAAGAAATAGCATGTTTATCTAAACTTACAGTCAAGAAACGCATAACTCTTTCATCACGTCTAAATTCAGTTTCAAATGCAATTAGCACTTCTGGTGCCACTTTGAATTCAAATAAATGGTAAAAACCACTTTTTTTGTTTTGGATTTCGTAAGCCATTTTTTTCAGACCCCAATCCTCTTTCGCTACCATTTCAGCTCCTCTAGACGTAAGAAAATCTTCAAATTTGCTTACTGTTTCCTTTACCTGAACATCAGATAAAACGGGATTTAAAATGAAAACAGTTTCATAATGATTCATAAAAATTTGTTTTAAATTATTAAAATGTGCGCAAAAGTAACTATTATTTTTAGAATGGCAAACTATTATTTGATTTTTATCGCCATAATGCAAAAATATCCGATTAAATTAGGTTTGTTAAATAATTGTTATTACTTTCGTTTTTCCAAATCTCATAATATACATATATATGAAGCTAAATTGTGTTGTTGTGGATGACAGTTCGTTACAACGAATGATAACTGCTAAGTTAGTAAACAACCATCCCAATCTACGTTTAATAGGCGATTTTTCCAACGCCATTGAAGCCAAAAATTGTATGTCTGTACATACTGTAGACTTGATTTTTTTAGACATTGAGATGCCCGTAATAAGCGGATTTGATTTCCTAGATGGTCTAAAAGTTAAACCTCAAATTGTCTTTATTACCTCAAAAGCCGAGTATGCTATGAAAGCTTTTGACTATGATGCAACCGATTATTTACAAAAACCTATCGCTTTGGATAGATTTAATGCATCTGTCAAACGAGCAATGGAAAACCATATGCTTAGAAGAGAAAACCATGATGAAACTGGTGATCATATCTTTATCAAAAGTAATCTAAAAAAATTAAAAATTTATACTGCTAAAATCAAATGGATTGAGGCTTTTGGGGATTATGTAAAAGTTGTCACAGAAGAAGATACAAATTTGGTATTATCAACTATGAAATCTTTTGAAAAAGACTTATCAAAAGACAAATTCATTCGAGTACACAAATCCTACATTATCAACATTGATAAAGTGGAACGATTTAATAGTAAATTTGCCGAAATCGGAATTACAAAAATTCCATTAAGTAGAAACAAAAAAGAAGATCTAATTAAAGCCTTAGCTATTGCTTAAAAATCTACATTTACAGCTATTTTTATAGCTCTATATTGCGCAACCGTTTCAAAACTATTCAGTATTTTCTGGATAGTTTTTTTTGTTGATGATAAGGCAACGTTTTGAGGAATTTTAACCATTATCGTTCGAATATATTCATTTCGTATTCTGCTTATTGGCGGTTCTTCTGGCCCAAGTACAGGAATAGCAAGATTTTGTTGCATTACTTGATGCAACCACATAGAACCTTCTTTTAATTTGTCGTAATCACGGTGTTTCAATGTGAATTTTATCATCCTAAAGTATGGAGGGTATTTATAAATACTTCTTTCATATAATTGTTCTTTATACATTCCTACATAATCATTATTAGTTACTTGCTGAATAGTATTATGATTTGGATTGTATGTTTGTATTACAACTTTCCCTCTTTTTTCCGAACGACCAGAACGACCAGCTACCTGTGTCATCATTTGATAACTTCTTTCAAAAGCTCTAAAATCGGGATGATACAACATATTATCTGCGTTCATAATTCCGACTAGGCTCACGTTATCAAAATCTAATCCTTTGGCTAGCATTTGAGTTCCAACCAAAATATCAAACTCTCGATTTTTGAATGAATCAATAATTTTTTCAAAGCCAAATTTTCCTCTAGTTGTATCTTGATCCATTCGTCCAATTTTAGCATTTGGAAAAAGAGCAACTAATTCTTGTTGAATTTGTTCTGTTCCAAAACCTTTGGTTGTAAGATCAACACTTGAACAATTATGACAATTGGTCGGATTGGCAATGGAATAACCGCAATAATGACAACGCAACTGATTTTTATGCTTATGATACGTCAAACTCACATCACATTGCTGGCATTGAGGCACATGACCACAAGTCATGCATTCGACAACGGGCGAAAATCCTCGACGGTTTTGAAACAAAATAACTTGTTCACCAAGCGAAATGGCTTCGGTTATAGATTCAATCAAATCATCGCTGAAATGACCGTTCATTTTTTTTCTAAAATATTTATCTTTCAAGTCCACCAACACAATTTCGGGCATTTGCACTTTTCCGAATCGCTCAAAAATTTCTACCAGACCATATTTTCCAGATTGAGCATTATAATAGGTTTCTATACTTGGTGTTGCCGAACCCAAAACTACTTTTGCTTTTTGAAAATTAGCCAAAACAATAGCGGCATCTCGTGCATGATAACGTGGTGAAGGATCTACTTGCTTGAAAGTTTGCTCATGTTCTTCGTCAACAATGATTAATCCTAAATTAGAAAAAGGCAAAAACAAAGCGGATCGAGCTCCTATCACAATCTGCGCTTTTTGCTTCTCTAGTTCGCTAATGTTCGGGGCTGCGTTTTCTAAAACCTGTTTCCAAACTTCAACGCGTTCGTTATTGTTATATTTAGAATGAAAAACAGCAACTTTATTACCAAAATAAGATGTTAAACGAGTAACTAATTGGGTGGTCAAAGCAATTTCGGGCAATAAATAAAGTACTTGCTTTTCGCTAGCCAAATAGGATTCGATTAGCTTTATGTAAATTTCGGTTTTTCCGCTTGAAGTTACACCATGAAGCAAATTAACTTCTTTGGTTTCAAAATTTTGAAGCAACTCGTCAAATGCTTTTTGCTGCGCTTGACTTAGTTGCAATTGATTCTCTTTTTTGTTTTTATCAAAATTAACTCTGTCTTCTTGCAAATAATATTCTTCGAAAATCTCTTTATCGACTAATGCTTTCACGATTGCAGATGTAGAATTGGCGGTTTCTACCAAATGTTTAACTGTAATTGGTTTCTTGAAACTGGCACTTAGCTGAAAATAACTAAGTACAATTTCACGCTGTTTTGTGGCGTTTTTAAGCGTTACAAGCAATTCATTCAAACTTTCACTTGAACTGTACTTGGTATGCAAACGAACGTAACGAATTAGCTTTGGCTTATACGTTTCGTTCATTTCCTCGTGAAGCATCAATACGTTTTTATCGAGCAAACTTTGAATAATTGGAAAAACAGTTTTCTTGTTTAGTATGGCAGAAATAGCATCAATTTTTATTGAACTTTGGTATTGCAATGCCTCAAAAACGAGAAACTCTTCGTCTGTTAGTGTACTCTCGTCTACAAATACATCGGGTTTTTGTGTAATGATTGTTTCGTTTTCAAGCAATAATGCACTGGGCAAAGCGCATCTAAAAACATCTCCAATAGCACACATATAATAGGATGCAATCCATTGCCAATGCTGTATCTGAAATGCATTTACGATTGGTTTTTCGTCTAGAATTTGATGTATTTCTTTGGCTTCATATAACGTTGGATTGTTACGATGCACTTCGATTGCTAACGAGGTGTATATTTTGCTTTTGCCAAACGGAACCGCTATTCGCATTCCGGGTTGAATGTAATGGTATTCTGCTTCAGAAATTCTGTAGGTAAAGGTTTTGGAAAGCGATAACGGCAGAATTACTTCGACAAAATGCATGTTGATTTAGGAATGAGAATTTAGAATTTCTTTGTGTTTATGCTTGTTGATTATTGCATTTAGTTCAAATCCGAGTAGCAAAATTATACAGTTTATCCAGATGAAAAACATCATAATTAGCAGAGTTCCTATGGAGCCGTAGAGTTCGTTGTACTTTGAAAATTTCTCAACCCATATTCCAAATCCGTATGAACTTATCAAGATTAATATTGTTGTGGTAACAGAACCAACAGATATAAAAGCACGTCTTTTATCACGTTTTATTCCGAACTTGAATAAGATGGATGTGGTCATGAGTATCATTAAAATAACAAAAATGTAACGTCCAATTCGGATAAGCGAAATTTTTTCACTCAATACATCTTGAAGTATCGTTTGCTGAATTAAAACTTCAAAAACAATGATGGTTGCAATGGTTACAAAAAGGACTGTTGTTAGCAACAATGACATGGCAATGGCTACCAAATATTGTCTAACATAAGGTCTTTTTATGGCAATATTCTTGGAGCTTTCAAAACCACTAAGAACAGCATTTAGCCCATTGGCCATTAAGAAGATAGACAAAATAAAACCCGAAGACAATAATCCAGAGTGACTATTATTAAGTATATCGTTGATGATTGTTGCAATAGCATCATAGGTTTTGGGTGGAACGCCTTGCTCAACAAATTCGAGAAAATCTTGCTGAAATCCTTGAATAGGAATATATGGAATTAGGTTAAGAATGAATAGTGCAAATGGAAACAATGCCATGAAAAAACTAAACGAAATTGCAGCAGCTCGGTACGACAAATCGCCTTCGATAATTCCGATAGTATAATGCTCTAAGAATTCATAAAGCGACATTCCGTTGAGAAAAGGAAGTTTAATGCTTCTTAAAAATCGTACAATTCCCTTTACGAACGGAATCTTACCTACTAGTATTTTTACTTTTTCATCCATTTATTTAGATTTCAGTTTGCAGATACACATCTTGAAGAACGACGAACTTGATCTGTTAAAGAATATTTTTTCTCTTATAGGAAATTCAAAAGAAACATTATAAATCTCCATAGCCAATATAAATGACGTTTTGTAAGCTAACAAATCTTGAAATCTCATAATTTACTTTTTAAAAATAGTAAATCATTTCTAAAATCTAAAATCTGCTTTCTTAAATCTGACATATCAAATCGCTTTCAAACTCAAGTCCATATTATAAACCGAATGTGTTAATGCTCCTGACGAAATATAATTAACACCACATTCTGCATATTGTCGAATGGTTTTTTCGTTGATATTACCTGAAGATTCTGTTAGGCATTTAGTTCCAATCAATTGAACTGCTTTTTTGGTATCCTCAAAGTTAAAATTGTCTATTAAAATTCGGTAAACACCGTCAGATTGCAGAATTTCATTTATTTCATCTAGATTTCTGGCTTCAACAATTATTTTTAGTTCTTTGTTATTTTGTTTTAAATATTCTTTTGTTTTATTGATAGCATTCGTAATTCCTCCTGCAAAATCATTATGGTTATCTTTTAGCATAATCATATCATAAAGGGCAAAACGATGGTTTTCTCCACCACCAATTTTGACTGCCCATTTTTCACATGCTCTAAAACCAGGTGTTGTTTTACGAGTATCAAGTATCTTGGTAGATGTGCCTTCTAGTAATTGTACATAACTATTTGTTTTGGTAGCAATTGCCGACATTCTTTGCATCGAATTTAAAACCAATCGTTCTGCTTTCAATATAGATTGTGAGCTTCCAGAAACATGAAAAACAACATCACCATATTTTACTCTTTCGCCATCATTTATAAAGGTTTCTACTTCAAGATTTGGGTCTACATATCTAAAAACCATTTTAGCAAATTCGACACCAGCAATGATTCCTTCATCTTTGACCAAAAGTTTGGCTTTTCCGGTTGCTTCTTTTGGTATACACGCCAACGAACTGTGGTCACCGTCTCCAACATCTTCTCTAATGGCATTTTGTATAATTAAAATAAGTTCGTTTTGAAATTGTTCTTCTGAAATCATAATAAATAATTTGAAAGGCTAATGTACTAATTTTAAATTTCTTTTAAACCTTCTATCAATTGATCAATATCATTTTGGGTATTGTAATGACTAAATGAAATACGCAAACTTGGTTTTCTCAAATCTTCTTCAGGCAAAATTTCGGCTAATACATGCGAGGGTTTTACACTTCCGCTTTGGCAAGCGCTTCCTCTAGAAACCGCTATTCCTTTCATATCTAAATTAAACAAAATCATCGCTGTTTTTTCTTCAGAAAAAGGCAATAAAATATTTAAGATATTGTAAAATGTATTTTCACCATTGATTTTAATTTCAGGAAAATTTGCTTGCAATTGTTGGATACAATCGTTTTTTAAATTTGAAATATAGTGACGTTCTCTGTCTAAATTTTGGTAACTTAACTCCAGCGCTTTGGCCATACCAACTATCTGGTGTACCGCTTCTGTTCCTGCTCGAAGTCCTTTTTCTTGCTCACCACCAAAAAGCATTGGTTGCAATATGTTTGTTTTCTTTACATAAGCAAAACCAACTCCTTTTGGTCCATGAAATTTATGCGCACTAGCCACTATAAAATCGACAGGTAGCTCATGCAAGTTAAATTCGGTTTTCCCAATAGATTGAACTGTGTCACAGTGAAATAAAGCATGATATTGTTCACAAATACGTCCTGTTTTTTCAATATCTAAAACAGTTCCTATTTCATTGTTTACATGCATTAGCGTGACCAAGGTTTTACTATTTTGTGAAAGTAATTGTGCTAAATGTGGGTGGTCGATTTCCCCATTTGGCAAAATATTTACAAAATCAACTTCGATACCATAGGTGTTTTGCAAGTACTTTACCGTGTATAAAGTAGCGTGATGTTCAATTTTACTGGTAATTATTCTTTCAATCTTAAGATCTCTAACCACACTTTTCAAAATCCAGTTAGTCGCTTCGGTAGCATTGGAAGTAAATAGTAATTCTTGAGCAGCACAACCCAGTATTTTTGCTATTGTCTTTCTTGAGGTTTCGACTGCTGTTTTGGCGCTTCTACCATAACTATGCGTCGAAGAAGGATTGCCAAAATCATTTTGTAAAACAGCAACCATTTCGTCAAT
>CAZLEU010000028.1:0-27289 GCA_964558625.1 uncultured Flavobacterium sp.
TGTTGTTAATACTTATCGATATATACTAAAATTGAACTCAAAATAGGAAATGATTAGATTGTTTTTAAGGAATAGAGACAATCTTTTTCTATTGGACATTCTATACATTTTGGATTAGTAGGTCGGCAAATTTCTCTTCCTAAAAATGAAATCGCCATTCCAATTTCTCCCCAAGTTTCTTTAGGTATTAATTGCATTAATTGTTTTTCAACTTTATTGCCATCTTTAGTTTCATCACAAAGCCCAATTCTAGGTGCAACTCTTATGACATGCAAATCGGCAATTATACCTTCAGCAGGAACTTTCATTTCTCGCATAATTACATTTGCAGATTTTCGTCCAATTCCTTTCAAGGCGATCAAATCATTAAGATTAGTTGGGATATTTGTGTTATTTTTTAATATTTGTGCAATTTCAATTAGCCAACTTGACTTGGTATTGAAGTTTCTAACTTTACTAACATAAGAAAATAAATCTTCAATTGTCGCAGTTGATAACACTTCTAAATTTGGAAATTCCTTAAAAAAAGCAGGCGTAATTTTATTAATATTAGCATCAGAATCTTGTGCAGATAAAATTACGGCAACCATCAATTGATATAAATTTTCATAATTTAAAGGATGCTTTTTATCTTTATATTTCTCAACTAGTGGTTGCAATTTTTCTGCCCAATCATTTGTGTTTGCAAATAATTCCATGCTTATTCTTTTATAAATTCAACAATTCTTTTTATTACTTCTGTATTTCCTAAAACTTTTCTATGACCTAAATTTCTGGTTACCATTAAACTAGAGTTTTTTAAATTTTCTTTAATATTATAAGCTGCTTTAATATTCACATCAACGTCATTCTCATCATGAATTATTAAAACAGGAATGGAAACTTCTTTTGCTGCATTTGAAGCTGAATAATAATTCATTTCAACGCCATATTTTTTCTCAAAATGATCTCTTAATTTGATTCCAATTTTAGGTTTCAATTTTAACTTTTTGATAAAATCATCAATAATATCTTGGATAATATCGCCGCTTCCAATGATTACGGTTTTTTTGACTTTCAAATTTTCTCTAATTGCATTCAAAATAGACATACCGCCAAGTGAATGACCAATCGCAAATTCAAACGATCCAAATTGTTTTTCTAATTCCAAAATAGAAGCAATAAATTCAACCATTATTGATGAATTTCCTCTGGATTTACCGTGTGCAGGAGCATCAAAACTTATTGTCGAATACCCCAAATTCAATAACTCATCCGCAATCTTAACTAATTGAGTTCCTCTGCCAGACCAACCGTGAACTAATAAAATTTTCTTTCCACTTTTTCCATAATGATAAACCACAATTTCTTTATTTATCGAAGGGACGAAAATTATTTCTTTAACACTTTCTTTATCCATATGAAATTCGCGTTTCGGAATTTTATGTTTTATTGGTGTTGTGAATAATTTTGCTGCAAAGATTGTTGCTAATTTTGTCGAAATAACTTCTAAAAGTTTAGCAGTTATTACTATTATCTTCGGAATTTTTAATGTTTGGGCATGTATTTCTTTGTTTTTTGACATTTCAATAAATTTTAATGCAAGTTACTTTATTTTATGTTTTTTTATTAAATTTAGACATCATAAATTTAACTTAAAATGCAAAATCAAAAACGCGTAATAATTGAAAATGTATTGCCTCAATTGGACAATGGGGCTTTTTTTATTAAGAGAATTGTGGGGCAAAAAATTACAGTTACGGCAGATGTTATTTCAGATGGACATGATGTGATGGAAGCGGTAGTTCGATATAAGCATGAAAAGGAAAAAAAATGGACAGAAATAAGGATGAGTTCATTGCCCAACGATACTTTTGAAGCTACTTTTTCGGTTGAAAAACAAGGTTATTATTCTTATAATGTTGAAGCTTGGATTGATTATGCTCTAAATTGGCAGTACGGAATAGGAAAGAAAATTAATGATAACCAACATGTAAAATCAGAATTATTAGAAGGTATAGAGTACATTAAACCATTAGTTTCTAAAGTCTCTGCTTCCGATAAGAAATATTTGAATGAAATTATTGTTTTGTTTTCAAATGATGATAATTATGATAAAGCCATTATAGAAGCAGTTTCAAATAAATTAAAATTTATTTTCAAAGGACATCCTGCTAAGTTTTTAGCAAATCAATCTCAAGAATTAAGAGTTTACGTAGACAGACAAAAAGCATTATTTAGTACTTGGTATGAGTTTTTTCCACGTTCCGCTTCAAGAAAAGAGGGAGAGCATGGTACATTTAAAGATTGTGAACAAATTCTCCCTAAGATTGCTAAAATGGGATTTGATACCTTATATTTTCCTCCAATCCATCCAATTGGAGAAATAAATAGGAAAGGAAAAAACAATGCTACCAATGCGCAGTCTGATGATGTTGGTTCACCATGGGGAATAGGATCTCAATATGGAGGGCATAAATCGATACACCCTGAATTGGGGACCATTGAAGATTTTAAATCATTGGTTAATATTGCAAAAGAGCTTGGAATTGAGATTGCAATGGATTTTGCACTTCAGGCAGCACCAGATCATCCATGGGTAAAAGAATTTCCGCAGTGGTTCAAATGGCGACCAGATGGAACAGTGCAATACGCCGAAAATCCACCTAAAAAATATCAAGATATTTTACCAATTTATTTCGAGAGTAGTGATTGGAAAAACCTTTGGAAAGAATTATTAGATTGTGCTATGTTTTGGATTGAGGAATGTGGAATTCAAGTTTTTAGAGTTGATAATCCACATACAAAACCATTCTATTTTTGGGGTTGGTTAATTGCAGAAGTAAAGAAAAAACATCCAAACGTATTATTTTTAGCTGAAGCATTTACACGACCCAAAATTATGCATGAATTAGCAAAGCAAGGATTCACCCAATCCTATTCTTATTACACATGGAGAAATACAAAAACTGAGTTACAAGAGTATTTAACAGAACTTACACAAAGCAACCAAAAAGAGTTTTTTCGCCCAAATTTCTGGCCTAATACACCAGATATTAACCCTTTTCCTCTTCAAGGAGCAAACGAAAGTACTCATTTGCAAAAATATTTTTTAGCAGCTACATTGTCCTCATCTGTAGGTGTTTATGGACCTATATTTGAATATATGATTTCAGATGCTATTCCAGGAAAAGAAGAATATATGGATAGCGAAAAATACCAAATTCGTCATTGGGATTGGCAAAAGGAAAATAAAATTACAATGCTTATTTCTAAAATAAATCAAATAAGAAAAGAACAAGCATCATTGCAACAAACCAACAATATAGAATTTTGTGATACCGATAACGATCAAATAATTGCCTATTACAAATTTGACGATAGCAAAGAAAATGAAACATTAATGATTGCAAGTTTAGATGCCTATTATGCAAAACAAGCATGGGTAAAACTACCATTAAAGTCGCTAGGAATTCATGAAGGACAAGCTATTACCGTTATAGATCTAATCACAGGAAATAGTTATAATTGGGACAAAGAATGGAATTTTGTTGAGTTGCATCCAGTTTTACCATTTCACTTATTTAAAATTCAAAAGTAATTATAAATAAAAATTAGTATCATGAAAAACAATAATCAAGAAACTTTTTCAGAAACATTCAAGTTTAAAAACGAATGGAAAGATGCGTTCAATGATGATGAGTTTATTAAAGTTTTTTCGTCTGATATTCTTGAAAATTATATCATCAATAAACGATGGTATGGTGGAAAGGCAAGCACATTAAAATATATTGAGGTTGTTGATCATTTTAAAATTACATCTAAAAAAAACACCTATTATGGTGTTCTACTTGAAGTGAATTTTAAAGAAGCTTTCTTTCAGCATTATTTTATGCCTATTGCTTTCATGACGAATGATGAATTAGATACTAATACCATTATTGCCCCTGCAAAGTTTGGCCCTATCGAAGGTTTCTTGGTTGATGCACTTCATCAAGACGATTTTAGAAAATTACTATTCGATAATATTGCACAGTCAACTGAAAGCAAAGGAGTAAAATTGATTTTTCATAAAGGTTCAAATTTAGTTGATAAAGAATATAAATCTTCTAAATTCATGGGTGTAGAACAAAGCAATACTTCCATAATTTACAACGATGCTTTTGTACTCAAAATCTTCCGTAGAATTTATGTTAGTACTAACCCTGATTATGAAATTAGCCGTTTTTTGACAGAAAGGATGCATTACGACAACACACCAGCATATACAGGAAGCATCAACTTAGCTTTGTCAGAAGGTAACATTACTTTAGGATTAATGCAAGAATTGGTTCCTAATCAAGGAGATGCATGGAAATTTATGCTAGATCAAATAGACGGAGTTTTCGATAATCTTTCTAGAAAAAAAATCAAGATTGATAAGCTCCCAAGCGTTGATTTGTTCAAACGATTGAAAATTAACGAAATTCCACCCGAAATTATTGATTGGGTTGGATTGAGTCTATTTTTAAGAGTTCAAACTTTAGCATTGCGAACTGCCGAAATGCACATCGCACTTGGAAGTGATATTCACGAAACTGCTTTTACACCAACAACTTATAACGGAGACTATACCGTTTGGTTAAAAAACCGTTTATTATATCAATTCCAAAATCGATTGAATATCATAGAAAATAGCTTACATAAACTCGATGGAATGGCACTCGATTTGGCACATCAATTCCTCGAAAACAAAAAATTAATTCGTAAACATTTTGTAGATTTCGATTGGACTAAAATGAAATCGGAACGTATTAGAATCCATGGTGATTTTCATCTTGGACAAGTTTTGGTAAATGGAGATGATTTCTATCTACTTGATTTTGAGGGAGAACCTGAAAGTACAATTCGTGACAGAAAAGTAAAACAACCCCCATTAAAAGATGTTGCCGGAATGTTCCGTTCGTTTCATTACGCCATTTACGCCACCATTTTCAACAATGCCGATAAATACCCATTTGAACAAGAAGAACTATTCAAAGCAGGCGAATTATTGTTTAAATACTTAGTCGGAACTTTTCTAGAAACCTACATCGAAAAAGCACAATCAGGAAATTTAAACATAGGTTATAGCCACGAAATCAACTTTTTACTAAAATATTGTATTCTTGAAAAAGCCGTTTATGAATTAGGTTACGAACTAAACTCTCGTCCGAGATGGGCAGTAATTCCGTTACGAGGAATTCAAACGATTATGGGGTATTAGGAGTGAATGGCTTGGGCATTTTCAATAATGGCAATTCCCGCTTTTCGTTCCAATCTTTTTTAAACCTGACAGGTTTCTAAAACCTGTCAGGTTTAAAAAAGGATTTCCACTACAATCGGGGCTAATTTGGTTATGTATTGAATAGAAAAAGTAAAATTATAGATGGATAAAATTTCAGAGATTTTAAATAGTGTTAAAGAAAGAGTATCAAATCCATTGATATTTTCTTTTTTAGCTTCTTGGTTGGTTTATAATTAGAAAATTCCTGTAGCTTTGATTTGGTTTGATGAAAAGCAAATTACTTTTTTTATTTTGATTTAAGATATAATGAAAATAAAGAAGAGTTAGATGGAAAATATAAAATAGGAATTCTATAAAATTAATAAAACAAATAATATAATTAAATACACAAATTTTCAAAATTTATAAAATCTGTGTTACAAAAATAAAATTAATAATAAAGAGGATAAGATTGTTTCGTTCCTCACAATGACAATAAAAAAAATGAGCCAAGTACATCCACATTCCTTATTCACCGATTTCGACATCGATTTATTCAAAGCTGGAAAACATTTTCAACTATACGATAAACTAGGCGCACATCTTATAGAGGTAGACGGCGTAAAAGGCGTTTACTTTGCCGTTTGGGCACCATCAGCGCGCTCAGTTTCTGTTGTGGGTGATTTCAATTTTTGGGTGCAAGGTGAACATCAACTAAACGTTCGTTGGGATGAATCTGGAATTTGGGAAGGATTTATTCCCGAAATTGATAAAGGATCAACTTATAAATATAAAATTCAATCCCATAATAATGACCTCACAACTGAAAAAGCCGATCCATTTGCTCTATATTGTGAACATCCACCACATACAGCTTCGGTGATTTGGGACTTAGATTACAAATGGAAAGATACCAAGTGGATGGGAAACCGAAAAGAGAAAAATAGATTAGACAAACCATTTTCGGTCTACGAAGTACATTTAGGCTCGTGGAAACGCAATGTCGATGGTAAGTTTTTAACTTATATTGAATTGGCAGATCAATTGGTGTCTTATGTAAAAGAAACAGGATTCACACACGTTGAGTTTATGCCCATTATGGAATATCCTTATGATCCATCATGGGGATATCAACTTGTTGGGTATTTTGCACCAACATCACGTTTTGGTAAACCACAAGATTTTATGCTTTTGGTAGATAAATTGCACCAAGCAGGAATAGGAGTAATTCTGGATTGGGTTCCATCTCATTTTCCTGATGACGCTCATGGATTAGGATTTTTCGATGGTTCCAACTTATACGAACATCCAGACAGAAGGAAAGGTTATCATCCCGATTGGAAAAGTTTGGTTTTTAATTATGGACGCAATGAAGTACGTTCATTTTTAATAAGTAACGCCATTTTTTGGCTGAAAAATTATCATGTTGATGGACTTCGAGTTGATGCAGTTGCATCAATGTTGTATCTAGATTATTCAAGAAAAGAAGGTGAATGGGAACCAAATATTTATGGAGGTAGAGAAAATTTAGATACAATAAGTTTTCTAAAAGATTTCAACGAAGCCGTTTATGCTAATTTTCCCGATGTACAAACAATAGCTGAAGAAAGTACTAGCTTTCCAATGGTATCCAGACCAACATTTCTTGGAGGTTTGGGCTTCGGAATGAAATGGATGATGGGTTGGATGCATGATACATTACACTATTTTGCTAAAGAAAGTGTCTATAGAAAATACCATCAAAATGATATTACTTTCTCAATGACATATGCGTTTACCGAGAATTTTATGTTACCTCTTTCACACGATGAAGTAGTCTATGGAAAACATTCCATTCAAGGTAGAATGCCAGGCGATGAATGGCAACGATTTGCAAATCTTCGTTTACTATATGGTTATATGTTCACACACCCAGGAGCAAAGTTATTATTTATGGGTGGTGAATTTGGACAAACAGCAGAATGGAACTTTGAAAGTAGTTTAGATTGGCATTTAATACAATATAGTTACCATGATGGTATTAAAAAATGTATTACAGATTTGAATCACTTATATAAAACCTATCCAGCATTATATGAAAAACAATTCTCTGCCGAAGGTTTTGAATGGATAAATTATTCTGATAATGAAAACTCAGTTTTAGCATATATTCGTAAAGGAAATATAGAAAAAGACAATCTAGTAGTAGTTTGTAACATGACACCCGTCGTTCACGAAAACTATAGGATTGGACTTCCCAAAAAAGGAAAGCTTACCGAAATTTTCAATTCCGATAAAATAGAATATAACGGAAGTGGAGTTAGTAATTCTAGCCCAATAAAAATTGAAGCAATTTCATGGAATGGAAGAGAATTTTCAGCAGAAATTGTCCTTGTACCATTAGGGATTTCTGTTTTTAAAATTTCTTAATAGATATTAAACCAGTCGGGTTTTAAAAACCTAACAGGCTACTTTTTAAATTATCTTCAACCGCAAACGTTGTAGTTAAAAAAACCTTTTATAAGTATAAAATTTATAGGTCGCAACTTTGTAAATTTGGCACTTTGTCAAAAACTAAATTATGATAATTAATACCGAATTAGAATACAAAGGCGATTTATTTCCTTCACAAATAATATCTTATAAACACGAAGTAGATTCAATCGATTTTCATACTGATAATAATGTAATTCTACGCGTTACTGTTCTAAGAGACAGTATGATTCGATTTCGATTCACCGCCAAAGGATACTTTAGTAATGATTTTTCGTATGCAATTGATAAAACACAATCACATGGATATAATGTGCTTGAAGTAACAGATGAAACAGATCATTATAGAATTAGAACGTCCAAAGTTTATGTTGTCGTTCAAAAACACGATTGTCGTGTTGGAATATATGAGCTTGACGGGACAACTATACTTGAAGATGAAATAGGTTTTCATTGGGAAGAATGTTATGAATATGGCGGAAATATTGTAAAAATGAGTAAGGTTTCTCATGAAGGAGAATCATTTTATGGACTTGGAGACAAAGCTACTCATCTAAATTTAAAAGGAAAGAGACTTGAAAATTGGGCAACAGACCAATATGCATTTCAAAAAGATCAAGAACCATTATATAAAGTAGTCCCATTTTATATTGGTTTGCATCATAACAAAGCTTATGGAATTTTCTTCGACAATACGTTCCGTTCTTTTTTTGACTTTAGCCATGAGAGAAAAGGAGTTACCAGTTTTTGGGCAGACGGTGGGGAAATGAATTACTATTTTATATATGGTCCAAAAATGAGTGATGTCGTTACCACATATACACATTTAACTGGAAAGCCAGAATTACCACCACTTTGGACATTAGGGTATCAACAATGCAAATGGAGTTATTATCCAGAAAATAAGGTAAAAGAAATCACAAGTAAGTTTAGAGAACTACAAATACCATGTGATGCAATCTATTTAGATATTGATTATATGGATGGATTTCGTTGTTTTACATGGAATAAAGATTATTTCCCCAATCCAAAACAAATGGTAACTGATTTATCCAAAGATGGATTTAAAACAGTTGTAATTATTGACCCAGGAATCAAAATAGACAAAGATTATTCTGTTTACAACGAAGGTATAGAAAATGATTATTTTTGTAAAAGAGCTGATGGACCTTATATGAAAGGAAAAGTGTGGCCTGGAGAATGTAATTTCCCAGATTATACCAATCCAGAAGTTAGAGAATGGTGGGCAGGATTATTCAAAGAATTGGTTGCCGAAATAGGAGTCAAGGGAGTTTGGAATGATATGAATGAACCAGCTGTAATGGAAGTTCCTACCAAAACGTTCCCTCTGGATGTTCGTCATAATTATGATGGAAACAATTGCAGTCATAGAAAAGCACATAATGTGTATGGTACACAAATGGCAAGGGCTACATACGAAGGAGTAAAACGATTTGCTTATCCAAAAAGACCTTTCGTGATTACTCGTTCTGCTTATTCTGGTGCACAACGTTATACATCGTCTTGGACTGGAGACAATGTTGCGACATGGGAACATTTATGGATTGCAAATATTCAAATGCAACGTATGTCAATATCAGGGATGGGATTCACAGGCTCTGATATTGGTGGATTTGCAGAACAACCCACTGCAGAATTATATGCTCGTTGGATTCAACTTGGTGTATTTCATCCATTTTGTAGAACCCATTCATCAGGTCACCATGGAGAACAAGAACCATGGAGTTTTGGTGACGAAGTAATTGACATCACTAGAAAATTTGTTGAATTGCGTTATCAACTATTACCATATCTATATACAATGTTTTGGCAATATGTAAATGACGGAGTTCCTATGCTTAAGCCATTAGTATATTTTGATCAAAACGATTTGCAAACGCATTATAGAACTGACGAATTCATTTTTGGAAATCAAATTTTGGTATGCCCAATTTTAGAGCCAAATGCTTTAGGAAGACGAATGTATTTACCAGAAGGGAATTGGTATAATTATTGGACAAATGAGTTGGTTAAAGGTAAAAGAGAGTTATGGGTAGCTACCGATTTTGATCAAATACCACTATTTGTGAAAGAAGGTGCTATAATACCTAAATATCCTGTTCAGCAATACGTTGGTCAAATCGAAAATCCTGAACTTACATTGGATGCTTATTTTAAATTTGGGAAAGAAAAATCATTTGTTTACGAAGATGCACAAGATGGATATGATTATAATAAAGGAAGATTTAGTTATAAGACATTTACACTCAATGGAAAAGAAAAAGAATTGTTTATTCATCAACATAAAGAAGGAACTTTTGAAACAGCCCATTCAAATTTAAAAATTAATCTTAAAGAAGTTCCATTTAAAGTTGTTGGTATAGAAATTGATAACGAAAAAGTAAGTTTTAATCAAGTTTCGTTTGATGGTTACTCTTTAATGGTTGATAAAGATTTTACAGAGCTTCACTTGATTGGATAATTTTTTTTTTACATTTGTTTACTAAAAAATTTATACTATGAATAAAAGAAATTTAATAATTGGGTTAGGTATTGTAGCATTAGTTTTTGCATGTGCAAAAAATCCTTTTACAGGAAAAAGTACACTAGCACTTGTTTCAAATTCAGAAATTATTCCTTCTGCTTTTCAGCAATATAATCAATTTTTGTCTGAAAACAAAGTTATTTCAGGTACTCCCGAAGCCAAAAAAGTGGAAACAATAGGAACAAAAATCAAAGTTGCTGCCGAGAAATGGTTAAATGCAAATGGACATTCTGATTATCTTAATGGTTACCAATGGGAATATAAATTAGTTGAAGATAAAGCTGTTAACGCATGGTGTATGCCTGGTGGTAAAATAGTAGTTTATACTGGTATTTTGCCCATTACCAAAGATGATGCTGGTCTAGCAACTGTTATGGGACATGAGGTTTCTCATGCATTAGCAAATCATGGTCAACAGCGTATGAGCGCTGGCATGTTACAACAACTTGGTGCTGTAGGTGTAGGAGTTGCAGTTGGAAACAAAAGTGCCGAGACACAACAAATAGCCATGACAGCATATGGAGCAGCAACAGAAATAGGAGGAATGCTACCATTTAGTAGAAATCATGAAAGTGAAGCCGATATGATTGGACTTACATTAATGGCAATTGCAGGATACAACCCAGATCAAGCAATTGTTTTTTGGGAGAGAATGTCAGCTAATTCAGGAGGGCAAGCACCACCAGAATTTATGAGTACACACCCATCTGATGCAACTCGTATAGCAAACTTGAAAGCATTGATACCACAAGCTAAAGCCGAAGCAGCTAAATTTGGTGTTACATTTAAATAATATTGAAATAATAAAAAAAGAGTATATTTGAATCCCGAGAAATCGGGATTTTTTTATTTTAAAGATATAAATATGGCAAATCTCGAAAAAGGTAATCCAAAATTAATCAACGCATGGGCTTTTTATGACTGGGCAAATTCAGTTTATAGTTTAGTAATTTCTACAGCTGTTTTCCCTATTTATTATGAGTCTATAACAAGCAATAATAATGGTATTGTTCATTTTTTAGGAACAAAATTCCACAATTCTACCTTGTTGTCATACGCGCTTTCATTTTCATTTTTGATTGTTGCTTTTATGTCACCAATCTTATCTGCAATTGCGGATTACACAGGTAATAAAAAGCGTTTTTTACAATTCTTTTGCTACCTTGGTTCACTATCCGTTATGAGTTTATTCTTTTTCACAGGAGTAGAAAATTTGTGGATAGGCATTGTTTTTACTATTTTGGCTAGTATTGGTTTTTGGGGAAGTATTGTATTTTATAATTCTTATTTACCAGAAATAGCATATCCTGAACAACAAGATAGAGTAAGTGCCAAAGGATTTATGTTTGGGTATACAGGTTCAGTTCTATTATTAGCTTTTAACTTAGTAATGGTTATGAAACCTGACTTATTTGGAATTTCTGATACCAGTTTACCAGCAAGAATTTCATTTCTAATGGTTGGACTATGGTGGATGGGTTTTGCACAAGTTACTTTTTATCATTTACCCAATAATGTATTTCTTAAGAAACCAGAAAAAGATTTTATTTTTAAAGGTTTTAAAGAGTTAAGAGCGGTTTTAATAGCATTAAAAAGCCAACTGAGTCTAAAACAATTTTTAACAGCTTTCTTTTTGTATAGTATAGGCGTTCAGACTATTATATTATTGGCAGGTATTTATGGTAAAAAAGAGTTGGGAATTGAAACTAATAAATTAATCATAACTATCTTATTAATTCAAATTGTTGCCATTTTTGGAGCTTATATTTTTTCAAGAATATCAGAAAGAATAGGAAATATCAAAACATTAAAACTTACAATTGCAATTTGGGGATTAATTTGTTTTGCAGCTTATTTGTTAGATAAAAACAATCCGTATATTGATTTACAGTTTTATAGTTTAGGAGCACTTATAGGAATGGTATTAGGAGCAATACAATCGCTTTCACGCTCAACCTATTCAAAATTATTACCCGAAACAGAAGACCATGCAACCTATTTTAGTTTTTTTGATGTAACCGAAAAAATAGCTATTGTATTAGGAACTTTTATCTTTGGATTTGTTGGGGCCATTTCGGATTCACTAAAAAATTCAATTTTTATACTTGCAATATTTTTTTTACTAGGATACATTGTATTAAGCTTTATGAAAAAAATGGAAATAAACGTTAACAAATAAAAATACTGAAGTAAAAATTGACATGTAAAAAGTAATATATTTATATTTGACAAAAAAATACTAATTTTTATGAAAAACCTAAAGTTAATTAAAGCATTGCTTTTATTCTTCTCAATCATAGTTTTAAATTCATGTGATGATGCGGTTGAACGTATCGATCCAGCATTGATTGAGAATATAGATAATCAGAATCCAAACTGTTTAAGTCCCACAAACGTTACAGGTGCATTTACAACTTCAACCAATGTAACACTTAATTGGACAGCAGCAGATGATGAAACCACATGGCAAATTCAATATGGTATTTCAGGTTTTGCACTTGGTACAGGTTCACTTGCAAATGCTACATCTAGTTCAACAGTAATTCCAGGTTTGATATCTACTAATAGTTATGATTTTTGGATTCGTACAGTTTGCAGCACAGAAGAGTTTGGAGATTGGACGGGACCATTTACAGTATCACCACCTAATCCTAATTGTGCAACCCCAACTGGTTTAACGGTAACAAGAAATACTGGTAATACAACAGCGACTGTCAATTGGAATGCAGGCGGAACAGAAACTTCTTGGGAGGTATTATATGTAGCTGCTGGCTTTCCTATTGCACAAGGTATTACTTTGCAAGCAACATCAAAACCTTATACAGTCACTGGATTAACAACTGATAGTTATGATTTTTATGTAAGAGCAAAATGTTCTGCAACTGAAACTAGTAATTGGTCTACAAAAGTAAATTTAATAGCCGTTTCCTCTGGCGCAACTGGTATAGTTGGAAATTATTTAATGACAGCGTTTTCTTCTTCACAACCTACCGATATAAATGCAGATGGTAATAGCTCAACCAATATTTTGAGTGAGACAACATGTTTTAATGATTTGCATCTTGAACTTCTTGCTAATAATACTTTTAGTGTAGAATCTAAAGGTGCTGACATAGATATACAAATTATAAACAATGTCGAAGTTGAGACAATAGCATGTTATGTAGATCCAAACGAAGTAGGAACATGGGCACTTAATGGTTCAATTTTAACTTTGACCTATCCAGATAATACTACCGAAACATTTACATATAATTCAAGTAATAATACATTAAGTTCAACTGTAGCAGATGGAACAATTGTTGGAACAACAAATCAGGGAAATCCAATAACACTAACGACAGATTTAACAATTGTATTTACAAAACAATAATAGTAAACATTTAAATTTTCAAAATCCGTCTTCATGACGGATTTTTTATGGCACAAAGTTTGCATTTTTAAGGCGTCAAACGAATATATAAGCGTTACATCGATTTTAATTAGTTATGATGTTATGAAAAACTACATTTGTTTGCAATTAAACATTTTTAATGTCATATTGACTTACTCATTATATATGTCACAACATAAGATATTCACACTTGACAATTTGTCACTGCAGGAAATTGATTCAGAAGCAGAATTAATTCCACTTTTAACGCCCGAAGATGAGGAAGAAATGATCAATGAAGAACTTCCAGATTCATTGCCTATTTTACCATTAAGAAACACCGTTTTGTTTCCAGGTGTAGTTATCCCTATTACAGCAGGAAGAGATAAATCTATAAAACTAATCAATGATGCTAATGCTGGAGATAAAATCATTGGTGTAGTTGCTCAATTAAATGAAGAGGATGAAGATCCATCATTTGACGACATTAACAAAATAGGTACTGTCGCAAGAATTTTGCGTGTTCTTAAAATGCCCGATGGAAATGTTACGGTCATTTTGCAAGGAAAAAAACGTTTTGAGATTGATCAAGTAATCTCAGATGTTCCTTATTTGAAAGCTTCTGTCAAAGGAGTTGAAGAAAAAAGACCAAGTAAACATGATACAGAATTTAAAGCTATTTTAGAGTCTATAAAAGAGCTTGCCATCCAAATTATAAAGGAAAGTCCAAATATTCCAACCGAAGCCACTTTTGCAATTAAAAATATTGAAAGTCAGTCATTTTTAATCAATTTTGTTTCTTCCAACATGAACTTGACTGTTCAAGAAAAACAAAGTTTATTAGTAATGAGTGCTTTAAAAGAAAGAGCATTAGAAACCTTGCGTTTTATGAATATTGAAATGCAAAAGTTGGAATTAAAAAATGATATTCAATCAAAAGTTCGTTTCGATTTAGACCAGCAACAGCGTGAATATTTCTTGCATCAACAAATGAAAACAATCCAAGAAGAATTGGGAGGTGTTTCTCATGAACAAGAAATTGAAGAAATGCGTCTGAAAGCAAAATCAAAAAAATGGGATGAAAAAGTTGATAAACATTTTGAGAAAGAAATATCCAAAATGCAGCGAATGAATCCAAACACCCCTGATTTTGGAATTCAACGTAATTACCTCGATTTATTTTTGGAATTGCCATGGGGTGAATATTCAAAAGATAATTTTGATTTAAAAAGAGCACAAAAAATTCTAGATAAAGACCATTTTGGTTTAGACGATGTAAAAAAACGAATGATTGAGCATTTGGCGGTTTTGAAATTGCGAAATGATATGAAGTCGCCCATTATATGCTTGACAGGGCCTCCAGGTGTTGGAAAAACTTCTATTGGCAAATCTGTAGCTGAAGCCTTGGGTAGAGAATATGTTCGTATTTCGCTTGGCGGATTGAGAGATGAAGCCGAAATTAGAGGCCATAGAAAAACCTACATAGGTGCTATGCCAGGTAGAATCATTCAGAGTCTAAAAAAGGCTGGAACATCCAATCCAATTTTTGTTTTAGACGAAATAGATAAGCTAACCAATAATAATCATGGAGATCCATCTTCAGCATTATTAGAAGTTTTGGATCCTGAACAAAACAATGCTTTTTATGATAATTTCCTCGAAATGGGATATGATTTATCCAAAGTAATGTTTATCGCAACTTCCAATAATATGGCAACTATACAACCTGCATTGAAAGACAGGATGGAAGTTATTAAAATGTCGGGATATACAGTTGAAGAAAAAATTGAAATTGCACGTCAACATTTATTTCCAAAGCAACTTAAAGAACACGGATTGAAACCAAAAGAATTAACGATTGGTAAAAAGCAATTGGAAAAAATTATAGTTGGTTACACAAGAGAATCAGGAGTACGTAGTTTGGAAGCTAAAATTGCTCAAGTAATTCGTAATGCGGCCAAATCGGTTGCTATGGAAGAGGCTTACAATGTAAAAGTTACCGATGAAGATATTATTCAAGCATTAGGTGTACCTAGATTGGAAAGAGATAAATCTGAAAATAATGAAGTTGCAGGTGTTGTGACTGGATTAGCTTGGACAAGTGTTGGTGGTGATATTTTATTTATCGAATCATTAATATCTAAAGGAAAGGGAACTATGAGCATTACAGGAAATTTAGGAACTGTAATGAAAGAATCTGCCACCATAGCTTTAGAATATATAAAAGCCAATGCGGAATTACTTGGTTTAGATGCCGAAGTGATAGCTAAATATAACATTCATATTCACGTTCCTGAAGGCGCAACACCAAAAGATGGTCCAAGTGCTGGAATAGCGATGCTAACCTCACTAGTTTCTTTATTCACTCAAAAAAGAGTTAAGAAAAACTTAGCAATGACTGGAGAAATCACTCTAAGAGGAAAAGTGCTTCCTGTTGGTGGAATTAAAGAAAAAATATTGGCTGCTAAACGTGCCAATATAAAAGAAATTATTCTTTGCAAACAAAATAAAGCTGATGTTGATGAAATAAAGCCTGAATATGTTGAAGGATTAACTTTTCACTATGTAAAAGAAATGAGTGAAGTTCTAGCCATTGCTATTACTAAGGACAAAGTTAAGAATGCTAAGGTTATAGATTAAGTCTTATTGTCATTTACATAAAGAAAAACCTCTCAAAAGCCTCAGATAATATTTTTATTTGTGGCTTTTTTGTTTTTTTTGTCTTTTCTGAAAAAAAAACTATCTCGAACTTTCCTTAACCAATCTTTTCAAAATAGCCCATTGCTTAAGCGTATCCCTTGCGTCGATAGCTGGATATCCTAAAACGGTTTTACCTGCTTCAATATCGCAAGCCACTCCAGAACCAGCTCCTATTTTGGCTCCATCACCAATAGTTGTGTGGTCTTTTATAGAGGCGCTTCCGCCAATTATAACGCCATTTCCTAGCGTAACAGAACCTGCTAAACCTGAATTTCCTGCCATAATACAGAATTTTCCAAGTTTAGAATTATGACCAATTTGAACTAAATTATCAATCTTGCAACCATCTCCTATAACAGTTGAACTAAATTTTCCTCTGTCAACACATGAGTTAGCTCCAATTTCAACATTATTTCCAATCATTACATTGCCTATTTGAGGAATTTTGACTAATCCTTTTTCTATACAGGGTCTAAAACCAAATCCATCAGCACCAATGGTACAATTTGGATGCAAAATGCAATGATTTCCAACATGGCATCGTTCTCTAATCACTGTCCCAGACCATATTGTTGTATTATGACCAATTGTACACTCATCTAGAATGGTAACATTAGGATAAAGAACAGAATTTTTGCCAATGGAAACGTTTGGACCGATATAACAGCCAGCACCTACTTTGGTTCCATTTCCTATTGTAGCAGAAGAATCTATTGTGGCTGTTGTATGAATTTGTGTAGCAAAAATGGGTGGAGCAGGGGCAAAGAGTTCCAATACTTGTGACATGGCCAAATCGGCATTTTTTACTTTTATAAAAGCACGATTTTCACCTGGCTCAATTGCAATATCTTCGTTTACAACGGCTGCACAAGCATTTGAAGTTACCCAATATTTTTCATATTTTTTATTTCCAATAAAAGAAATTTCGGTCGATTTGGCGATTTCCAGTTGTTCTGGTGCTGTTATTTTTTCTGTAGTTGAACCAATGATTTCGCCTTTTAAAACTTCATTAATTTCTTGTATCGAATATGTTTTCATGTTTTTTTTATTTTTTCAGTACATTGTACTTTAAAATTATAGATGAATAATTAAACTTGAATGTGTCGTTTGAATTTTTTTTGGGTATCAAATCTATTCTTGGATAAAATCTATATCCTAATGTGAATTTTTTATATTGAAATCCTAAACCAGCAGTGAAATTATTGAATGGATATGTAAGACCAAAATTTTCAATATTTCTTTTTCCATTTGTTGATGCAGGATTAGAATTCTCATCTCCAACTCTGTCAATTAAAAAAATTGATGATTTAGTACTTATCATTTTATTGAACATTATGTCAAAATTTATTTTTGTGTCTTTATTAATGTATATATACCTACGCAATCCTACTGGCAATTGTAAATAATTAAATTTAGCAAATATTTCATAATTTGGATATAATAGTTCTGGGCGATATATTGAAATCACATTACTTTTATATGAGTTATAAGAAGCTTCTGTGAAAACACTCCAATTGTAGTTGTTAAATGGAAAAATCATCTCGGCTTCAAAACCAAAACCTAGTGTTAATTTATTTTCAAACGCATATTCTCCAGATAAACTATTTGCTAATTTAGTTTTTAAATTTGAATTATTTAGTAAAACAACTAGACTTAAATTTATTATTTGTTTTTTTGAAATTGAAACTTCTTTTGAATTTTTATCACCTAAACACTCATTTATGCTGATAAAATATTTTGTCAATGAATTATTATCATAATTAAGTCTTTTGATTTTTTCAATGTCGGTTTTTTTGCAACTGACATTCTCAAACAATTGACCTTTAAATGAATCATTTATGTTGATTTTTCCAGAATCATCTACATATAATTTATAGATTAATTGCTGTATACTATTTTTTTCGTTTGAAAAAAAATACTTTTTTGAGAATTCTCCCTCTGATAGATATAAATTATTTTTTCCTTCAACTAGAACTTTTAAAAATAATGTTCTATTCACAAATTCAGGCTCCTCATTATTTGAATAATTATTGATATTATTACTAGATTTATCAATTTCAATATTAGATCTTATGTATTTTACAATATTATAAATTCCAAATTCTTTTATATTAGCAATATTGTTTGTGTTAATTTTTTCACTATCTGTAAGTTTATAATTAAATTCTATAGGAACATTTATCCAATCAATATTTTCTATAAGAACTTCTTTTCTTTGATCAAAATTATCAATGAAGTAACCTTTAAGAAATTTTGATTGAGCATTAATATTAATCGAAAATAATATTATTGCAAATGTAAATTTTATTAATTTCATTATCTTATTATGTTTTAATTCTAAAAAAAACAAATATAATGTTAATTCTGTTATTTAGAGTTCCTTTTGTCCCATCATCATAAGAAATGCTTTCAAGAACTCGTCTATTTCTCCATTCATAACACCGTCAACATTGCTGGTCTCGACTCCAGTTCTGACATCTTTAACCAGTTTATATGGTTGCATTACATAATTTCTGATTTGTGAACCCCATTCTATTTTCATTTTTCCTGCTTCTATATCGCTTCTTTGCTCTTGTTGTTTTTTGAGCTCTATTTCGTACAACTGAGATTTTAACATTTGCATAGCACGTTGACGGTTATCTTGTTGTGACCGCGTTTCTGAACACTGAATTTGAATGCCAGTTGGTTTGTGAAATAATTGAACTTTGGTTTCCACTTTATTCACATTTTGACCACCAGCGCCACTTGAACGTGAAGTAATTATCTCAATATCTGCTGGATTTATTTCTATTTCGATAGTATCGTCAACTAATGGATAGACGTAAACTGATGCAAAAGAGGTATGTCGTTTGGCGTTACTATCGAATGGGGAAATACGAACCAATCGATGTACACCATTTTCACCTTTTAGGTATCCAAAGGCAAAATCACCTTCGATTTCAAGTGTTACTGTTTTTATACCCGCAACATCGCCTTCTTGGTAGTTAAGCTCTTTTATTTTGTAACCTTGTTTTTCTGCCCACATCATGTACATACGCATAAGCATGGATGCCCAATCGCAACTTTCGGTTCCGCCAGCTCCAGCTGTTATTTGTAATACAGCACTCAAACTATCGCCTTCTTCTGAAAGCATGTTTTTGAATTCTATATTCTCAATGTGGTTGTTGGTTAGATTGTATTGGTCATCTAATTCTTGTTCGGAAAGTTCACCTTCTTTATAAAACTCGTATGCTAATTGCAATTCGTCTGCCATTTCTACGGCATGATTGTAATCTTCGACCCATTTTTTCTTTGAGCGAAGGTTTTTTACTAGCAATTCTGCTTCTTTGGCATTGTTCCAAAAATTGGGAGCGAAGGTCTTTTCTTCTTCGTTTGTTATTTCGATAAGCTTGGCATCAATGTCAAAGATACCTCCTCAACGCACCAAGGCGTTCTACAATACCTTTTATTTGTTCGGTATTTGTCATAAATGTTGTAGTTTTGTAGTGAAGAAACTAGCCCCGATAGAAGAGGAAATCCTTTTTATTGCTTTATGAAAAAATCCCTTCGACAGCGATCAGGGTGACAAAAGCAATAAAAAGATTGCAACGGATAGCGGGAATAGCTCCAAAATTAAAAAAGCAAATGTAAACTTTCTGATTATTATATGGAAATAAATTTAGTTAGCGATACCGTAACCAAACCTAGCAATGAAATGTTGCAGTATATGTTTAAGGCAAAAGTAGGTGATGATGTATATAAGCAAGACCCTACGGTAAATGAATTGGAAGCAACAGTTGCAGATTTATTTGGGATGGAAGCCGCTTTATTTTTTCCGAGTGGTACTATGGCTAATCAGACGGCTATTAAGTTGCATACCAATCCAGGTGACGAGATTATTTGTGATAAATGGTCACATGTTTATTTATATGAAGGCGGTGGAGCTGGAGCAAATAGCGGTGTTTCTTTTCAGTTATTGGATGGAAATAGAGGATTGATAACGGCTAACCAAGTAAAAAATGGGATAAATGACCCTGAATTTTATCATGCACCAATGTCTAAATTAGTAAGTATAGAAAATACAACTAATAAAGGAGGTGGTGCTTGTTATGAAATTGAAGAATTAAAAAATATTAAAAAGGTTTGTGTCGAAAACAACTTGAAATACCATCTTGATGGAGCCCGTTTGTGGAATGCTCTAATTGCGAAAAAGCAACATCCAAAACAGTTTGGAGAATTGTTTGATACAATTTCGGTTTGTTTTTCTAAAGGTTTGGGTGCGCCAGTAGGTTCGATGTTGGTTTCGGATAAAGAGACTATAAAACGAGCATTACGGATTAGAAAAATATTTGGGGGTGGTATGCGACAATCGGGATATTTGGCAGCTGCAGCGATTTATGCATTGCAAAATAACATTAACCGACTAGAAGAAGACCATCGTAGAGCAAAAGAAATTGGTCAATTATTAAAACAATTGCCTTGGATAGAAAAAGTTGAACCAGTTGAGACTAATATCTTGATTTTTTCGGTAAAAGCTCCACTAAATGAAAAGATTGTGGTTGAAAAATTAAAACAAAAGAGCATTCACATTAGTTCCATGGGACAAGGCAAAATGCGAATTGTAACGCATCTTGACTACAAAGAAGTAATGCATACTTATGTTATTGAAACGTTACAGAAAATGAAGTTTGATTAATTTTTCAAAATTTACTTAAACATATCCATACCAGGAATAGATGGCATTCCTTCTCTAGCAACTGCTGCTAATTCGGTTTCGTTTATATTGGAGGCTTTTTCTATAGCTTTGTTTAAAACTAATATTAGGTAATCTTCTAGTTGTTCTTTGTCTTCAAGCAAAGTTTCATCAACAATAATTGATTTTATTTTTCGATTTGCTGTTAGTGTAACTTTTAGTAATCCATCATTACTTTGTTCATCAACTAACACCGTATCAAGCCTTTTTTTTGTTTCTTCTACTTTTTGTTGAGCTTCTTTTAATTTGCCCATCATTCCCATTAAATCTCCAAACATAGTTTTAAGTTTTATTTAATATAATCTTTTTGCAAAAATAGTACATTGCACTACTAAATAAAACAAAAAAATATGAAAAATAGATTACTTGTTTTGTTTTCATGCTTTACTTTTGTCGTTGGAAATTCTCAAAATAGAAATACATAAATGCAAGAAAAAAATACACCGCCAATAGCTAAAAGAATACCTCATACATTAGAAAAACACGGCCATGTTAGAAATGACGAATATTATTGGCTAAATGATAGAGAAAACCCTGAAGTAATTGATTATCTGAATAAAGAGAACGATTATTACAAAAAAGAAACGGCAAACACAGTAGATTTTCAGAAAGATTTATTTGAAGAAATGAAATCTCGTATAAAGGAAGATGATGAGTCTGTTCCTTATTTATATAACGGTTATTACTACATAACACGTCACGAAAAAGGCAAAGATTATCCAATATATTCAAGAAAAAAAGGTTCTCTCGAAGCAAAAGAAGAAATTCTTTTTGATTGTAATGAAATGGCAAAGGGGCAATCTTATTTTCAATTGGGTGGTTTGAGTATTAGTGAAGATAATAAATGGGCAGCCTTTAGTGTCGATCTGGTTTCAAGAAGGCAATATACACTTCAGTTTAAGAATTTAGAAACCAATGAAATTCTGCCAACTAAAATCATCAATACTTCTGGTGGTGCGACTTGGGCTGCAGATAATAAAACAGTTTTTTATTCAAGAAATGATGAAGTTACACTTCGTACCGATAAAATTTTCAAACACAAATTAGGTTCTGATGTTGGTGCCGATACATTAGTCTTTTTCGAAAAAGATGAAACTTTTCATTGTAATATTTATAAGTCTAAATCTCAAAAATATTTAACTATAGAATCTGGTAGCACGCTAACAAGTGAGTACCAAACGCTTTTGGCTAATAATCCAGATGGGGAATTCAAAATTTTTCAGAAAAGAACACGAGGTTTAGAATATTCGATTTCGCATTATGGAGATAGTTTTTACATTTTGACCAACAAAGATAAAGCAACCAATTTCAAATTAATGAAAACCAATGAGAATAGTACTTCAAAAGAGAATTGGGTTGATTTAATTCCTCATGATAAAGATGTTTTACTTGAAAAGATTGATGTGTTCAAAGATTTTTTAGTGGTTTCAGAGCGATCAAATGGGTTGAGCAAAATAAAAATTATGCCTTGGAAAGGAGAAGCCTATTTTTTGCCATTTGAAATTGAAACTTACACAGCTTATACAACATCAAATGTTGATTTTAATACAGATATCCTACGATATGCTTATCAATCAATGGCAACACCAGCTTCTGTTATTGATTTTAATATGCGTACTAGAACCAAAACTATTTTGAAAGAGCAAGAAGTGCAAGGCGGAACATTTGACAAAAATAACTACGAGGAAAAACGTATTTGGGCAACTGCATGTGATGGGACTAAAATACCAATTTCGATAGTTCATAAAAAAGGAATTAAAAAATCAGGGAATAATCCATTTCTACTAAATGCCTATGGTTCTTATGGATATTCTTCGGAACCTTATTTTTCGACCTCAAATTTGAGTTTATTGGATAGGGGTTTCATATTAGGAATTGCTCATGTTCGTGGAGGAGAAGACTTAGGAAGGCAATGGTATGAAGATGGCAAGTTATTGAAGAAGAAAAATACTTTTACCGATTTTATTGATTGTACTAAATTTCTAATTTCAGAAAAATTCACCTCAAGTAAACATATGTACGCTGAAGGTGGTTCGGCAGGAGGATTATTGATGGGAGCAATTGCGAACATGGCTCCAGAAATTTACAACGGAATTATAGCACAAGTTCCTTTTGTTGATGTTGTAACAACGATGTTAGATGACACAATTCCGCTAACAACTGGAGAGTATGATGAATGGGGTAATCCAAACGTGAAGAAATATTATGATTATATGTTGTCTTATTCGCCTTATGACAATGTTAAAGAGCAAGATTATCCTAATTTATACGTTTCAACTGGGTTGCATGATTCACAGGTGCAATATTGGGAACCTGCAAAATGGGTGGCTAAATTGCGATTGTTGAAAACTAATGATAAAAAATTATTTTTAGATACAAATATGGAAGCTGGGCATGGTGGGGCATCTGGAAGGTTTGAAGCACTCAAAGAGTTAGCTAAAGAATTCACTTTTTTGTTAGATTTAGAAGGAATAAAAAGCTAGTTAAAAAAAAATTATTAAATTTGCAGAGTTTTGAGGTTACTAAAACAATATAAAGTTTGCCTTGACTAAATTATTTTATGAAAGATCAGATAAAAGCTTATAATAGTGTATTGGATTTAATAGGGAATACACCTCTTATTAAAATCAATAAAATTACTAATAATCTAAAAGGTAATTTTTACGCGAAAGTCGAGGCGTTCAACCCTGGACATTCTACCAAAGATAGAATTGCTTTATATATCATTGAAGAAGCAGAAAAAGCAGGTATATTAACACCAGGAGATACCATTATCGAAACAACTTCCGGAAATACGGGCTTTAGTTTAGCTATGGTTAGTATAATAAAGGGGTACAACTGTATTCTTGCAGTAAGTTCAAAATCGTCTGCAGATAAAATAGATATGTTGCGTAGCATGGGTGCAAAAGTATATGTATGCCCAGCCCACGTATCTGCCGATGACGAACGCTCATATTACAATGTAGCCAAGAGGCTTCATGAAGAAACCAAAGGTTCAGTTTATATCAATCAATACTTCAACCAATTGAATGTTGATGCTCATTATAAAACTACTGGTCCTGAGATTTGGGAACAAACAAATGGAAAAATAACACACTTAGTAGCTTGTAGTGGAACTGGAGGAACAATTTCTGGAGCTGCTAAATTTTTGAAAGAAAAAAATCCAAATATCAAAATTTTAGGAGTTGATGCTTTTGGCTCAGTATTAAAAAAATACCATGAAACAAAAGAATTCGATAACGATGAAATTTATCCATATAGAATAGAAGGATTAGGAAAAAACCTTATTCCGACGGCTACAGACTTTGATGTAATTGATAAATTTATTAAAGTAACAGACGAAGAAAGTGCTCATACCGCAAGAGAATTGGCCAAAACAGAAGGTCTATTTGTTGGGTATACATCGGGTGCTGCGATGCAAGCAATAAAACAATATGCAGAAGAAGGTGAGTTTGATGAAAACAGCAATGTTGTGGCTATCTTTCCTGATCATGGTTCTAGATATATGAGTAAGGTATTTAGTGATGATTGGATGAAAGAGCAAGGTTTCTTTGATAGTGTAAATGTTGAAGAAACTCAAAAAATTGAATATATCAAATAGATTACAAGTAGATATATAAATAAAAAACTCCGAAAATTCATTCGGAGTTTTTTTGTTTTACACAATCCTAAAATTTTTATTCCTCTTCTTGCATTGTATGATATACGTTTTGTACATCGTCATCTTCTTCAATTTTTTCTAAAAGTTTTTCTACATCTGCCACTTGTTCTGGAGTTAACTTTTTCAAAACTTGTGGTATTCTCTCAAAACCAGAAGACAAAATTTCAATATTTCTATTTTCTAACTCTTTTTGAATCGCCCCAAAACTTCCAAATGGAGCATAAATTAAAATTCCATCTTCATCTTCAAAAACTTCTTCGGCACCAAAATCGATTAATTCCAATTCCAATTCTTCCGGATCTAGTTCACCTTTTGCTATTCTGAAATTACAAGTATGGTCAAACATAAATTCTACAGAACCTTGTGTTCCCATGGTTCCATTGCATTTATTGAAATAACTTCTAATATTAGCAACAGTTCTATTATTGTTGTCTGTAGCAGTTTCTATTAAAAGAGCAATTCCGTGTGGAGCATAACCTTCAAACAAAACTTCTTTGTAGTTTGCTGTATCTTTATCTGTTGCTTTTTTGATAGCACGTTCAACATTTTCTTTTGGCATATTTGCCGACTTGGCATTTTGCATAACAGCTCTTAATCTAGAATTCGATTCTGGATTTGGACCACCTTCTTTTACTGCCATTACAATATCTTTCCCAATACGAGTAAATGCTTTAGCCATTGCTGACCAACGCTTCATTTTTCTACCTTTTCTAAATTCGAACGCTCTTCCCATTTTTATGAGTATTTTTTATTATGATAATTTTGAGAATGCAAAAATAGAATATTTACATTGTTATAAAATAAATTATATAAAAAATCTTATTGCAAATCACCAATAATCTTTGTTGCTTCAAAAATGGTAAAGTTTGATTTGATGTTTTTTATATTAAATTTATTAATGTTGGAAAGATACTCGCTGTTTTTGTTTTTTTCCATATCAAAACTATTATTAGAAACCACAATATTATATTCACTTTCATTAAACATTTTAAGCTCTTTCCATAGTGTAGCATAACTATTTAAGTAATCAAAAACAGAATTTATATTTAATGAAATTGGAGCCAAACTATCTCCAAATAATCTATTGACTTTGTTTTTGAGTTTTATGATTTTTTGTATAGAAGTATCAGTGCTATATTGGCTTGTATATTTTTTAATTACTTCTTTTTGTTTTTCACTCAATGGATAGCTTTTATTATCAATATAGCTTGCAATACTTTCGTTTTTTAATGCTGTTTTAAAATCTTTTTCTCTTATAAATTGATCATCAAAAAGAGTTGGAATAGTGATTGATGGATTTATACCAATATATTGGCTACTTTTTCCGTTTACTCTGTAAAATTTCCCTAAAGTAATTTTCACAAAATCTTTGGATTCATTTTTTAGCTCAAAAATTTCCTGAATACTTGTTTTTCCATGTGATTTTGTTCCTACTACCAATGCTAAGTTGTAGTCTTGCATGGCATTTGTAAAAAGTTCACTTGCTGAGGCAGAATAGCCATTGGTTATAATTACAATGGATCCATTAAAAATGGGTTTTGAATTTTCATTTGGAATCAATATTGGGCCACTTTTTGAGTACTCTAGCAACCCTAGAACTGGTGCGTTTATAAAAAGATTGCATAGTTTGAATGCTTCTTGCATTGAACCGCCTGTATTATTCTCAAGGTCAATTATTAAATTATTTATTTTATCGTCTTTTAATTTTAGAATCTCTTTTTTAACATCATCACTTACATTGGTTTTCCCGTTTTCAAATTTGGAATAGAAACTCGGAATTTTGATATAACCAGTTTTATTGTTTTTATATTCAAGTATATAGCTAAAAACACTATTTTGATAATCACGCATCAGTTGTTTGAATAATTCTACAGAATATATACTACCGCTTTTTTTTCTCAAGGTAAAAACGGCTTTTTTTACTTCAGAAGAACTCAAGGTTTCATCTATAACTTTACTATTAATACAGTTTACAGCATAATCAATGTTATCTATTTTAATTTTTTGAATGATATCGCCTAATTCAATTTTATCAACAAAATATGCCGAACTATTAGGAATGATTTCGACTACTGATAATTCGTTTTTTTCATTAAAATTAACATTAAGTCCAAATGAATAACTGGAAGAACTTAATGAAGATAAAAAATCTGATTTATCTTCGCTAGAAAAATACATTGTATGCGGGTCAAAATAGGAGCAAAAGGCATTGAAAAATATCGAATAAAATTCTTTTTTACTCATAAGCTTATTTTTGGACTCGCAATCATAATTTTCAAATACTTTTATTTTTGTGGAATCGGCAACTTGTTTAAAAACGGTTAGAATTGAATCTTTGTTTGTACTAATTTGTGAAACAGAAGTAAGTAGATCAAAAAGAAGTCTTTTTTTGTATAAATGTTTGAGTTCGGCTTCGGTTTTGTAATATGGGAGTTTCTTTTTATAAAAAGTGATGACCTCATTACTAGAATATGGGATAGATTCCTTACCAATAGATTGAATTATGTTTTTATACCTCGTGATGGCTTTATTATAGGCTTGGTAAAAAGTATCTAGGAAAAGACAGTTTTCATCCTTAATAT
>CAZLEU010000029.1:0-27055 GCA_964558625.1 uncultured Flavobacterium sp.
CATTTTCTCGATATGTATAGTCCCCAATTCTCATATCCACATTAGCCTTTTTGTTTGTCGTCAATGTGTCAATTTCAAAATTTATATAATTTTGTTGAAAAAGATAAGCACCATTATTTCTAAAATAACTTGTTAATCGTCCTCTTTCATTTTCGAAATCTTCAGTAAGGTATTGTTTGTTGGTTTTTAAAAAAGATTGATTTTTTGTAATTTGGTATAAAGAGTCTAGAACAGGTGATTTTATAGATGATTTTATACTATCAATCATAAAAGGCTGGCCAGTGGTTACAACATAATTAATTTTGCCTTTCTTAGTGCCGATTGTATCAATAGAAAAGGTAGTTTTAGTATTGAAAAATCCTTTGTTAATAAAATAATTATTAAACTTTTTTACCGATTTAATTGCGCTCAGACTATCAATAATAACAGGAGGCTCACCAGTGTTTTTAAGGAATTCATTAATGCCAGAGTACCAAAAAGATTTTCCTAATCTATGCACTTGTTTTTCAGAAAGCCATTTGGATAATTTTCTATATTTATCAGGATTGTTGAGGTATTTTGCTCTAAAAGTTGAGTCGTGATGTATGTTGGCAAGGTTATATAAATTCAAACGAAGACGATAACCAAGAATAGAAGTGTTGGGTTTCTGAATCAGTAAATTGGTTATTTCTTCATCGCTTTCTTTCTTACCATTTATTAAAATTTCATTTTTACTAAGAAGCCTTTTTCCTGTTGGAACTCTTCTTGTCGAATTACATGCAGCAAATACTACTCCAATTAGAATAAATAATGATATTTTTGTAAAATAATTTTTCAAAGGTATTTTTATATAATTTAATTCAAAAGTACATTATTTCTATGGTTAGTAAAAACCAAATAAAGTTAATATCGAGTTTACAACAAAAAAAACAGCGACAAGTTCACAAATTATTTTTTGCTGAAGGCATAAAAGTAGTTCAAGAACTCTTATTTTCCAACTTTGAATTAGAACATTTATATACAACCGAAATTATTTTTGACAAAATAGCACCGTCAAAACAAACTCTAATTTCTGATGTCGAATTAAATAAGATAAGCTCATTAACAACTCCAAATAAGTGTTTAGCACTTTTTCGAATTCCTGATGCAAAAAAAGTTGAAGAAAAAGGGTTGATACTGGCTCTTGATGATATTCGTGATCCAGGAAATTTAGGAACAATTCTGCGATTGTGTGATTGGTTTGGGATTGAACAATTAGTTTGCTCTAGCGAAACGGTTGATTTGTATAATCCCAAAGTTGTAATGGCTACCATGGGTTCAATAGCAAGAGTAAATGTAACCTATTTGAACCTAAATGAATTTATAAAAAACACAAAGCTACCTGTTTTTGGAACTTTTATGGATGGTAAAAATATTTATGAAGAAAACCTTCCAAATGAAGGAGTTATTATAATGGGAAATGAAGCAAATGGCATCTCAAAAGAAATAGAAAATACAATCAAAAATAGACTTTCTATTCCAAGATTTGGTAATTTGCAACAAACAGAAAGCTTAAATGTAGCAACGGCAACGGCAATAATCCTAAGTGAATTTAAACGTGTTGATTATTGAAACGTAAAGTTGATAAAAACAGCTCTAGTCCTCATGGATTCAATATTTCCTGTCCAAGGACTATCAGGGTTATCATCTCTTATCAACTCATCTTTAAGTCCGAAAACACCTCTTATTGATGGTGAAAATTTGAAGTATGGAGTGTAAAAATCAATACCAAAACCAAGTTCATAATTGTTTGTCCATTTTAACATTCTAAAACGTTGCTCCTCGTTGTCATCCTTTGATTTTGAATTACTAGCAAGGTTTAAGGCTGTAGAAAAGCCGCCTAGTATATATGGTTTAATATTTCCTGTTCTTTTAGATGAAAATTTCACCAACAAGGGTAAATGGATATAAGTCGAATTGACTTCTCGGGTTTTATCAAGTGGTTTTGTTAACTCAGGATTGGCATAATTCAAGTTACGTTGTGTATAATATAGACCTGGTTCAAAACGTAAATTAATGTGCTCGTGAAGGCGAACATCACCGACTAGGCCCACATTAAAACCTGTGGTTTGATCAACTAAGATATCAGTTTCATCTTCTTTATAATCAAACTTAAAATCATATGCATTAAACCCGAGGAAATAACCCCAAGTTAATCTCGATTTATCCCAGTTTTCAAGATTGATAATTGGGTCTTTAGCAAACATTCTGTTTTTGAATTGCCCTTGAATATTCAATACAGAAGATAGTAATATAAGTACAAAAATATTTTTCATTTTATTTTTTAGTAGCTGAATAAATTGTGGCAACACCAAAAGTTTGAGGCATTGCAACTACATCTATAAACCCATTTTTTCTCAAAATATTGTTCAAAGCTTCTCCAAAAGGAAAAATTGATGCCGATTCTGATAGATAACCATAAGCAACATTGTCTTTCGAGAAAAGTTTGCCAATAATAGGTAAAATATTTTTGGTATAAAAATGATAACCTTCTTTATAAGGTGTTTTTGTTGGATTTGAAGTTTCTAGAATAACAAAAATACCATTTGGTTTCAGTACACGATGGATCTCTGTCAGCCCTTTATCAAGGTTTTCAAAATTTCGTATGCCAAAAGCTACGGTTATAGCATCAAATGAATTGTTTTCAAATGGTAAGTTTTCAGAATCTCCGACCACCATTTCTATTTTATTTGATAAATTTTTAGCGGCAATTTTCGTTTTACCAACTTCAAGCATTCCAACCGATAAATCCAAGCCAACAATTTTTTCAGCATTGGTTTTCGACATCAAAATGGCTAAATCCCCAGTTCCAGTAGCAATGTCTAGTATTGTTTTAGGGTTTTTAGCAGCGACCAATTTTAAAACTTTTTTTCTCCACTTAACATCAATGCCAAATGAAATTACACGGTTTAGTCCGTCATAATTCCCAGAAATAGTGTCAAACATTTGTGTAACTTGTTCTTTTTTTCCAAGTTCAGAATTTTTGTAAGGCTTTACCGTTTGTGACATTTAAAAAATTTTTTGCAAATGTAATTTAGATTTTTTGATAAAATCGATTTTTATCTGCAGTTTTTATTTTTTTCTAACATATGTTTGAAAAGTAAAGTCGAATTGATGTTTTTCATCTTTGGCATGGAATTCTTCGAAGTTCAATTCCCATTCGTTTAAATCAATTTTAGGGAAAAAAGTGTCAGCCTCAAATGTGCTGTGAACCCTAGTAAGTTCAATAACATCAGCCAATTCAATTGATTGCTTGTATATGTCTGCTCCACCAATTATATAGGTAGCAACTTCTTTTGAAACAATTTTTAATGCTTCCTTAATAGAATTGACAACAATACAATTATCAAAGGGGCTGTTTTTTAAGTAACCTTTTTGACGTGTTATTATAATATGAACTCTATTTGGTAATGGTTTTGGAAAACTTTCAAATGTCTTCCTACCTAAAATAATGTAATGACCCGTTGTAAGTTGTTTAAATCTTTTAAAATCATCAGGCAAGTGCCAAAGTAATTGATTGTCTTTTCCAAGTTCATTATTTTCGCCAACGGCTGCTATCAATAGTATCATTAATGAAATTTATTTTTTATTAGTAAAATCAGATTCCACATTTTTAGCTAGCTGTTCTATTTTTCTTTTTTGTTGTGCCATTAGTTTGTCTATTTGGGTGCGTTCCCAATTTTTGTTCATAAAACTATCAGTGATGTATACTTTTATAAAATGAAGGACAAAAAGGAAAATCCATATCGTAATTACCCAAAGATACCAGTCGTTTGGTTCTCCAAAATGTAAAAGCTTATTAATTACAAATAAAAATAGGCTACCTAAAGAAAGTAGTACAAAATGAAAATACAATCTTTTTTTTTGACGTATTCTTCTTCTAGCATATTCATACTGTTCATGTTGAGAATTCTCCATTGATTACATATTTTGACCCTAAAGATAAGTTTTATTTTGATATTTTCATAACTATAATCATGCTTATTTATAGATGTAGGGTTGCCTTTTGGGTTTATTATTTTCGCAAATCTAAACTTTTGAATTGAGTTATCAGTAGAGATTAATGTCTCAAAAACTGGAAATTAATTAGTAATTATAAAAAAAGGTTCAACTTTAAATGTAAAGTGAACCTTGTAATTCATTTTTTTTGGATTAGTTTATTTTTTTTTAATAAATGTAATTAGATATGCATCTATATTTTCTCCGCTTGTGGAAGGGAGTTGTTTGTGCAGGATTTTCACTAAAATATTTTTGGTATAAAACCATTCTTTAGTATCGTTTCCTTCTTGGGCAATAGGTTTGGACTTATAATTTTTAATAAGTAATGCTTTTTTCCAATTAATATATTCCTTTAAGTTTGTTGTATAATAGGTTATGGTTTCGGCTTTGTCTTCGGAGTTTCGCCAAATGTAACAAAACTTGTTTCCAGTTTCTGAATTGTCTTGAGGAACATATTGATAGGTCAGTTTTTTTGTAGAATTATCAAAAGTAAGTAACTCAAACTGGTTAATGAGTAAGGAAGCTTCAATATCGGTATAGTATTTGCCTGAAACTTTTTCTAATGTTTCAAAAGAAAGAGTTTGACTAAACATAAAGCCAGTTGAGAGTAGGAATAGTATTATTAAGTGTTTTTTCATTAATTTGGGGATTATATGCAAAACTATTTTTTTCAAATATAAGCATTTTTTCTAAACTGCAACTATTCCTTTTATATGAGGATGAGGCTCATAACCTTCTAGCGTAAAATCTTCAAAGGTAAAATCAAAAATATTTTTTATAGATGGGTTTAGTGTCATTTTTGGCAACGATTTTGGTTCTCGAGAGAGTTGTAATGTTACTTGGTCAATATGATTGTTATAGATATGAGCATCACCAAAAGTATGAATAAATTCACCAGGTTGTAAATCGCAAACTTGTGCTATCATCATAGTAAATAGTGCATATGAGGCAATATTGAAAGGTACTCCTAAAAAAATGTCAGCACTTCTTTGGTATAATTGACATGATAATCTTCCGTCGGATACATAAAATTGAAAAAAAGCATGACATGGGGGTAAAGCAGCTTTTCCATTAGCAACATTTTCTGAAAACGACTTTGTAGTATCGGGCAAAACAGAAGGATTCCATGCAGAAACTAGCATTCTTCTACTGTTAGGATTTGTTTTCAAGGTTTCGATTAATTCGGTTATTTGGTCAATCTCTTCACTATTCCAATTTCGCCATTGATGCCCGTATACAGGTCCCAAATCGCCATTTTCATCTGCCCATTCATCCCAAATTTTCACACCATTTTCTTTTAGATAACCAATGTTGGTATCTCCTTTTAGGAACCAAAGTAATTCATAAATTATAGATTTGAGATGTAGTTTTTTGGTAGTAACCATAGGGAAACCATCTGCTAAATCAAAGCGCATTTGATAGCCAAAAACACTTTTTGTTCCCGTTCCAGTACGATCGCCTTTTTGGGTTCCGTTTTGTAAAACGTGCTTTACTAAATCGTGGTATTGTTTCATGATAAATTATCTAAAATAGGCAAAAGCTCATTTTTTTATGATTCTCTCTTAGAGATCTCGTCTCTTATTTTGGCGGCTTTTTCATAATCTTCTTCTTGTACTGCGCTTTCTAATAGCTCGTGCAATTCTGATAGACTAAATTTTGTATAGCCAGCATCTGTTTTAGTATCGTTACTATCTAGACCAAAAGTTTCTGGTGCAGAGAGAACGCCTTCGTTTTCTATGTTTTTAGTTTCAGAATCCGAAGGATTGGCATTTAGATAAATTCCAGCTTTGTCCAAAATATTTTTGTATGTAAAAATTGGAGCAGAAAATCGAAGTGCTAGTGCAATAGCATCAGAGGTTCTAGCATCAATAATTTCTTCGATTTTATCTCTTTCACAAATAATACTCGAATAAAAGACACCATCTACCAATTTATGTATGATGACTTGTTTTACGACTATATCAAAGCGGTCAGCAAAACTTTTAAATAAATCATGTGTTAATGGACGAGGCGGTTTGATCTCTTTTTCTAGTGCAATTGCAATAGATTGTGCTTCGAAGGCTCCTATTACAATTGGGAGTTTTCGTTCACCATCAACTTCATTCAAAATTAAGGCGTAAGCACCATTTTGTGTTTGGCTATAAGAAATTCCTTTTATTGTTAGTTTTACTAAACTCATATTAGATTTTAGATTGCTTATATTAGATATTAGGTTGTTGAATCGAAATCTTAGCTCATTTAAAAACAGATTTCTATACAATACAAATTATTCAATAATCCTGATTACGTATGTATAATTTCCATTTTCATTGGAGTTTGTCATACTTTGTTTATGTTGGAATACGTCTTTTTTTTATTTACAAAAGAAATATTGCAACGAGTAACAGAAATTGCGATTGCAAAGTAACAAAAAACTTTGGCTTCTTAAAACAAAAAAATAAGCTATCCAAAAATTTATCTGGATAGCTTATAGTATTCGGTTTTATTTTTATTTCAAATTTTTTGTATTTGAAATATAGTTAGAATTTAACTAGTTGTTAGCTTTAAATTCTTTAAGTTTTGCTGTTAACTTAGGTATAACATCAAATGCATCTCCGACGATTCCATAGTCAGCCACTTTAAAGAAAGGAGCTTCGGCATCGGTATTAATTACCAGTTTTACTTTGGAAGAGTTGATACCAGCAATGTGTTGGATTGCACCAGAGATTCCTACTGCAATGTATAGATTGGCTGCTACCGGTTTTCCTGTTTGTCCAACGTGTTCACTGTGAGGTCTCCAATCCAAATCTGAAACGGGTTTGGAACAAGCGGTAGCTGCTCCAAGAACAGAGGCTAATTCTTCTAGCATTCCCCAGTTTTCTGGACCTTTCATTCCACGTCCACCAGATACTACAATATCTGCATCGGCAATGGTTACTTTTCCAGTTGTTTTTTCTACAGATTCTACCTTTACAGAAAAGTCAGTGTCGTTTAGACTTGGTGTAAAGTCTTCTTCTGATAATGAAGAAGGAGATTCTTGTAATCCGAATGAATTTTTAGCTAGACAGATTATTTTGACATCTGTTGAAATTTCGGTTATGTTGAAAGCTTTGTTTGAAAAAGCATTTCTTTTTACTTGAAATGGCGAAGTTGAAACTGGAAGTCCAATTACATTTGAGGCAAAACCTGCATTTAGCCCAACAGCTACAAGAGGAGCAAGGTATAAACTGTCTGTCGTAGAAGAAAGAACAATTATTTTAGAACCTTCTTTTTCGGCCGCTTGTTTTATAATATCAGCATAGGCTTTTGCATTAAAGTTAGCTAATTTGTCATTAGAAACTTTCAAAACTTTATCTACGCCATATTTTGATAATTCGGCAACATTAGCTGTGTTTACAGTTAGTGCTGTTACGGTTGTACCAAGAGATTCGGCAACTTTTTTTGCATAGGAAGCCAATTCAAAAGCTACTTTTTTTGAATTTTCCTTCTTGTGATTCTGCATATATTAATAGTGACATAATTTATTAGATTTCAGGATTTAGGATTTAGATTTGGTAATCTAAAAACTAAATTTTATGTTATTTAATATTATTTGTTTGTTTGTCAAAAGAGAATTTTAGATTTATCAAATCTGCCTTCTTTATTTCTTATATAACTTTAGCTTCGTTATGTAATGCGTTTACCAATCCATCTAAATCATCAGCTGCAAACAATTTTACTGCCGATTTTGGAGCGGGTTTTTCAAATTTTACCGCTTTTGTATTGATTTCTGCTGCTACAGGTTCTAAAACGGTTAAAACCTTAGTTCTTGCCGTCATGATACCTCTCATATTTGGAATGCGAAGATCTTTTTCTTCCACCAACCCTTTTTGCCCACCAATTAGTAATGGTAGTGATGCCGAAATGATTTCTTTTCCGCCATCAATCTCTCTAGCTGCTTTTGCCGAAGTTCCTTCAACGGTAAGTTCTGTGCAAGAATTTACAAAACTATAACCCAATAGACCAGCTAGCATACCTGGAACCATTCCGCCATTGTAATCTAATGATTCTTTTCCACAAATAACAAGATCATAACCACCATTTTTTACTACTTCTGCTAATTGCTTTGCTACAAAAAATCCATCAGTTGGATTAGCATTTACACGAATTGCTTCGTTTGCTCCTATAGCTAATGCTTTACGTAAAGTAGGTTCGGTATCTGGCCCTCCAACATTTACAACTGTTACATTGGCACCTTGTTGCTCTTGAAACCATACAGCACGTGTTAAACCATATTCGTCATTTGGATTAATTACAAATTGAACACCATTGGTATCAAACTCAGAATCTCCATTGACGAAGTTAATTTTTGAAGTAGTATCAGGTACATGACTGATGCAAACTAATATTTTCATTATATTTTGAATTTAATTTTTCTGAGGGTAAAAGTATAAAATATATTTCTAATTTTTATATGCATGCATAATATTTTTATAAAAAACTACAGTATTATATCGATTTCGTAGCTATCTATATGATGAGGTGATTTATTTTAACTTTTGTTTTATCAAAAAAACAAAGGCTTAACATTTGATTATTTAGCAATCAATATGTTTTTTTATCATTTTTAATTTTTACTTTTGCTATCCAAAATAGATACAAAGTAATTTATATATGAGAACTATACAATTTAGAGAAGCGATTGCCGAAGCAATGAGTGAAGAAATGCGTCGCGATGAATCGGTATATTTAATGGGCGAAGAAGTTGCCGAATATAATGGTGCCTACAAAGCATCAAAAGGAATGTTAGACGAGTTCGGACCAAAACGAGTGATTGATACTCCTATTGCCGAATTAGGTTTTGCTGGTATTGCAGTAGGATCTGCAATGAATGGTTGTCGCCCTATTGTAGAGTATATGACATTTAATTTTTCTTTAGTAGGTATTGACCAAATTATAAATAACGCTGCAAAAATGCGTCAAATGTCGGCAGGACAATTCCCAATGCCTATGGTTTTTCGTGGTCCAACTGCATCAGCAGGACAATTAGGAGCTACACACTCTCAAGCCTTTGAAAACTGGTTTGCAAATACTCCAGGATTGAAAGTCATTGTACCATCAACACCTTATGATGCAAAAGGTTTATTAAAAGCAGCAATTCGTGATGATGATCCAGTTATTTTCATGGAATCTGAACAAATGTATGGCGATAAAGGAGAAGTTCCCGATGGTGAATATGTATTGCCAATTGGTGTTGCAGATGTAAAAAGAGAAGGAACAGATGTGACAATTGTTTCATTTGGAAAAATAATCAAAGAAGCTTTTATTGCAGCTGACGAATTAACCAAAGAAGGAATATCATGTGAAATAATCGACTTAAGAACCGTTCGCCCAATGGATTATGATGCGATTATCAATTCGGTTAAAAAGACAAACCGTCTCGTAGTTCTTGAAGAAGCATGGCCATTCGCAAGTGTTGCTTCAGAAATAACATATATGGTTCAAGAAAGAGCATTTGATTATCTAGATGCGCCAGTACAAAGAATTACTACTGCAGATACACCAGCACCTTATTCTCCAACATTATTGAAAGAATGGTTGCCAAATGCAACAGATGTTGTTAAAGCCGTCAAAAAAGTAATGTATAAATAATATAAACTAGTATATTTGGGGCTTCGTCAAAGAAAATTTGATGAAGCCCTTTTTTTATTAAAATAGTATGACAAAAAGATTACTCCTCAACATTGTTTTTTTTACATTGTTTGTATATACTTCTTTGGCTCAAACCAAAGTAAGTGGTTATGTTATAGACAACACCAATCAACCAATTCCTTACGCAAATGTAATTTTTAAGAATTCTAAAACAGGAGTTGTAACAGATGAAAACGGAAAGTTTTATATCGAATCTCCAGAAACATTTCAAGCAGTAATCGTTTCATTTATGGGGTATCAAACCAAGGAGGTTCCGTTGCCTAAAGCTGTAAATTATAATTTTAAAATTCAACTTAGTGATGGTGAGGCTTTAAAAGAGGTTGTAGTATTCACCGGGAAAACATCTAAAAAGAACAATCCAGCATTAGATATCCTTCGTAAAATATGGGAGCGTAAGAGAAAAAACGGACTCAAAATATTCAATCAATATCAATATGATAAGTACGAAAAAATCGAATTTGATATGAATAGTATCGATAGCGCTTTTATGAAAAGTAAGATTTTTAAAGGTGTTGAGTTTGTTTTTGATAAAGTTGATACCTCTAGAGTTACAGGAAAAACATATCTGCCAATTTTTATTAATGAATCTCTATATGAAGTAAATGGTGATAACTTATTAGGTAAAACAAAAGAAATTCTAAAGGCAAATAAAAATTCTGGACTGAGTAATGGTGATGGGGTAAATACTTTTATAAGTGACTTATATTCTCAGTATGACATTTATAATAACCATTTGAATTTTTTTGACAAAAGTTTTACAAGCCCATTGTCTAGAACTGGTATAGATGTATATAACTATGTTTTGAGAGATAGTGCATTTATAGGAAAAAAATGGTGTTATAACATTGTTTTTTATCCAAGAAGAAAAAATGAATTGACATTCAAAGGTGATTTTTGGGTAAATGACACCACTTTTGCAATCAAAACTATCAATATGGAAGTTTCAAAAAGCGCAAATATAAACTGGGTGAAAGAAATTTATATTGAGCAAGAGTTTGATGTTTTGAATGATTCTGTTTTTCTTCTTACTCGCGATTACATGATGTCTGATTTTGCTTTGAACAAAAAAGAAAAATCAAAAGGAGTATATGGTAAAAGAACAACCTTGTTTGATAATCATAAATTTAATATCGAAAAACCTGAAAAGTTTTATAAAGAAGAAGTCAATTTTATTGATAACGAAGTTTATACCAAATCAGATGAGTTTTGGGAACAAAATCGTTTTGAAAAACTAAATAAAGATGAAATCGGAATTTATAAAATGCTTGATACACTCAAAACGGTCAAAAAATTTAAACAGATGTACAACCTAGTCTCTATATTGGGAAGCGGGTATATTCAGAAAGGGAATTTTGATTACGGACCTATTTTTTCAACTTTTGGTTATAATGATGTAGAGCGTATACGAGTAAGAGTGGGTGGTAGAACCTATTTTGGGCCCAATGACAAATGGCGTATACAAGGTTATACTGCCTACGGTTTTGGAGATGATAAGTTTAAATATGGAATGTCGGGAAAATGGATGATAGATAAGAAAAAAAGGATTATTATTTCTGGAGGAAACCGAAGAGATGTTGAGCAAATAGGGGCAAGTTTAACGACTACCAATGATGTGCTTGGAAGAAGTTTTGCCTCATCAAGTCTTTTTGCTTCTGGAAATAACGGAAAGTTAACCAATATCAATTTGACCAATCTTGCTATCGAAATGGAACCATCAAAAAATTTTGTTATTGGGACAGGATTCTCATATAGAACACTCGAATCGGCTTCAAATGTTTTTAGTTTAGATTATTATACCGATGCTACTAAAACCAAAACAAAGTCTGAAGTAAAACAGTCTGAAGTAAATGTGCAATTAGAGTATACTCCAAAGAAAAAAAATGTTGGATATGGAGTCGAAAGACTTACGGTTGATAGTCCTTACAGTAGGGTTTTTCTCAATTTTAGTCAAGGAGTAAAAGGAGTGTTGAATAGCGATTTTGATTATTCAAAAGTGCAACTTTATTACAAACAGCCTATTATTATAGGGCCATTAGGAAGAACAAATCTTACATTGGAAGCAGGAAAAACATTTGGTACAATTCCGCTAGGATTAATGAGTATTATTCCAGGTAATCAATCGTATTTTCAGATAGATAATACATTTGCTAATCTAAACTATTACGAATTTATTTCCGATGAGTATGCTACACTACAATGGGAACATAATTTTCAAGGAAGATTATTCTCTAGAATTCCCTTTATGAAAAAACTTAATTGGAGAGAAATAATTGGTGTTCGAGGTGCATACGGAACCATATCACAAGATAACAGAGATATCAATGCTTCAGGGCAGCAATATCTTGCACCAACAACTCCTTATTGGGAATATAGTGCTGGAATTGGAAATATCTTTAAAGTATTTCGTATCGACTGCTCATGGAGAGGAAATTATAAAAGTGTACCCGATGCAAATAATTTTACTGTAAAAGGATCTTTTGGGTTTTATTTTTAGAAGTTATTTCCTGCTGGACATTATAAGTTCTCATTACAAAATGTGTTCTTCTAGCTAGGGACATTTCATTACTATTATGGACATCAACCACACTGCTTTACAACAAGTAATCGATTTTTTATCACAAAAAGATACAATCCTTCAATTTATTCTCGATAATTTTGGACAACCAATTATCCAAAAAAGAGAAGAAGGTTTTGCTTCTATGTGTCACATTATTTTAGAGCAGCAAGTTTCAATTGCTTCAGCAAAAGCATGTTATGTTAAATTGCAAAATAAGTTTCACTCTATTACACCAGAAATAATAACCAAAGCAACAGAAGATGAACTTCGCTCTTGTGGTGTTTCACGACAAAAGACAATTTATCTTAAAGACCTAGCTGACAAAGTAATTACAAAAGAAATTCAATTTGAAACCTTTTCATCCAAATCCGAACAGCAAATTCGCAACGAATTAATTACTATAAAAGGAGTAGGCAACTGGTCAATCGAAGTTTACTTAATGTTTTGTCTACAATCGCCAGATATTGTACCACTTGGTGATATAGCCATCAAAAATACATTAAAAGAGTTATACGATTGCCAGACATACGAAGAAATGAAAAGACTTTCCGATAATTGGAAACCATACCGAACGTTCGCCTCGTTCACTATTTGGCATTATTATCTCAAAAAAAGAAATAAAATATAGTAAGCAACATAGTTCAAAAAGTTAAGCGAACAACCCTGTTTTTTATGATCAAATTTTTCAGTATCCAACTTTAATCCAAAAGCAAACTATACAAATTTAGCACAATTGTTTTTTATTAAATCAGGTAAGTTGCATAAGTTCTTAAAATTTTGTTATTTTTGCACCCGATAAAATTTATAACAAAAATTATATTTATGGAATCAATAATGATTTATGTGCCAATAGTAATGGCGTTAATAGGATTAGCTTTTATGGCAATCAAAAGATCTTGGGTTTTAAAACAAGATGCTGGTGATGGTAAGATGAAAGAAATTTCAGACTACATCTACGAAGGTGCATTAGCTTTCCTTAAAGCAGAATACCGTTTGTTAGCTGTATTCGTACTTATTGCGAGTTTGGTTTTAGCAGGTATTACATTCTTGCCAGGAGTTAAAACTCATTTATTAATAGTTATTGCTTTTGTTTTTGGCGCATTCTTTTCTGCCTTAGCAGGAAATATGGGTATGAAAATCGCAACTAAAACAAATGTGAGAACAACTCAAGCAGCTCGTACTAGTTTGCCTCAAGCATTAAAAGTTTCTTTTGGAGGTGGTACAGTAATGGGGCTTGGAGTTGCAGGTTTAGCAGTTTTAGGTTTAACAGCATTCTTCATTATATTTTTCCATGTGTTTATGGGTGGTGTTTGGACAGATACTGAAGGTATGACAATCGTTCTTGAAACACTAGCAGGATTCTCGTTAGGTGCAGAATCTATCGCTTTGTTTGCTCGTGTTGGAGGTGGTATATATACAAAAGCTGCTGATGTTGGTGCTGACTTAGTAGGAAAAGTAGAAGCAGGAATACCTGAGGATGATCCAAGAAACCCTGCTACAATTGCAGATAATGTTGGGGATAATGTGGGTGATGTTGCTGGTATGGGTGCCGATTTATTTGGCTCTTATGTTGCAACTGTTCTTGCTGCAATGGTTTTAGGTAACTATGTAATTAAGGATATGGGTGGTAAAATCGAAGACGCTTTTGGCGGAATCGGTCCAATTTTATTGCCAATGGCTATAGCTGGTTTCGGAATTTTATTTTCTATAATCGGTACAATGTTGGTAAAAATAACTAGTGATAACGATAAAGAAGCTCAAGTTCAAAAAGCTTTAAATATAGGAAACTGGGTTTCAATTATTCTAACAGCTGTAGCTTGTTTCTTCTTGGTACAATATTTATTACCATCTACCATGAAAATGGAGTTTTATGGAGAAGGATTAAAAGACATTTCTTCAATGAGAGTGTTTTATGCTACAATCATCGGGTTAATCGTTGGAGGAGCAATTTCATCGGTAACAGAATACTATACTGGTTTAGGTACAAAGCCAGTCTTGGCTATTGTACAAAAATCTTCAACTGGTGCTGGAACAAATGTTATAGCAGGTTTAGCAACAGGTATGATTTCTACTTTCCCAACGGTATTGTTGTTTGCAGGTGCTATATGGGCATCATACGCATTGGCTGGTTTTTATGGTGTAGCTCTAGCTGCTTCTGCCATGATGGCAACAACAGCAATGCAATTAGCAATTGATGCTTTTGGACCAATCTCTGATAATGCAGGTGGTATAGCAGAAATGAGTGAATTACCAAAAGAAGTTCGTACAAGAACAGATATTTTAGATTCAGTAGGTAACACAACGGCTGCAACAGGAAAAGGTTTTGCAATTGCTTCTGCAGCATTGACTTCGTTAGCATTATTTGCAGCTTATGTTACATTTACAGGTATTGATGGTATTAATATTTTTAAAGCTCCAGTATTAGCAATGCTATTTGTAGGAGGTATGATTCCAGTTGTTTTCTCAGCGTTAGCTATGAACTCTGTTGGTAGGGCTGCAATGGATATGGTATATGAAGTACGTCGTCAGTTTAAAGAAATTCCAGGAATTATGGAAGGAACAGGTAGACCAGAATATGGTAAATGTGTTGAAATTTCTACTAAAGCTGCACTACGTGAAATGATGTTGCCTGGAATTATGACTATTGGTTTCCCAATTGCAATTGTATTATTAGGCAAACTAGTTTATGGTGATAATAATCAATTGATTGCTGAAATGTTAGGTGGTTATATGGCTGGAGTTACTGTTTCGGGTGTATTATGGGCTGTGTTTCAAAATAATGCTGGTGGAGCTTGGGATAATGCAAAAAAATCTTTTGAAGCAGGTGTTGAAATTAATGGAGAAATGACATATAAAGGTTCAGACGCACACAAAGCAGCTGTGACTGGAGATACTGTTGGAGATCCGTTTAAAGATACATCAGGTCCATCGATGAATATCTTAATAAAATTAACTTGTCTAATAGGCTTGGTAATTGCACCAATATTGGGAAGCGGTACTGTGGCTGAAGGGAAAGAGGCATGTTGTGCAGGTGAAAAAAAGGAAATGACTTGTGGAGAATCTCAAATGGGGAAATGTGACATGAGTAAATGTGCAACAATGACCAAAGAAGAGTGTGCTGCAATGTGTGACAAGAACGGTTGTTCTGCTGAGCAAAAAGAAAAGTGTATGGCAATGTACGATGAAAGCGGCAAGTTTATTGGTGAAACTAAAAAAGAGGTTTCTACAAAGGTGGTAATGGAAAATAATGACGGAAAAGTTAAAGCAACTATTACTAAATCTGTAAACGGTGTTTCTACTTCTGAAGTTATTGAAGGAACAGAAGCAGAAGTGAAAGCAAAAGTTGATGCTTTAAAGTAAAAAGTATAAAAATTATATTTGAAAATGCCTCGATTGTTGTCGAGGCATTTTTTTTAGTACTTTTTGAAGAAAATTAGTTTCTTAACAGTTGCTAGTTTAGCAGCGATGATCGAATAGACTAAATGTAAAAAAGGCTTCCATAGTTTGGAAGCCTTATTATATCAAAACAGAATGTGTTAATCTTGTCTTTATTACTAAAATAACCCGTTTAATTCGGCGTCTATTCTATTAATAATATTTCCTAAATGTTCAGGATTATTTACAAAATCAATATTGTCAACATCAATAATTAACAACTTTCCTTTATCATATGTTTGAATCCATGCTTCGTAACGTTCATTTAATCTACTTAAATAATCTATCGAAATCGAATTTTCATATTCACGACCTCGGCTATGAATTTGTTTGACCAAATTGGGTATAGAACTACGTAAGTAAATTAATAAATCGGGTGGAGCAACCAAACTTTCCATTAGTTCAAAAAGGGATTTGTAATTTTCATAATCACGATTCGTCATTAATCCCATTGCGTGTAGGTTGGGGGCAAAAATATGTGCATCTTCATATATTGTCCTGTCTTGAATAATTTTTTTTCCACTTTCACGAATTTGAAGCACCTGACGGAAACGACTGTTCAAGAAATAAATTTGAAGGTTAAAACTCCAACGTTCCATTTGATGGTAAAAATCGTCAAGATATGGGTTGTCAACCACATCTTCAAAATGGGGTTCCCATTTAAAATGTTTTGCTAAAAATCGTGTTAACGTTGTTTTTCCAGCGCCAATGTTTCCTGCTACAGCTATATGCATTATGGTAATGTAATTTTATAATTGGTTATTCCTTTGTTGGTAAAAATAGTTAAAATTTGGTCGTTGTAATAAAACTTTTTGAATGATTTCTCAACAATTTCAATTTCATAAAGTTGATTTGTATTTGTATTTCGATAAAACAGTGCGTTTTCTTTGGAGAAAAACAAATCACTATTGTCAGAAAATTGGATTTCATCAAACGAATCTATTTTTGCTTTAAATTTAACTTCTCCAAAAATGGAACATAAAAACCAATTGTTTTGATTGTCAATCCATTGGAAATTGTTAAAATCTGTTTGATAGTAAATAATATCATGCTGAATTGGATTGCCAATTTTCCTTGTTTTTTGAGTTCCAAAATCATACAAATTAATCTGTTGCTCATTAACATCAAAAACCCACATTTTATTTTGACCCGAAAGTCCTATGGCTGATGCCAAAATAGAATGGCTATCAGTGATCTGAGAATTTGAAAAAGTTATTTTTTGAATTTCATTTAGCTGATTGTCTAGAAGTACAACGGTATTGAAATTTTCATAAAAAACAACAATCTTTAACGGATTGATGATATCTACATTTTTAATTTTACCAAGTGAAAGATTTTGATAGTGTAAAGTTGATGTCGCATTTTTTTTGTAAAGTATATTTTCACTTTCATAAAAATAGTTACCATAACTATCAACACCTATAAAATTTTGAGCAACAAATTCTATTGACTCTATTTTTGTACCAACAATTTTTTGATTTTGACCAAAAAAAAGGGCGGAGTAATACAATAATAATAGTAAAAAAATGTTTTTCATGTGAGCTAAAGTACAAAAAAAAAGCATAAAAAATGTTTGATTAATTTTTATACTAATGGATGGTATTTTATTACCATCACTTATTTTTTGTTACTATATTTGAGCAACAATATTTATATAATTAAACGCTTTTCTATATGAAAAATTATTTTGCATGGTTGTTATTGGTTTCGTCCTTCATTGGGTATTCTCAAGTTAAGACAGGTGTATACAAATCAACATCCAAAGGAGCCGATATTTTGCTGAAAATCAATGAAGATAAGACCTATGAAATGTCCTTTTTTTATGGCAAGTATGCTATTTCAAAAGACACAATTCTCTTCAATAGTGATAAAATTAAATCAAGTAATTTCAATATTAGAGTAAATCCCCAAGCCCCAAAATCATCTACATTAAAACTGAAATTTAATGATAGTCAGATAGGATATTACGCAACTACAATTTATGTTGGAACACAAGAGACAGAAACAAGTCAGGTTCAGTACAAAAAATTAAGTGATTATATAGTAATGAATCCTACAACTTTCGAATATCCGAAAGAGTTTTCAGTTGAGTTAGAAAGAGGGAAATACATTTATTTTGTAGATACTAAAAATGAAGTTACAGATGTTAGTAAATTTAAAATTACTGAAGAAACAAATGAGATATTAGTAGGATATGATGCATATTCCTTTTCAAATATAAAATTAAAAGGATTTATAGATCAAACTACAGGTCAGCTTGCTATTTCTGATGGAAAAACACCGTTGTTATTTTCTTTTGATATACAAGGTGAATCTAAAAAAGAAGTCGATGATCTATATCCTATTGAGGTAAAAGAAGAAAAAAATTGGTTAAAGATACACGGCTTTGTTGATGAATCAGAAACAAATTATATTGATAGTGCCTATCCTGAAAATAATAAACCGCCATATGTTTTTAAGCACAACATTGAAAAGAGTTATAAAGAAGCATTAAAAACAACAGAAAAATCACCAACAAAAATTTTGGTAATTGCCTTTGATTTGAAAAACAAAAACGCAAAAACCGAATTTGATTCTTTTGTAAAATCTAATGAAGAGTCTTTAAGTACTTACATGTACGAAAACTATCTTCCAGAGTATGATAAATTTAACTACTATCTAGCGACCGACAAAGACAAGTCGATTTTGGATAAATACAAGATTAAATCTGATAAAGAGTTGTTGTTTTTTAATAGTCAAGGTGATTTATTGTACCATACATCGGCAACTTTACTAGATAAACAGTATGATTATTTTAGTCCATATAGTGCGATAAACATTGAACTTGAAAAAGTCAATCAATACGCTCAATTGGATAAAGAATTGTCAAATAAAAATGCTAACGCAGTTGAAATTACTACTGCTTTAAAGAAAAGTTTGAAATTAGAGGCAAGTTACGATTATGCAAAAGATGCTGTAATCGCACCACCAACACCTATAACAAATAATGTTCGAGAAGTTCCTGCAAACGAAACCGAAGATGTGAAAATTGCTAGGGAAGCAGAAGCTGTTGTTGATACTGCTGCGGCAGTCTATGACTACGATTATAGTTTGATAAAAGACAAAGAAAATCTTTATTCGTTAAAAACTACCAATCAGCAAGTTCAAGAGAAATGGCTAAAAGCTATTGATTATTTTTTGGCTAAAAATATTTATGACAAGGATTTTGTAACCCTAGCAAAAGCGGAATTGAATAATACAGGTTTTTCAAACAGATTATTTAACAATCAAGACAAATTACTAAAAAACTCAGACTTCAAACTGCTTGATTATATTTACAAAAATTATAAAAATATAAGCCTTCAAGACAGTATTAATCAACAAAATTATGATTATGCTTATTATGAAAGTCCAATAGGAACAGTCTTATACGATGTGTTTTATAAGAATACGAATGTATATGATAATCCTGAAAAAAAACAAATTAATAAAGTGATGGATTATTATGAACAATATTTAAACGTTTCCAATAAAGATATCTCAGTTTTGCAAAATTATTTGAATGCATTAAAAGAGAACTCAGCACAAGAAAACATTAATAAAAAATATGTTGATTATTATACTTCTTATTTTGATGATATAATAAAAACAGATGCCAATATAATTGAAAATTTAGATGAAGCCTTTACCAACAGACCAACAGGAAGTTATGACACTTGGGAAAGCTTTAAAAGTTCTTTTGCTAATCTTGCTAACGATGTAGCTTGGCATGTTGTGGAAAAAAGTGCTGAAAAAGCAACTATTCAAAAAGCAATTGTTTGGAGTGAAACATCACTTAAAATCTCAAAAAATGTGCATTATTATTTAGACACACTTGCACAATTGTATTATAAAAATGGAGAAAAAACCAAAGCAATTGCTACAGAAGAAAAAGCCATAGAATTTGGAAAAGATTCAGAATACGATGAAGAATATAAAAGCACACTTGAGAAAATGAAAAACGGAAGTTATTGATTGTTTGGATTTTTAAGTAAAAAGAAGCCTGTTAACTATTGCTAACAGGCTTCTTTTATTTAATGTCGTCAAATTAAATAGAGAAAGCAGCTTTAACTTTATCTACAAAATCTAATTTTTCCCATGTAAATAGTTCAACTGTGACTGTTTTTTCATTTCCGCCTGGAGCAGAAAAAGTTTTGGTAACCGTTTCAGGAGTTCTTCCCATATGGCCATATGCAGCAGTTTCACTATAAATAGGGTTTCTCAATTTCAAACGTTGCTCGATAAAGTAAGGTCTCATGTCAAAAATTGATTCAACTACTTTACTAATTTCTCCATCTGTCATGTTTATTTTTGAAGTCCCATACGTATTAACATTGATTGAAGTTGGCTTAGCAACACCAATTGCATATGAAACCTGAACTAAAACTTCATCACATAATCCAGCAGCAACCAAGTTTTTAGCAATATGACGAGTTGCATATGCAGCACTTCTATCTACTTTACTTGGGTCTTTTCCAGAAAATGCACCACCACCGTGAGCACCTTTTCCACCGTAAGTATCAACAATAATTTTTCTTCCAGTCAATCCAGTGTCTCCATGAGGACCCCCAATTACAAATTTACCAGTTGGGTTAATGTGATATGTAATTTGATCGTTAAAAAAGTGAGCATATTGAGGATATTTAGCTTTTACTCTTGGAATCAATATAGAAATCAAATCACTTTTAATTTTAGCTAGCATTTCTGTTTCAGTAGCAAAATCGTCATGTTGCGTTGAAATTACTATTGCATCAATACGTTGCGGTTTGTTGTCATCAGAATATTCTAAAGTTACTTGCGATTTAGCATCAGGACGAAGATATTTTATTTCATTATTTTCTCTTCTTAAATTTGCTAATTCAATCAATAAGGCATGAGATAAATCTAAAGCTAATGGCATATAGTTCTCAGTTTCATTAGTTGCATACCCAAACATCATCCCTTGATCTCCAGCACCTTGCTCTTCTTTGCTAGCTCTATCCACACCTTGATTAATGTCGGCAGACTGTTCATGAATTGCAGATAACACACCACAAGAATTAGCCTCAAACATATACTCGCTTTTAGTATAACCAATTTTTTTGATTACATCTCTCGCAATTTGCTGTACATCAAGGTAAGTGTCAGATTTAACCTCACCTGCAAGAATTACTTGACCAGTTGTAACCAAAGTTTCACACGCTACTTTAGATTCGGCATCAAAAGCTAAAAAATTATCAATTAATGCATCAGAAATTTGATCAGCAACTTTGTCTGGATGTCCTTCACTTACCGATTCAGACGTAAATAAATAAGCCATAATATAATTTTATTAAAATTAATTTTTAAGGAAGAAAAACTGGAATCGTAAAAGAATATACTAAAGGAGAATTTCTGCTTTAGCATTTTTTTACGAGGTTGCAATCAGTTCAAATTTTTCCTCATTTTTTCTGGTGCAAATGTATGAAATGGAATTTAATTAAAAAAAATAATTTTCTTTTTGTTTTTTTTGTAAGTTTGTTGATTGAATAACAACTTAAAAAAAAAATTATGAAAAAACTATTACTTTCATTAGCTTTGATTGTATCTGCCAATACAATAAAAGCACAAAACGTTTACAATTATGGTTTCAACAACCCAACAGCAACAATGCTTGGAGCTGACGGATGGCAAACTACTAATCAAAGTCCACCAAATGGAACAGGTGCTTGGGTTATTCCTGTAACAGCACCAACTACAACATTTGCTGGTGGTGCACAGGCTGGTGCAGCAACATCTTTTACACTAGTAAATTATACTAGTACAACGGGTGCTAATACAATAAGCAACTGGTTAATTTCACCAACCATTAATATTCAAAATGGAGATATTATTTCTTTTTACACTAGAATTGGTAGAAATAGTGCTGCTGCTTTTGCTGATAATTTAGAATTAAGAATTAGTACAAATGGTGATTTTACATCAAACCCTTCTCTAGGTGCTGAAGATGTTGGTGATTTTACAACTTTCTGTTTAGCTGTAAACCCTGATTTAGATTTAACGTCTTATCCATTAACTTGGGGACAATTCACATATACTGTATCAGGATTAACATCTCCAACAGATTGTAAAATTGCCTTAAGATATTATGTTACTGATGGAGGTCCAAATGGTGCAAATTCAGACATAATTGGTGTTGATACTTTTAGTGTTGATAGACCATTAGCTACAGATTCATTTTTTGCCTCAAACTATAAAGTTGGGCCAAACCCTGCTACAGATGTTGTAAACATCAGTACTAAAAATAACAGTACCATCAACACTGTTGAAATTACAGATGTAAATGGAAGAGTTGTAAAAAATGTAACCGTAAATGCTACAACGTCTCAAATTAATGTAGCTGATTTAAATTCAGGAGTTTATTTTCTAAAAGCTTCTTCTGAAAATGGAGTTGGAACTTCTAAAATTGTAAAAAAATAATCTAGTTTATTTTTTTTAATATTAAAAAACCTGTTTGCTTTTGTAAACAGGTTTTTTGTTTTAAATGTTAAATTTTCAAATTTATTTTGTTTAATCCAAAAATAGTTCAGAAGTTTGCCATGTCAAAAACAAAGAAAAAATGAATTTAGTTATTTGTAATATGTGTCATATGATGTGGGAATTTCCGCAGAGGGCATCTATTGCATAATTTTAAATTTTTTAAAATACATACAATGAAACCTCTGCAGAACCGCAGAGGTTTTTTTATTTCAAAAAAATTCAATTAAAAAATTATAAAATGAACATAATAGCAAAAAATATGATCACTTGGATGATGATGCACATGATGATGTGTTGCATCACTATTTGCTATTACCAAAAACGGAAAACATAAAAAGAAATATATATTTCTAGTGTAAAAGTCCTTTTGGTAAGCTATCCAAAAGGACTTTTTTTATTTCAAAAATCGTAACACTAACATCTTAATACTTTAAAATCATGAGCACACAAAAATTTTCAACCAACGCATTACATGCAGGACACGACGTTACTAAAAACGGAGGAACAAGAGCAGTTCCAATTTACCAAACATCTTCTTATGTATTCAACAACTCTAATCATGCGGCTAACTTATTTGATCTAACCGAAGCAGGGTTCATTTACACAAGATTAAATAATCCAACCAACGACATTCTAGAACAACGTTTAGCAAAACTAGAAGGTGGAATTGGAGCAGTTGTAACCGCTTCAGGAACATCTGCAATTGCAACTACTTTATTAGTTTTACTTAAAGCTGGCGATCATATTGTAGCATCCAATAGCCTTTATGGCGGAACATACAATTTGCTAAAAGTAACTTTACCAAGATTAGGAATCACAACTACCTTTGTAGATCCTTCCAATCCTGAAAATTTTACCAATGCTGTTCAAGAAAATACAAGAGCCTTTTTTGCTGAAAGTCTAGGAAATCCAAAATTAGATATATTGGATTTAGAAGCAATTTCTAAAGAAGCTAAAGCATACAAAGTTCCGTTTATTGTTGATAATACGGTAGCAACTCCATACTTATTAAACCCAATTCAATACGGAGCTGATATTGTAATACACTCTTTAACAAAATATATTACTGGAAACGGTACTTCACTTGGTGGAGCAATCATAGATGCAGGTAACTTCGATTGGAGCAACGGCAAATTTCCTGAGTTTACCGAACCATCTGCTGGTTATCATGGATTAAAATATTACGAGGTTTTGGGTGCTGCGTCCTTTATCGCAAAAGTCAGAATTGAAGGACTACGTGATTTTGGGGCAGCGTTAAGCCCATTTAATGCTTTTCAAACCATTCAAGGATTGGAAACTTTAGAAATCAGAATCAAAAAGCATAGCGAAAATGCCCTAAAATTGGCAAAATGGTTGCAAGTGCAAGAAGAAGTCGCTTGGGTGAACTATCCGGGATTAGAAGATTCAAAATATAAAGAACTTGCCGATAAATACTTGCCAGAAGGAAAAAGCGGTATTGTAACATTTGGATTAAAAGGTGGATTTGAAGCTGCTAAAAAAGTGGCAGATAAAACCAAATTGTTTTCACTTTTAGCAAATATTGGCGATACAAAATCACTTATTATCCATCCAGCAAGCACAACACATCAACAATTATCTGATGCCGAACAGGAAACAACAGGCGTAACCAAAGATTTGATTCGCTTGTCTGTTGGTTTAGAGGATATTGAAGATTTGAAAGCCGACTTAAAAAACTGTTTTTGAAGTACTTACAATAGAAAAATTTGTTTAAGTTTTGTTTGTTTTAACTGTCTCCAATTTCGCAGTTGGAGGCAGTTTTTTAAAAATATTTTAAGAAATAATCTTTGAAAATAATTTAAATCTGTGAGTAATAACGACAGTTTTAAAGTAAAAACTAAAAAAATGTTAGAAAAAATAGACCTGTTAAATTTCAAGTTAGAAAATGGAAAGCACTTATCAAGTTTGCCATTGTTCTATCAGTCGTTTGGGCAAACTATTGGTTCTGCTCCAATTGTTGTGGTCAATCATGCTTTGACAGGAAATTCAAATGTAACTGGCGAAAACGGCTGGTGGAACAATTTAATTGGCGAAAATAAAACCATTAATACCAATTATTTCACCATAATTGCATTTAATATTCCTGGAAATGGTATCGATAAAAATCCTGAAAATTTAATTTCAAATTACCAAGATTTTACTATTCGTGATATTGCTTCTATTTTTTGGGAAGGGCTATTTCTCCTAAACATTAATCAAGTATTTGCAACAATTGGGGGAAGTCTTGGAGGAGCAATTGCATGGGAAATGGCAGTCATTCAACCAAACAAAATTGAAAATCTAATTCCAATTGCAAGTGATTGGAAAGCAACCGATTGGGTGATTGCAAATGTTCTAATTCAAGATCAAATTTTGAATAATTCCAAAAAACCAATAGCAGATGCAAGATTGCATGCCATGCTTTTATATCGAACACCTCAATCTATAAACAAACGATTCAAAAGAGAAAAAACTAAAGAGGTATTTCATATTGAAAATTGGTTAATCAATCATGGCGAAAAACTTAAAAACCGATTTCAATTGGAGTCGTATAAACTAATGAACTATTTGCTTAAAACGAATGATATAACTCGTGACCGAAAAGATTTTTTCTCTGTTACAAAAGAGATTCTATCTGCCATTCATATCATTTCGGTTAATACTGATTGTTTTTTTATTGCTAATGAAAACTATGAAACGTATAAGCAACTAAAAACTATAAAACAAAATGTCTTTTATACTGAGATAGAATCTATACATGGTCATGATGCTTTTCTAATGGAGTACAATCAGCTAAATGAAATTTTAGAACCTATTTTTAATAAACAAAAACAAAAAAGTTATGCCAATACTTAGAATAAATATTGTCCTTTTCGGAATCGGAAATATAGGTAGTGCCTTAATCAATCAAGTAATTGAAAGCCAAAATTTCTTTCTCGAAAAAAGAAACATCGACTTAAGATTTCCAATAATAACAAACTCAACATTAGCTTTTTTCGAAAAAGATGGATTAAAGAATCAATGGGAAGCCAACTTTGCTCAATCTGCAATTCCTTTTAGAATAGAAGATATTATTGGGTATGTTCAAGAACAACAATTAGAAAATCTAATAGCTGTAGATGCAACGGCTAGCTCAGAGATTATAAAAAGTTATATTCCGTTAATTCAAAACGGATTTAATATTGTTGCAGCCAACAAAAAAGCCAATACATTACACATTGATTTTTATCAACTTCTAAGAAGAAGTTTAAAAAAATTTGATAAAACATTTCTTTATGAAACTAATGTAGGTGCTGGATTACCAGTTGTACAAACCATTAACGATTTGTATTTATCAGGAGAAAAAATCACAAAAATAAGAGGTGTTTTTTCGGGGTCATTAAGTTACATTTTCAATCGTTTTTCTATAGAAGAGAATACATTTTCAAGCATTCTAACTGATGCTGAAAAAATAGGGTTAACAGAACCCGATTCACGGGAAGATTTATCTGGAAAAGATGTTGCTAGAAAATTACTAATTCTAGCAAGAGAGATAGAACAAAAAATAGAATTTCACGATGTAAAAATAGACTCTCTTTTAATACCAGAATTAAGCGAAGAACATTCCAAAGCACAATATGCCATCAATAAATCTCTTTTTGATAATCCATTTAACATAGCCAAAATTACACAAGCTGACAGTCATGTTTTAAGATATATTGGAGAGTTTGACGTAATGTTACAAAAACTTGAAGTTAAGTTAGTTTCTGTACCACAAAGTTCACCCTTAGGACAATTGAAAGGAGCTGACAATCTTATTGAAATCTATACCAAATCTTACGATGATAATCCAATAATAATTCAAGGAGCTGGTGCAGGAAAAGAAGTCACAGCTCGAGGTGTTTTGTCTGATATTCTTAAAATTGCTGAAAAAATAAAAACCAAAGAAATAGTATTACAATAATTCACAACCAACCTAAACCACGAAAACCTATGACATTTAAAAAAGTTGTAGGTTTTTATTTTTTTTGTAAACAGTTGCATAATAAATTTCTATGTCATTACTTTGCACTGTTCTTAAAAATAATGTTTGTTATCACGAAAGCCGGAGAGATTAGACTCGATGAAAGCTTAGCAACCCTACACTGTAGAAGGTGCTACATTCTATCTCGTTACAAATAACGAGAACAGATAACTCAGAAAAAATCTCCAAATTTCTGATAACAAAAAACAAATAAAGTTATCAGATGTCAATCATTCAAAAAGAAATAAAAAAAAGAATCCTAGTTCTGGATGGAGCGATGGGAACGATGCTTCAACGAAACAATTTCACCGAAGAAGACTTTCGTGGTGAACGTTTTAAAAATTTCCCTTATCCATTAAAAGGGAATAACGATTTACTTTCTATTACTCAGCCCGAAGCCGTAAAACAAGTACATCGATTGTATTTTCAAGCTGGAGCCGATATAGTTGAAACCAACACTTTTTCGGGAACTACAATCGGAATGGCCGACTACCACATGGAAGATTTGGTCTATGAATTAAATTACCAATCGGCCAAAATAGCTCGAGAAGTTGCAGACGAATTCATTGATAAACCACGATTTGTCGCTGGTTCAATTGGACCAACAAACAGAACTGCGTCCATGTCACCCGATGTAAATGATCCTGGTTTTCGCGCTGTAACGTTTGATGATTTAAAGATTGCCTACAAACAACAAGTTGAAGCGTTAATAGAGGGTGGATGCGATTTATTATTGGTAGAAACTATTTTTGACACATTAAATGCTAAGGCGGCATTATTTGCTATAGAAGAAGTAAAAGAAGAGAGAAATATTGAAACTCCCGTAATGGTTTCAGGAACAATTACAGATGCTTCTGGTA
>CAZLEU010000030.1:0-26672 GCA_964558625.1 uncultured Flavobacterium sp.
AAGCCGTTTTAGGCGTATCAAAAGATATTGAAGCCATCAACGGAAAAGTAAGAATTAAGCTCGAAGAAGGAATCCAATCTGGAAAAATCTTGAGACTCAAAGGAAAAGGAATTCCAAGTATCAATAGTTACGGAAGCGGAGATTTATTAGTTCATGTAAACGTTTGGACTCCCAAAAACCTTAGCAAAGAGCAAAAACAATTTTTTGAAAAAAATCTTGGAGATAGCAATTTTGCTCCCAATCCAGAAAAAAGCGATAAGTCTTTCTTTGAAAAAGTAAAAGACATGTTTTCATAAAACTTATTAAATAGCTATATTTGATTAATGCTTTATTGATACTTAATCAACTAGGCAATTTTTTTTCCCATCCTTGTGCAAATAAGGGTGGGTTTTTTGTAACAAAATGGTAAACTTTAGTACTAATTCTGTACTTTTACAAAATACAATCGTAACAACAAAAGCCAATGTCAAAAATCAAATTCAATTGCTAAACCGCTTATATGTTGTTATTGTCATTGCTATTGAAATTTAATTTTTATGAATAACATTCTCGAAGTAAACAAAGTTGTCAAGAAATACGGTGATTATACCGCTCTCAACGAAGTTTCGCTTTCTATTCCTCAAGGAAGTATTTACGGATTATTGGGTCCAAACGGTGCCGGAAAAACATCGCTTATTCGTATCATCAACCAGATTACAATGCCCGATAGTGGCGAAGTTTTGCTCGATGGAAAAGCATTGCAACCTAATGATGTACAGTACATTGGTTATATGCCCGAAGAACGAGGCTTATACAAATCCATGAAAGTAGGGGAACAATGTTTGTATTTGGCACAACTAAAAGGCCTGTCAAAACAAGAAGCCAGAGTTCAACTAAAATATTGGTTTGATAGACTCGAAATTCAAGGCTGGTGGAACAAAAAAATCCAAGAACTTTCCAAAGGAATGGCTCAGAAAATCCAGTTTGTAGTTACGGTTTTGCACAAACCAAAATTGCTTATTCTCGACGAACCTTTCTCCGGATTTGACCCTGTAAACGCCAATCTAATTAAGGACGAAATAATTGAACTTAACAAACAAGGAACATCTATCATTTTCTCAACACACCGAATGGAAAGCGTAGAAGAAATGTGTGACCATATAGCACTAATACACAAATCCAATAAACTCATAGAAGGAAAACTAACCGATGTTAAAAGACAATTTCGAACCAATAGTTTTGAAGTTGGGATTCTAACCAACAATATAGAAGGTTTGATGTACGATTTAAGCCAAAAATTTACACTATCCCAAACCGATTTCAAATCGCTAAACGACGAATTAAAACTCGAAATCAACCTAGGAAACGCCACTTCAAGCGAATTATTGAACACAGTATTACAACGCGGGCAAGTAACCCATTTTGTAGAAAAAATTCCGAGTGTAAACGATATTTTTATCAAAACAGTAAGTGAATAACTAAACTTTTTTCATGAGCAAATTAGCCTTAATAATAAAAAGAGAATTTATTGCCAAAGTCCGCAATAAATCATTTATCGTAATGACCTTTTTGAGTCCATTACTCTTTGTCGGAATTGCAGCTTTTGTAGGCTATCTCGGTTCCATGAAAGCCGATATGAAAACCATTGCCATACATGACGAAACTGGAAAATTTGTTAGCCAATTCAAAAGTGATGAAGAATACAAATACCTCGATTTATCATCTATAGATACCAAAGTCTTAAAAGATAGTATTGTAAAAGAAAATTACGAAGGTTTATTAATTATACCAAAAGTTCCCAATAACGAAGATTTACAGAAAAGAATTCAATACGTTTCCAATGACAGTCCAAGCGTAATGTTTGTCAAAAAATTAGAAGACGTTATTTCCAAAAAAATAACAGAAGAAAATTTCCTCTCACAAGGCTTAGATACATTAAAGATAAGCAAAGCCAAAGCAGCCGTTTCTATTAACCTTACCAAAGCATCTGGTGAAGAAGCACTAAAAGGGCTTAACGAAATCAAGATTGGAATTGGTGGTGCTTTCGGATACCTTATTATGATGTTCATCATTATCTACGGTAATATGGTAATGCGAAGTGTTATCGAAGAAAAAACGTCAAGAATTATAGAAGTTATCATTTCATCTGTCAAACCTTTTCAACTCATGATGGGTAAAATCATAGGAACTTCTATGGCCGGAATATTGCAATTCCTAATATGGTCTATACTTGGAGTTATAGCCATGATTGTCATGACATCTGTTTTTGGGGTACAAATGGGGGTAGCTTCTACCAGTCAATCTCAAGAAGCTATAGCAATGGCCCAAAAAGAAATGGGAGGCGATATACAAATGTATCTCAAAGAAATAACCAACCTACCCTTGCTATCCATAGCCTTGGGCTTTATCGTTTACTTCATTGGAGGCTACTTTCTATACAGCTCATTCTATGCGGCGATTGGAGCAGCTGTAGATAATGAAACCGATTCCCAACAATTCCTATTACCTATAATAATGCCCTTAGTATTAGGAGTCTACATTGGATTTTTTACCGTAATCAACGATCCACACGGAACCGTAGCAACCGTATTTTCTATGATTCCGCTAACATCGCCAATTGTTATGCTTATGCGCATCCCATTTGGCGTGCCTTGGTGGCAAATTGCCATTTCGGTAACGCTACTTTTCGGCACGTTTCTTGGAGTAGTCTGGTTCGCATCCAAAATATACCGTGTCGGAATTCTCATGTACGGCAAAAAACCAACATGGAAAGAATTATACAAATGGCTTAAATATTAGGAGCGAACAGCTTGGGCATTATCGGAGATGGCAATTCCTGCCACCGTTCCAATCTGTCATTGCAATAACGAAGCAATCTGTAATCGAGATCACCTACTTGCAATAACAGGATTTCCACTCTGTCAGGGCTAGTAATAAAACAATTTTGAATTTTTGTGAACTTTGCAAAAAAACTTTGCGAACTTTGCCATAAAATAGAAAAGCATGTCAAAAATACTAATTATAGAAGACGAAGCCGCTATTAGAAGAGTATTGACCAAAATACTTTCTGAAGAAAGCGATACCTATCAAGTAGATGAAGCCGAAGATGGAGCACAAGGATTTGAAAAAATAAAAAACACCGATTACGATTTGGTGTTATGCGATATCAAAATGCCCAAAATGGACGGCGAAGAACTTCTAGAAGCTGTAAAAAAAATAAAACCCGAAATTCCAATCGTAATGATTTCTGGTCACGGCGATATGGAAACGGCCATCAATACCATGCGCTTAGGAGCATTTGATTATATTTCAAAGCCACCCGATTTGAACCGATTGTTAAATACTGTTCGCAACGCTTTAGACAAAAAACAACTTGTAGTCGAAAACAAAATTCTAAAGAAAAAGGTAAGCAAAAACTATGAAATGATAGGCAATTCAGAACCTATCAATCACATAAAAGCCATTATCGAAAAAGTGGCACAAACCGATGCAAGGGTTTTGATAACAGGACCAAACGGAACAGGAAAAGAACTGGTAGCACACCAATTACATCAAAAAAGTGAAAGAGCCAACTTTCCAATTATCGAAGTAAACTGTGCCGCAATCCCATCAGAATTGATAGAAAGCGAATTATTTGGTCATATCAAAGGCGCTTTTACCTCTGCGGTAAAAGATAGAGCAGGAAAATTTGAAGCAGCCGATGGAGGAACGATTTTTCTTGATGAGATAGGCGATATGAGTTTGGCAGCGCAAGCCAAAGTGCTCCGTGCATTACAAGAAAATCTAATTCAACGCGTAGGAGCAGATAAGGATATTAAAGTTAATGTTCGTGTCATTGCAGCAACCAATAAAGACCTAAAAAAAGAAATAGAAGAAGGACGTTTTAGAGAAGATTTATACCATCGACTAGCGGTAATATTAATAAAAGTCCCTGCACTAAACGAACGTAGAGATGATATCCCGTTATTGCTAGAACATTTTGCAGTAAAAATTGCAGAGGAGCAAGGTAATGCCCCCAAAATCTTTTCAAAAGCTGCAATTAAGCTATTACAAGAATATGATTGGACAGGAAACATACGAGAATTGCGAAACGTGGTAGAACGATTAATAATCCTTGGAGGAAGCGAAATATCTGAAACCGATGTAAAACTATTTGCAAGTAAATAAATAACTAATTTGGTATATAGTGAATAGTATTGCAATCATGAATCACTAGTCACGCATCATTCAAAAAAAAATGCAACTAAAAAAAATAAATCCCAATCTTCAAAAAGCGTTAATCGAAAACGGACTGACAGAAGCAAACGAAATGCAACAAGAAACGTTTTCTACCATAAAAAGTGGTGCCGATGCCGTTATTCAATCGGGAGAAAAGACAGGGAAAACAACAACAATTGTGCTTAATGTCATACAACGATTAGAAAAAACACAAGGCGAAAGCACTCGAGCTTTAATCATGGTCGAAAACAAAGAAAGAGTACTCGAAATGGAAACACTGTTTTTAAAATTGGGTACCTATACCGATTTGAGTATTTTGGGTGTTCATGACAAAGGCGATATCGATTATGATAAAAACGTAATATCCATGGGATTAGATGTTCTTATAGGAACTCCAACCCGTATTAATACACTGTTTTCATCTGCCGGATTTAATATCAACACCATCAAAATGTTTGTAGTAGATGATACCGAAATTTTAATGCGTTTGCGAATGGATTCTGTTATCCATAGGTTATCACAAAGTATCGAAAAAACGCAACGAATTTTCTTTTGTAGTACGATAACAGAACGTGTAGAATCCTTGGCAAATGCAATCATGATCGAACCTTTATTCTTTGAAATGGAAGAATAATAAATCTAGGTTTGGTTAAATTCCTAATAAAAAATATATTTGCAGCACATTTCGGGATGTAGCGCAGCCTGGTAGCGTACTAGCATGGGGTGCTAGGGGTCGCTGGTTCGAATCCAGTCATCCCGACATAAAAACTTTCTGTTCTTAAACAGAAAGTTTTTTTTATATCTTTGGATATCAAATTATTGTTATGAAATCAAATAATTACTTTCTTTTTCTTTTATTTTTAATTTTAGTTGCTTGTAATTCTAATGAATCAGAAAACTACACACCAGTACCAACCTCACCTGTAGTTTTAAACCTTGAGAGCGTTCCCTATGCACAATTGTCTGATTATCATTTTTTTCAAGGTAATCTAAAGGATCAAAACCCATCTTATGGAGTGATTCCATATAAACCAGCAAGCGAGTTATTTACAGATTATGCAGAAAAAAGTAGATTTATATGGTTACCCAAAGGCACAAAAGCAACATATGTGAATGATATTCAAAATTTGAATTTGCCAATTGGTTCGGCACTTATAAAAAATTTTTATTACAACAATGTACAACCTGCCAATGTGACCAAAATTATAGAAACAAGAGTAATGATTCGTAAAAGTTCGGGTTGGATATTTGCAGAATATGTATGGAATGATGAACAAACCGATGCACTGCTTCAAAGCACAGGAAGTTCGATTCCAATTTCTTGGAAAGACAATGATAATGTTATTCAAACTATCGATTATCAAATTCCTACTCCTAACCAATGTATGACTTGCCATTCCAACAATGAAACTGCCATTCCAATAGGGATAAAACCGCAAAACTTGAATTGTAATTACACTTATGCAGAGGGTAGTCAAAACCAATTACAAAAACTAATTGATTTTGGTTATCTAGAAAATAACCTTCCAGTAGCAATCAATTCGATAGTTGATTATAAAGATACTTCCAAAAGTTTAGACCTAAGGGTCCGCTCTTATTTTGATATTAATTGTGCACATTGCCACAGCGACGGTGGAAGCGCAAGTTATTTCCCGTTGCTTAGACTTGCTTTTAGTGAAACAGAAGATCCAGAAAAAATGGGAGTATGCGTAGCCGCATCATCTCAAATTCCGGGCTTACCTAGAGGGAAGATTGTAAACCCAGGTAATAGTGCCGAATCCTATTTGTATTTTAGCATGAATACTAATTTGACTTTTAATAGAATGCCTCGTATAGGAAGAACCATCATCCATAAAGAAGGGATTCAATTGGTCGAACAATGGATAAATTCCTTACCAGCATGCCCATAATGATTCTGTAACAAAACTGTTTACCATTTGTGCACCTACTATTTTAAGCTATACCGATAAAAAGTTCTATTTTTGAAATATGAATTTTTTAAAAATTAGCATCACTATCTGTTTCTTGTTGGCCACGTCAAGTGTTTTTTGTACGCCATCAGACAATCCTCTGTTACAAAAGGGTTGGGCTGCTTTGGTAAAAGATAACGAAAACGAAGCATTTGATTATTTTTGGCAAGCATTGGAAAAAGCCAAAAAAGAAAAAAATACCGAAGACAAAGCCGAGTCATTCTTGTATTTGGGTATTTGTTCATATGGTTCAAGTTCAGAAAAAGGGTTGAAGTATGTAACCCAATCATTAAGTGAATATAAAAAACTAGAATCTACTTCTCCAGAAATTGCCCAAAAAGGGCGAAGCCGTTGCTTGCAATTAATAAGCACCATTTACAGTCGTCAAAAAAAATATTCCGAAGCTATTCGCCTAAGTAAAGAAGTGATTTCAAATTATGAAGGAACAACTGATGAAACCGGAACATTAGGTTTGGCATACAATAGTTTAGGTACATTGTATGAAATTCTGAAAAAAAAGGACTCGTCTGATTATTATTTTGATAAGGCCTTAATCGAATTTGAAAAAAATAAAAGTAATGCCTATTTGCCCACGATTTATATAAAGAAAGGGAATATTGAAAAAAGAAAAGGGAATAAAAAAACGAGTTTTGAATTTTATCAAAAAGCGATAACAATTGCGCTAAAAACCAATAATAAGCAAGCACAAGTATTGTGTTATATCGCAAAAGGGAATTGGTTTTTGGATTTTGATAACACGACTATGGAAGCAGAAAAAGTATTCAATGAAGCCCAAATGATTTCAAAATCGCTTTCTGATAAAACATTTGAGATTAAATCTCTCGAAGCGCTAATTATTTTAGCAAAAAAGCAAAATGATTTCAAAAAAATAACCGAACTGCAAAGTGAAGTTTTAAATATAAAAGACAACTATTATTCATTAGAAAGAGAACAAATTGCCAAAAATCTTGAAGTACAGTTTGAAGTTTCCGAAAAAGACCGAAAATTGGAATTGATTTCAAAAGAAAAAGAGGTTTCAAGATTGACAAATAGTTTGCTCATTATGTTGGTTTTACTTTTGTTGATTGTATTTTCATTTCTTTATTTTTTTCTAAAAAGAATTAACAAACGCGACAAACAATTATTGAAGACCAAAGAAGAACTATTTATAGCACTCGAGGAACAAAAGCGATTAAAAGAGATGCAACTTCAGAATGACCTTGAGCATAAAGAAAGCCAACTTAGTGCAATAACATTGCAAATGCTTCAAAAAAATGAGTTACTCGAAGAAATTAAAACGATTACACGAAAAAAGGAAGCTACATCTGTGGAACAACTCTCACGTATAGTAAACAATCATTTTGCCCATGATAGTAATTGGAATGATTTTGATAAATATTTTGAAAGTATAAATAAAAATTTCTACATCAAATTAAAGCAAAATTACCCCAAAATAAGTTCAAATGATTTGAAAATATGTGCACTAATAAAGTTGAATCTTTCTATAAAAGAAATGGCCGCAATTTTGAATATTTCGCCCGATAGTGTTAAAACAGCACGCCATAGGTTGCGAAAAAAACTAAATCTTTCAGTCGAAGATAATTTGACAGAGTTTATACTTTCAATGTAAATAGCTTATTAAATCCAATTTTTACCTGCTGTTTACCTTTTGTAAACCTATAAAAAAATGTTTTTTAATAATATAACTTTACTTTTGAAAAGCAATATTAAACACAAGGACTACTAATCTTAAAATCAATAACTATGAAAAAAATTACTTTAACTCTAAAAATAATGCTCTTGGTAGTTGTTACGACTACAAATATGAATGCCCAAGTACTTAATGGAAGCTTTGAAAATGTAAAAGATAATTTTTTGGTAAGCAATTGGGGAAAAAATTTCATCTACAATGTGGGTATTGATACAGGTTCTGGGCAAACAACATCTGATGAAATACAGTATAGTGGTTATATTCCTAGTTTGTGCTACTCCAATTTTGGTAACTGCCACTCAGGACAATATGCTATGGAAATGGCAAATGCTTTTAATGTAACCCAAAACGAAATTATTGTTGGTGGTGCTATCCTTTTTGAAGATGCTACTCAGAATTTTCCACCTGGAGGAAACTACAATATTAATACAAGTTTTGTTCCTTTCAATGCGAGCCTATTTAACACATATTATGGATATAACTTGGGTTTTTATTATAAGTTTTTGCCATTAGGGAACGATGTTGCAGAGGCAAAACTAGAACTATTTGATAGTCAAATGAACTCGGTTGGGAAAGTTGAGGTGCCGATTGCGGGTATAAGCTCAGGTTTTGACTATGTATATGCACCAGTGAGTTTAACTTCTACAGCGACTCCTGTCTTTATGAGTCTCTCTTTTACAATGGCAAAAGAAGGGTCAACACCAACTTTTGGGAGCACTCTAATCGTGGATGATGTTTTTATCAACAATATGACTTTGGAGACTGTAATGAACCAAACAGAACCATTTTTAATCTATCCTACTGTTGTACAAAATGAAATTACTATTAAAAAAGGCAACAAAGTCCCAACAGGAAATTACGATTTTATAATTCTAAATGCTGAAGGTAAAATTGTACAAAATCGTACAGTTATGTTATCTGATCATGAGGTAAAAATAGACATGAGTTCATTTTCTTCGGGAATCTACTTTGTAAAATCGGGCAGCTTTGTTGCTAAGTTTATAAAAGAGTAATAGGTAACTAAGATAACTTTGACTGGCTTAAATAGTAAAATTTAAGCCAGTTTTTTTATACATGTTTTGTTGAATAGTAAACTATTTTATTATATTTAGCCCCATAACAAAAACGTTAGATATGGATTTTTCAGCAAAAATGCTTCGCGATAATGCGTTGTCGGATAAGGTTATCGTAGTTACAGGAGGCGGTAGCGGACTAGGTAAAGCAATGACTCACTATTTTCTAGAACTTGGAGCAAAAGTAGTCATAACTTCACGAAATATAGAAAAATTAAAAGTTACTGCGTCAGAATTAGAGGCCCAAACCAATGGAAAATGCTTGCCTGTTCAATGTGATGTACGTCATTATGATCAAGTAGAAGCGATGTTGGCAGAAGTTCTAAAAACATTTGGTAAAGTCGATGTTTTGCTAAATAATGCAGCAGGAAACTTTATTTCACCAACCGAAAGACTTTCGGCTAATGCTTTTGATACCATTATAGACATTGTTCTTAAAGGAAGTAAAAACTGTACATTGGCATTTGGAAAACATTGGATAGAAACAAAACAAACCAATTGTAATGTGCTCAATATTGTTACAACCTATGCATGGACAGGTTCGGGATATGTTGTGCCAAGTGCAACAGCAAAGGCGGGTGTATTGGCTATGACTAGAAGCTTAGCCGTAGAGTGGGCCAAATATGGTATTAGAATGAATGCTATCGCTCCAGGTCCATTCCCAACCAAAGGCGCATGGGAACGATTATTACCAGGTGAATTGGCTAATAAGTTTAATATGTCTAAGAAAGTGCCTTTGAAGAGAGTAGGAGACCATCAGGAATTAGCCAATTTAGCGGCATATTTAGTATCCGATTTTTCTGCGTACATCAATGGTGAAGTAGTTACAATTGATGGAGGTGAGTGGTTACAAGGAGCAGGACAGTTTAATCTTTTTGAAAAAATTCCTCAAGAAATGTGGGACATACTTGAGGCAATGATAAAAGAGAAAGGGAATAAGTAATCGATAGCGTTTTAGTTTTCGGTTAGTACTTTTATAAAAAAATAGTTAATAAGTCAGATGGAATTTTTCTATTTGACTTTTTTTATGTTTATTTCTTGCTACAGATTTGTGTTAAAAGGCTAGTGTTTTTTAATTGAATTTGAAATAAGTTTTGTAAATTTATAGCAATAAATTATTTAGTAATTTAAAACAGATTTGGTATGAAAAAGGTGTTCTTAATTATGGTTGTGTTGTTTTCCCTTATGGGCTATTCTCAAAAGGAGTATAAGGTCGGTGTCAACTTATTTCGATATGTTAATGCTGATAAGCTTAATCAGTATGAAATAACTGAAATGACATTAGATTCAATTGTAGCTTCTTTAGCTGCTAATAACCCTCAAAGAGAGTCAGATACTGGAACAAGTTTAAAAAAAATACAGCTTGTGGTTCAATTAGAAGTCCCTTGGGATTTAACCGAACCAAGTGCTGGTGATTATAATTTTACTTGGTATAAAAATTTTGCAACATGGTGTGAAGATAGAAAAATAAAATGGACTGCATTACTATCACCTCATAATGTTCCGGGTTTTATAAGAGATAAATATAGCGCAGATATAATAAGAAAAGTTGATGGAAGTGAAGTTTCATCCCCTTTCCTTGTGTTTAGTCCATCTTCGAAAGTTTGGAATGATCCTGATAATCCAAATAATGGAGAAGTTGGAAAATGGATTAAAGAATTTGTTAAACAAATGAGTGAAACTAATCATTTTTCTAGATTGAGTACAAACTCCTCTAAAGCAATTGATGAGATATTGATAGGTAATGAAATGATTTATCCTTTCAATAAAGAAACGTCAGGGGATGATGCAACAAAAGCTAAATGGGAGGCAAAAGGTAATTCATTAAATTCTTATCCAAGTACTATTCAAAGTTTTGTTAATGGATGGCAAGGGTTTTATAATACAACTTATGACACTAATGGGAATTTTGTTTCATCTACTCCAAATTTGGTAACAAATAATAATCAAACTACATGGATGCCAAATTCTTTAAGAGATTTCAGGAATAGTGAATTAGCTTATTGTATCGCTGGTATGTTTGATAAAGCTAAGCAACAGCTGATGATAAGTTTTGGCAATGATACCGCAGATGTTAATAATATTGGGATTTCATCAAAATTAGTTCCTTACTTATTTAGAAGGGATTACAATCCTACCACTGGACAACCTTCAACCGTTTTATCTGATGAATTTTGTGGGTATGATGACCCTAATTTAGGTTATATAATTGATCATTCCAATAAATTTTTAGGGGCTGATTCATATTACACTTCAACTTATAGTTTAACTGATAGTTTTATTGCTACTAAGTCAAGAACAAATCCAAACAATTTAACAACTCCATCAAAATCAATATATTTAGCTGAGTTTAATAAAAATATCGGTTTGACAGGTAAAGTTCCACTGATGACAGCAACAGAAATTTTTTCAAATGGAAGAAAAGGTTTTGGTTTAGATCCAAATTATCAAGATTATAACGTAAGATATTATGTTTTTTTTGCTTGGAATCCAACTTATGACCCAACCGAGCCATATTACAAAATTACCGAAGGACAACAATTAGGCTTGTATAATTTGTTTAATTCTATTGCTACGAGGGTTCCACAATCATTTAATAATGCAGCTACTACTCTTAATTTTGAAGAAGAGCCAATAGATTATTATAATTTTTCTACTGTTGTTCTAACAGATCCCCCTGTTTCTCCCTTTAAAATTAATAAAAATAACTTTGCATCAGGTGCATATACGGTTGCTAATCCAGCAACATACTCAAATATTACGAGTCTAACTATATCAAAAAATGATGTTGATTGGTTTAAGTTTAACTGGAATGGTAAAAATTACTATTTAAAAGTTGTGCAACAATCTAACATAATAGAACCAGATTATTTAAAACAATACGGTCTTAATTTTCAATTTATATGTAATAATGTATTCACTGCCTATACAACTAAAGCATCTGGAGTGAATGGGGTAGAGGTTGATACAAAAATATTTCTTTATAATGCAGATTTGGTTGAACTTGCTAGTAATGATGATTATAATGGAGTAAAGACTTTTTCTAAAATTTACTATAATTTAGATGATTCTCCATTACCAAATACTTTTGTTCAAAATAGTTTAAGAGAGGTTAATCTAAATTCTTCAGATATTCTATCAAGTAGTATGAAACAAGAAAGTAATAATCTATCGATGGATAATAATCAATTTGATGTTCTAGTTTCTCCTAATCCTGCTGTAAATTATTTGGATGTTTCTGTTACGGGTTATAGCGAAAAATATAATGTTTTATTAACAGATTTAAATGGAAAAACGGTTTATCAAGAACAAAATGTGTCTGAAAGTAAAAAGACTATTGATGTTTCTTCAATAAATGAAGGTATGTATTGTTTGATTGTAACTTCTGATAACGATAAAAAAGTGAAGAAAATAATAAAATTAGCAAAATAATTTTCAGTCAATAGTTGTAAACTATTTTAAAAGTCAGATGGAATTTTTCTATTTGACTTTTTTTGTAACTCATTGCTTTTGACTAACTGTCAATCGTTGTTAACTAATAACTAACAACTGAAAACTAAAAATTACAAGATTGTTAACAAAATAGATTTTCAAAACCCATAAATAGTTGTATTTTTACCACTCAAAATTTTATAAAGTAAATGGGTAAAATCATAGCAATTGCTAATCAAAAAGGGGGAGTTGGTAAAACAACAACGTCTATCAATCTCGCAGCTTCATTAGGAGTTTTAGAAAAGAAAGTATTACTAATTGATGCCGATCCGCAAGCCAATGCAAGTTCAGGACTTGGAATTGATGTGGAAAATGTAGAAATTGGAACCTATCAAATTCTAGAACATAGCAATACTCCCAAAGAAGCAATCATTGCATCAACCTCACCAAATGTTGATGTGATACCAGCACATATTGATCTTGTAGCCATCGAAATTGAATTGGTTGACAAAGAAAATCGCGAGTATATGTTAAAGCAAGCTTTGGAAGGAATCAAAGATGACTATGACTATATTTTGATTGATTGCGCACCTTCATTAGGTTTACTTACCTTAAATGCATTAACGGCAGCAGATTCGGTGGTAATTCCAATTCAGTGTGAATATTTTGCTTTAGAAGGTTTAGGAAAATTATTAAACACGATCAAAAGTGTTCAAAAAATACACAACCCTAGCTTAGACATTGAAGGACTGTTGTTGACTATGTTCGATTCGCGTTTACGTTTGTCAAATCAAGTGGTTGAAGAAGTTCAAAAACATTTTAATGATATGGTTTTTGAAACCGTTATCCAACGTAATGTGAAATTGAGTGAAGCACCAAGTTTTGGAGAAAGTATTATCAACTTTGACGCAACAAGTAAAGGGGCTACCAATTATTTGAATTTAGCACAAGAAATTATCAAGAAAAACAGTTAGTGATTTATGGCACAAGCAATAAAAAAACAAGCATTAGGTAGAGGTTTATCGGCACTTTTGAAAGATCCAGAAAACGATATAAAATCGGTTGACGACAAAAATGCAGATAAAGTAGTCGGCAATATTATTGAGCTTGAAATAGATGCAATCGAAATAAATCCGTTTCAACCTCGTAGTAATTTCAATGAAGAAGCTTTAAAAGAATTGGCTACGTCTATTAGAGAATTGGGCGTAATCCAGCCTATTACTGTTAGAAAATTAGATTTTAATAAATACCAACTAATTTCGGGAGAACGACGTTTGAGGGCTTCCAAAATAGCTGGTTTACAAGTAATTCCTGCCTATATTCGTATTGCCAATGACAATGAATCATTGGTAATGGCTTTGGTTGAAAATATTCAACGTCACGATTTAGACCCAATAGAGATTGCCTTATCTTACCAACGTTTGATGGACGAAATTCAATTAACACAAGAGCAAATGAGTGAGCGAGTAGGAAAAAAACGTTCTACAATTGCAAACTATTTGAGGTTGTTAAAACTTGATCCTATCATTCAAACGGGTATCCGAGATGGATTTATAAGCATGGGGCATGGTCGCGCCATTATCACCATAGAAAATCAAGATGCGCAAGCTACAATTTATCAGAAAATTGTAAGCCAAAATCTGTCGGTTCGCGAGACAGAAACATTGGTTAAAAATTACCAAGATAGCTTAAAACCAAAGGCAGAAAAACAAGCAAAAGCATCATCATTTGAAGTTTCTACAGATGAACATAAAGCTATTGCAACCTATTTTGGCACAAAAGTAGATGTAAAAGTAGCAGGAAACGGAAAAGGAAAAATTACAATTCCGTTTCATTCACAAGAAGATTTTAACAGAATTATAAAACTTATAAAAGGTTAGTGATTAGGATTTTACATATACTTTTTTTCATTTTCTTTTTAGGAAACACAATTGTTTTTGCTCAAGAAACAGAACTGAAAATAAAAGATACAGTAAGTACAAAAAAAGCTAACATAGACCCATTAGCACCTGCACGAGCCGCTTTTTATTCGGCTGTTTTACCTGGTTTAGGACAAGCTTATAATAAAAAGTATTGGAAAATTCCAATAGTATATGGTGCGCTTGGAACAGGAATTGGTGTTTATGCATGGAATAACGGTAAATACCACGAATTTAGAGATGCTTACAAAAGAAGGCTTGCCAATATTACAGATGTAAAATACAGCAAGTATTCTGATCAGACTTTGATAAATGCTCAAAAATCGTATCAAAGACAAAGAGATATTTCACTTTTAGTAACAGTCGCTTTGTATGCTTTAAATATTGTGGATGCCAATGTTGATGCACATCTAAAACAATTTAATGTAGACGATAACTTAACAGTTCGTCCAGAAATTTACCCATCGGATTTTACTTCACAGCAAACTATTGGTTTAACTTTAAATTATCGATTCTAATGAAGGTAGCGCTTTTAGGTTACGGAAAAATGGGGAAAATTATCGAAAGAATCCTATTAGAACGAGGTCATGAAATTGTTTTGAAAAAAACAAGCACCACTACTTTTGATGGATTAGATAGGGCCGATGTTGCTATAGATTTTAGTCTACCAAGTGTTGCCGTAACTGCTATTTCGGAATGTTTAACTAACGGAATTCCAGTTGTTTCGGGAACTACAGGTTGGCTAGACGAATATTCAAAAATGGTTGCACTTTGTCAAGAAAAAGATGGCGCCTTTTTATATGGTTCTAATTTTAGTTTGGGTGTAAATTTGTTTTTTCAACTGAATGAAAATTTGGCAAAAATGATGTCAAAATTCAATCAATATAAAGTTGAATTAGAAGAAATTCATCACACTCAGAAGCTAGATGCGCCAAGTGGAACAGCCATTTCATTAGCTAAAGAAATAATCGAAAATTCGGATTTTACAAGTTGGACACTTGACAAAAATAGAGATGAAAATCAGTTGTATATCGATGCCAAGAGAATAGAAAATGTACCTGGAACACATTCTGTTTTTTATATATCAGATGTCGATACAATTGAAATTAAGCATACAGCTCATAATCGTGAAGGTTTTGCCTATGGCGCTGTAATAGCTGCAGAATGGATTATAGGCAAAAAAGGAATATTTACAATGAAAGATGTTTTGCAACTAGTGTAACATTTTCAAGAAAAGTATACATATACAAAAACATATATTTAATATTTAAAATCTTAAAGTAACATGACACTATATCAATGGTTTGTATTGTTTTTAATTGTTCAAGTAATTCATTTTGTTGGAACTTGGAAAATTTATGAAGCTGCAGGAAGAAAACGTTGGGAAGCCGCAATTCCTATATATAATGCAATTGTTTTGATGAAAATCATTAACCGACCTACTTGGTGGACATTTTTGCTGTTTGTACCGGTTATCAACTTGATTATGTTTCCAGTTGTTTGGGTTGAAACCTTGAGAAGTTTTGGTAAAAACACTACACTCGACACTTTTCTTGCTGTTGCAACTTTTGGTTTTTACATTTATTATGTCAATTATACACAACCTCTAAACTATATATCAGATAGAAGTTTAGTGCCTACCAATAAAACAGCAGACACTGTTAGTTCACTATTATTTGCTGTAGTGGTGGCCACTTTGGTGCATACTTATGTTATGCAACCATTTACAATTCCGTCGTCATCATTGGAAAAATCATTATTGATAGGTGATTTTCTTTTTGTAAGTAAAGTCAATTACGGACCAAGAACACCAATGACGACTGTAGCTTTACCAATGGTGCATGACTCAATTCCGTTAGCAGGTAGATTATCGTATTTTAGTTGGCCACAATTACCCTATTTTAGATTTCCAGGATTTGAAAAAATCAAGAATAATGATATTGTAGTATTCAATTGGCCAAGAGATACCTTAGACCACATGTATCATCCTTCACCAGTTAGAATTAACAAACCAAGAGATAAAAAGACAAATTATGTAAAACGTTGTGTTGGAATTCCAGGTGACAGTTTGCAAATAAAGGATGGAATTGTTTTTATAAATGGAAAAGAACTGGTATTGCCAGAAAGAGCAAGACCTCAGTATGCGTATAGAATTGTTCGCGATGGAAAGACAGAGATAGATTTTGATTTTCTATTGAAAGATATGAAGGTTACGGATGGTATTGACTATGTAAGTGCTCAAAGTGATACTATAGGAATCAGAGCATTAACCTTTGAGAACGCCGAAAGATTAAGAAATGTTCCAGGAATAGTTTCGGTAATAAGAGTAAATAATAAGGGACCAGAAGATGGTGTTTTCCCTGATTTTAAAGATGGAAAACCTTCAGTTACTAACAATTGGAGTGGTGATAATTACGGGCCAATTTATATTCCACAAGCTGGAAAAACTGTAGCGTTGAACAAGCAAACACTTCCGTTGTATAAAATTATTATCACAGAATATGAAGGGAATACTTTGAAAGTTGTCGGAGACGATATTTATATAAATGATAAAAAAGCAACGAGCTATACTTTTAAGCAAAATTATTATTGGATGATGGGAGACAACCGTCATAACTCTTTAGATGCACGCTATTTTGGCTATACACCAGAAGATCATATAGTTGGGAAGCCAGTTTTTATATGGATGAGCTGGGATACTAATGGGAAAGGTCTCAACAAAATTCGTTGGGAACGTATGTTTACTTTTGTAAGTGGAGACGGTCAACCGCAATCCTATTTCAAGTATTTCTTAGGTTTATTGGCCTTGTATTTTGTAGGTGAGTATTTCTGGAAAAAAAGAAAAGATAGTAAGGCGTAGTTTGTAGTTTGGTGATTTGGTAATCTGAAAATTGAAATTCATCTATGTTTATTCATTTGAAAAATTAGAAGTTTGGTTAGAAGCTAAAGATTTATCTAAGCATGTTTATTCCATAACTGTCAATTTTCCTGAGAATGAAAAATTTGGATTAGTTTCTCAATTACGAAGAGCATCAATATCAATTGCGTCAAATATTGCAGAAGGTTCAGTGAGAAATTCATATAAAGATAAAACGCACTTTACTACAATCGCTTTTAGTTAAGCTGTTGTAGTTTTAAGTTTATTTATAATTTCGTTTGAATTAGATTTTTTAAATGAACAAGATTATTTGCTTTTAAGAAGTAAAATAGAAAGTATTACAAATAAGCTTAACTCTTTACGTAATTATCAAAATAATAAGTCAAGCATAGTCAAATAACCAAAAACCAAATAACCAAATGGACATTCTGATCCATCCTACTTATTTTCCCTCGATTAGTCATTTTGTGGCTATGGTGCAATCGGATTCTATTACGTTTGAAATGGAAGATAACTTTCAAAAACAAACCAATCGTAACCGAATGTATATTTATAGCCCAAATGGAATTCAGTTGTTAAACATCCCTATAAAGCATTCTAAAGAAGCGCACCAGCGAACAAAAGATGTAAAACTTGAAACAGCTTTCGATTGGCAAAAACAGCATTTCAAGTCCTTAGAAGCAGCTTATAGAACATCTCCTTTTTTTGAATATTTTGAAGACGAAATTTATCCTATTTTTACCAAAAAGCATACTTTCTTAATGGATCTGAATTTGGAGTCGATGGAAATGGTGGCCAAATGCCTTAAAATGAAATTGGAATACAATAAAACCAACGAATATTTCCATGATGCAACCGGTTTTAATGATTTACGGATTTTTGCAAACGGAAAAAAAGACACCTCTACTTTTGAAAGTTACACACAAGTTTTTGGTGATAAACACGGTTTTCTAAACAATTTGAGTATTCTCGATTTGCTTTTTAACGAAGGGAGATATGCTATGGATTACTTAAAAAAGCAGCAATTATAAATCTCATTCAATCGAAAGCCTTGTCATAATAGGAAAATGATCAGAATTTTTAAATTCTGGGAAACTTTCAAAGCTTTTTACCTTCATGTTTGAGTCGGCAAAGATATAATCTATTCGGGCTGGATAATATTTGAAATTATACGTTTTTCCAAAGCCTTTTCCTGCTTCTTCAAATGTATCGTGTAAGTTACCTTTTATACTTCTGTACACATATGAAAATGCGCTATTATTCATGTCACCACAAATAATAATAGGGTATTCACATTCTTTTTTATGTTTTTTTATAATTTCGGCTTGTTGTTGTTGTTTGGTAAATGCGGCACTTATTCGTTTTAAAACCATCTGCGATTTTTGTTGATTAATGCCATCAATGTTTTCGGAAATTTCAGTTACATCTGGAGAAATCTTGATAGACTGTAAATGAATATTATACACGCGAATTATATCTTTCCCTTTTTTAATATCAGCAAAAATGGCATTGTTATTCGAATTTGGAAAAACAATATTGCCTTCATTGATTATTGGAAATTTTGAAAAAATAGCTTGACTGGTTTTAATCTTGTCTCCTTGTACATAAATATAATTGTGAGGATAAACTTTTAAATCAATTGCTGCCGTTTCGGAATATTCTTGAATACATAAAATATCGGGATTTTTCTCGTTTATGAATTCCAATATACGATAGGGGACACTATCACTGTCAATCCATTTGAAAAGATTAAGCAAGCGAACGTTATAGCTCATCACGACAAAGTCATTTTCTGTTCTAAGCGCATCAAGCGATGAGAATTTGTAGAATTTGTTGATGAAGGTTATTCCCGCCAAAAGCACCAAACCAGACAAAATAATTTGTTTTTTCAATTGTAGTAGCCAGTAGATAAAAAATAACGCATTCAAGATAAGAAATAAAGGTAAAACGAGCGTTAATACAGATAAAAGCGGAAATAATTTGGGTGCTAAAAATGGTAAAACATAGGCAAGAAACGTCACTATAGTCAAAACTATATTAAAAAAGAATAGGATTTTATTAAACCAAGAAAGGTTTCTAGTTAATCGCATTATTAGTTTTTTACTGGAGGTTACAAAATTACTACTTTCCCGCTTTGAATAAAAATTCTTTTTCTTCTTTGGTCAAAGCATCGTAACCAGATTGACTTATTTTATCTAAAATTTCATCTATTTGTTGTTGCGTTTTGTCTTTCGTTACAATTTTACTTTCGGTTTTAACGATTGTCTTTTTGGGATTTACGTGTACTTTTTTGAAAGGTGTTTTCTTTTTTGTTCCAAATAGAATTGCAATAGAATCTAACATTTTGGTAAACCAAGCGGTTATGTCAGTTCCTTTTTGCAATTGTTTTATATAGATATAACCAAAAAGAGCACCGCCTATATGCGCAATATGCCCGCCAGTATTGTTCAATGGTAGCTGAATTAGATCAATACACAAGAAAATAAGAACAACATAAACAAGTTTTACCGTTCCAAAAATCAACAAGCGTAATTCCATCATAGGCTGATAAGTTGCAGTTGCTACTATAATTGCCATTACAGCTCCAGAAGCACCAATTAGAACAGATGAATTGTGAATAAGAGCAGGGAAGACCATATAGGAGATTATATATAGCATTCCAGCAAATATGGCACTTACGAGATATAAATTTAAAAATTGTTTTTGAGTAAAAAAGGTTAAAAAAATTCTTCCTGCAAAATGCAATAACAACAAATTAAAGAGGACATGCAAAATCCCAGAATGAAAAAAAGCATAGGATATAATGGACCATGGCTTAGTTAAAAGCTCATATGGATTGGATGATAGACTAACATAGGCAAGATAATCAACATCAATTTTAAACAATTTCAAAACTGAGAAGACTATAGTAGGAATACCAAACAAGAAGATGTTCCAAAAAATCAGCTTGGTAATAACATCCCCTGTTTTGAATTGCAATTTTAAATCATCTAGTATGCTACTCATCAATTCCAACGATTTTTAGTAAATTGATTTTTTTTCCAATACCACATCATAATGTAACCTGTTAAAGCCCCACCAAGGTGGGCAAAATGAGCAATCCCAGTACTTCCTGCTCCAAAAATGGATTGACCATTTAAACCAAGGAATAAATCGATTAGTAATACAGTAGGAACAAAATATTTTGCTTTAAATCTAAAAGGTAATAGCATTATTCCCATTTCTGCTTCAGGAAGCATAAAGGCAAAAGCTGTAAATAAACCATATACTGCACCAGATGCTCCTAGTGCTGGAGCGTTGTACGATAAATACATTTCTGATAAGAGGTTTTCATTTAGGTTGATTGGTTTTACAGTAAAATTAATTCCTCCTGTGCTAAGAAAGTTTTGTAATTGACTATCTAAGCCCAAAAGCTTTAAATGATTTAGGCCAACAGTAAAAGAGTAATAATTATATAAAGAGTGTAAAAAAGCGGCACCCAATCCACATGAAATATAGAAAAACAAGAATTTTTTGCCACCCCAAAAATGTTCTAAAGTCGAACCAAATGAATATAACGCAAACATGTTAAAAGCAATATGCATTACATTAGCATGCATAAACATATGAGTTAATGGTTGCCAAAATTTAAACTTATCATTTTCTGGATAAAAAAGTGAAAAAAAATCGTACGATATAGGTACTAATTGTGAACCAATAAAAAAGATACAATTTATAATCAAAAGTTGTTTTACAACAGGTGTGATATTCATCATAAGGTAAATTTTCTGTCTATATCTTCCACACGCATGGTGATGAAAGTTGGTTTTTGAAATGGAGTTGTGCTAGGTTCTTTGCAAGCAAAAAGACCATTTACTAAATTTTCTTGTTCTTTTTCTGTTAGGAAAGTCCCTGTTTTGATAGCCAAACTTTTCGCCATGGACTTGGCAATACAATCATTTTGACTAAAACTACTGTCTGGAATTCCGTCTTGTAAATCGCTAATCAAATGTTCTAAAACCAACGAAGCTTCTTTTTCTGAAACATTAGCTGGTAAACCAGAAAGAACGATGTATTCTTGGGTGGTTTCTTCAAAAACAAACCCTGTGTTGGTTAATGATTGTTTTAATTCTTCAATCAATTCTAATTCGGTTGTTGAAAAGTATAAATTTAAGGGAAATAATAACTGTTGACTGCTGGCTTGCTGAACAGTCATATTGGTCAGAAATTGTTCATACAAGATTCGTTGATGTGCTCTATGTTGGTTTACAATTACCATTCCCGATTTTATGGGGTTTACAATGTATTTTCTATGTATTTGATATGTTCTATTACCTTGTTTTTCGTCATTATTTTCATCAAATAAAGAAGCGGTAATTTCCTCGTCGTTTTCAAAATTGACAATGGAAGTTGTATCAATTTCTATTTCAGAGGCACTGTTTGTTCCAATATACAAGCTTTCCCAGCTGGCTTCTTTTTTGGGATAATAGGGTGGGGTATAAGTTTTATTTGGTTTTTCATTAGAAAAAGGATTGTAACTTCTATCTACTTGAATGGTTGGTGTAGAAGCTTCTTTGTCTTTATATTCATATGGTGTATCCAGATTAGAATCTCTTTCAAAATCTAATGATGGCACCACATTAAATTGTCCCAAACTGTGTTTGATAGTAGAACGTAAAATAGCATATAATGCCTGTTCATCGTCAAACTTAATCTCTGTTTTTGTTGGATGGATGTTGATATCAATCGTATTGGGAGGAACATCTAGGTAAAGAAAATAACTTGGCTGTGCGCCAATAGGCAAAATTCCTTCATATGCGGCCATTACAGCATGATGTAAGTAACCACTTTTGATATAGCGATTATTAACAAAAAAGAATTGTTCACCTCGGTTTTTCTTGGCATATTCTGGCTTTCCTACAAATCCTGTTACTTTTAAAATGTCGGTTTCTTCGTTGCATGGTACAAGTTTTTCATTTGTCTTCCCAGCAAAAAGAGTTACGATTCGTTGCCTCAAATTGGATTGTGGCAAATTGAACATTTCACTTCCATTGTGATAAAAAGTAAAATGAATGTTAGGATGTGCCAAAACCACTCGTTGAAATTCATCAACAATGTGTCTAAATTCGACTGTTTCAGATTTTAGGAAATTGCGTCTTGCAGGAATATTAAAAAATAGGTTTTTTACAGAGAAAGAAGTTCCTTTTGGTAAAACAGATGGTTCTTGCGATATGAATTTGCTTCCTTCAATAACAATATGTGTACCAAGCTCATCTTGTTCTTGACGTGTTTTCATTTCTACATGAGCAATTGCGGCAATCGAAGCCAATGCTTCACCACGAAAACCTTTGGTTTGTAATGAAAATAAATCTTCCGCTTGACGAATTTTTGAAGTAGCGTGGCGTTCAAAGCACATTCTTGCATCGGTGATGTTCATTCCAACACCATTATCAATTATTTGTATTAGCGATTTTCCGGCATCTTTAATAATCAATTTGATGTCAGTTGCTTTGGCATCTACTGCATTTTCAAGTAGTTCTTTTACTACCGAAGCAGGACGTTGCACCACTTCACCAGCAGCAATCTGATTGGCAACATGATCGGGAAGTAGTTGAATTATGCTCGACATTATGTATTTGTTATTCTGTTTTGTTATTCATTTGTCTTTCCACCGATTTCTCATTCCATGAATTTATCATTCCGGAGGAATATCATTTAGCTTTTACTTATTATCTTGGTAAGAAATACGAATTAGCAAATTTAAGCAAAAACTATTGGTTATACTAGTTAAGAAGTTCCTAAAAAAAAAACCTACTTGCTTATAAAGTAGGTTTGTAATATTTTTATATATAACGATGTTTTAGTATTGTTTAATCTTCTAAATAATATTGATTTCCTAAAATATCTTTTATACCAATAAGAACAAGCCAAATGAAGGCGACAAACAACAAAATTCCATAACCCGATTTTAAAGCACCAATAGTTATTGAAACTAGGGCTATTGCAAAAAGTATGGATAAAATCCCGATTATTTTAAGAAATAGGATGTTGGATTCTTTTTCTCTAATTTCATTTATGCCGATTACAAGAAACGAAACCGAATAAATGAATAAAATACAGTTGATAGTAATTACTAGTAATGAAATCTCACCATATTTATCTTTAAAAAATAGATCATAAACAATAGCGATTGCCAAAAGCATTCTTGTACATGCCCAAAAAAGTCTTGTTTTACAGAAAAAGTCATCCATGTCTTTTTAGGTTTTTCTTCTCAAATCAGCCATTTTTATGGCAGCAATGGCAGCTTCAGTTCCTTTGTTTCCATGTGCTCCGCCACTTCTATCGATAGATTGTTGTTCGTTATTATCGGTTAATAAACAAAAAATAACAGGAACATCGGTTTGTACATTTAAGTCTTTTATACCTTGTGTAACACCTTGGCAAACGAACTCAAAATGCATTGTTTCTCCTTTTATAACGCAACCGATTGTAATAACCACATCAATATTTTGTGTTACAATCATTCTTTGAGCGCCGTAAACCAATTCAAAGCTTCCAGGAACATTCCAGCGTATAATGTTTTCTTGAACTGCTCCACAATCTAAAAGAGCTTCAAGAGCACCCTTATATAGTCCTTCGGTTATATGGTCGTTCCATTCTGAAACAACAATCCCAAACCGAAAATCTTTCGCGTTTGGGATTGTGTTTTTATCGTAATTGGATAAATTTTTATTAGCTGTAGCCATTTTTATAGTTTTCAGTCTCAATCGCAGTAAGCAGTTACTGAAAACTGAAAACTGTGACTGTTAACTTTTTACTGTGCCATACCAATTAAAGCATCAACACTTTGTGCTTCTGGTGCGCTTTCGTATTTTTCTTTAATTTGAGTTAGATGTTTTAATGCATCTGCTTTATTATTGGCCGCTAATTCTAACTGAGCTGCTTTTAATAAATATCTTGGAGTAGTTAACTCATTCACATTCATTTCTGATGCTTTGATGTAATATTCCAATGCTTTTTTAGCATCATTTTTTTGTGAATAAGCATCACCTATCGATCCAACAGCAAGTGTACTTAACATTACATCTTTTGATGTGAACTTTTCTAATGAACTAATTGCTTCATCATATTTACCTGTATTTAGATATGCAATACCGGCATAGTAGTTAGCTAAATTTCCAGCAGCTGTTCCAGAGAATTTGTCTGCGATATCTTTGAATCCGAATTGTCCTTCAGAACCTTTTAATGCTAAATTGAATAATGAATCTTTTGCTGTATCCCCATCAACAGCCTTTTGGAAGTTTTGTTGCGCCACAAACATAGCATTTGCTCCTTCATCTTCTTTAGGTTCAACAACATACTTTTGGTATAACAAATAGCTTATTGTCACAAGGGCAATGACTCCAACGATTCCGAAGATAATTTTTTGGTTTTTTTCAACCCAAGCCTCTGTTTTTGAAGCAGTTTCATCTAGCGTATTAAAAACACCCGCTGTTGCGCTGTCTTTTTCATCTACATTTGGAGTTTCTTCTATAAAGTTAGGATCTAATTTTTCTTCTTTTTCTTTTGGTGCTCTGTAACCTCTTTTATTATAAGTTGCCATTTAATTTTAATTTAGTGTGCGCAAAAATAAAATTTTTATTCAAACCGACATAAAAAAATGCATTTAAATTTTAAATTATTTTTTTTGCCAATGGTTCTTTCTTTCTACGACGAAATATTAAATAAAGAAAAAAATTAAAAGCAATTTGTCGATATTTTTCGATAATTTGCACTCCCGAAGTTTTGGGGTTTAAATAAAGTATTGAAAGATTTAAAAGTTCAATATTTTCAAGTCATTACAATGTTTTTAAAAAAGATTTCTTTATTCAATTATAAAAATTTTTCGGAAGTTAGTTATGATTTCGATGCCAAAATCAACTGTTTTGTTGGTAAAAATGGTATTGGAAAAACGAATGTTCTCGATGCAATATACCATTTGGCATATGGTAAAAGTTATTTTAACCCAATTGCCGCTCAAAATATTAAGCATGGTGAAGATTTTTTTGTAATTGATGGGGAATTTGAGAAAGCGAGACGTTCTGAACAAATTGTTAGTAGTTTCAAAAAGGGTCAAAAAAAGATTCTAAAACGAAATGGGAAACAATATGAAAAATTTTCTGACCATGTAGGATTAATTCCACTCGTTATTATTTCGCCAAGTGATACAGATTTGATAGTTGAAGGGAGTGAAACTAGAAGACGTTTTATAGATAGTGTGATTTCGCAATTGGATTCGACATATTTGCAGCAATTGATTCAGTATCAAAAAATCATTAGTCAGCGCAATGCATTGTTAAAGTATTTTGCTTTGAATCATACTTTTGAAAATGATACATTATCTATTTACAATGAACAATTAAATCAATTTGGTCAATTTATTTTTGAAAAAAGAAAGCATTTTCTAAACGATTTTATTCCTATTTTTACTAAGCACCACCAAGCCATAACGGGTTCAGTAGAAACGGTTCAGTTGGTATATGAAAGCCATTTGTTTGAAGCAGATACGATAACTCTATTAGAGCAAAATTTAGCTAAAGATAGAGCGTTACAGTATACTTCGGTTGGAGTACACAAAGATGATTTGTCTTTTCAAATAGAGAACTACCCAATTAAAAAGTTTGGCTCTCAAGGACAACAAAAATCTTTTTTGATTGCCTTAAAATTGGCACAATTTGAATTTGTAAAGAAACAATCTGGTGAAAAACCAATTTTATTATTTGACGATATTTTTGATAAATTAGATGAAACAAGAGTAAGCAAGATTGTTGAAATGGTCAATCAGGATGAGTTTGGGCAATTGTTTATTTCGGATACCCATACCGATCGAACCGAAGCTATTGTAAAATCGACACACCAGAGTTATAAACTATTTAATTTGTAGTACCGTCTTGTTGGCTATACTCAATTTATTTAGTAATTTTATATGACAAATAAATTTATGATTTAAATGAAAGTATCTTTAAAAAGTAGAAAGAAAATACACATAGCCCTTTTTATAGGAATCTTAATTACCCAATTAATTATCCTTTTTTTATGGTTTAATCAAAGCACAAACCAAAAAGAGGTTACCGAAGTATTTGAGAAGGTAAGCAAACCAAATAGTGCTTTACAATATTCTAATTCTGCAATTAGATATTATTTTGAAGCTGAAAATCATTTTAATAATTATTTCCAAGAATACAACAGGAATGAATTGATGAAGTATAAACAATCACTTGATAATATGTCTATTTATCTTGATAGTTTAAAAGCGTTATCGGCAAAAGACTTAGATTTTAAAACACCTGTTTTATTGAAAAAAAAGATAGAGATAGATATATTAAAATTAAGAAAAGATTTGGACTCTATTATCAAAACGGGTTTTGCACAAATGGATATAGAGAGTAAATTATACTCTAGTTTGCCTAAATACAGCTCAAAGCAAGTTTTGAATTCTTTTCGATTGGATACTATAAAATACTCCGAAGATGT